>NZ_FMCH01000462.1 GCF_900091855.1 Streptomyces sp. DvalAA-14
CGGCTCCGGACCGCGCTGGCCGGACTCACCACCCGGGGCCGCTCGTTCGTGGCCGCGGGCCTGGCCGCCGCGGTGTGCAGCTACGTCCTGGGGCAGTCCGACCTGCTGCGGGTCGGACTGCTGCTGGCGGTGCTGCCGCTGGTCTGCGTCGCGGTGCTCTACCGCACCCGCTACCGGGTGGCCGGCAGCCGCCGGCTGGCCCCCTCCCGGGTGCCGGCCATGTCCGAGGCGCGGGTGCACCTGCGGGTCGACAACGTCTCCCGGGTCCCCACCGGGCTGCTCATGCTCCAGGACCGGGTGCCGTACGTACTCGGGCCCCGGCCGCGGTTCGTGCTGGACCGTGTGGAGCCCGGCGGCCACCGCGAGGTGTCCTACCGGGTCCGCTCGGATCTGCGCGGCCGCTATCCGCTGGGCCCGCTCCAGCTGCGGCTGACCGATCCGTTCGGGATGTGTGAGCTGACCCGCTCGTTCAGCGCCCACGACACGCTGACCGTGGTGCCCAAGGTGGAGTCGCTGCCCGCGGTGCGGCTGGCCGGCGAGTCGTCCGGGTACGGCGAGAGCCGCAACCGGGCGCTGGCGCTGGCCGGTGACGACGACGTGATCCCGCGCGGCTACCGGCACGGCGACGATCTGCGCCGGGTGCACTGGCGCTCCACCGCCCGCTACGGCGAGTTGATGGTGCGCCGCGAGGAGCAGCCCAACCGGGCCCGCTGCACCGTGCTGCTGGACACCCGGCAGCTCGCCTACTTCGGTTCCGGCCCCGACTCGGCCTTCGAGTGGGCGGTGTCGGGGGCCGCCTCGGTGGCCACCCACATGCTGGAGCGCGGCTTCGCGGTCCGGCTGCTCACCGACAACGGCACGTCGGTGCCGGGGCCGGACGGCGCCGGCGGCTTCTCCGGCGACTCCAGCGACATGGCCGGCGTGCTGCTGGACACCCTCGCGGTGGTGGAGAACTCGGACGGCGAGGAACTGTCGGCGGCCTACGAGGCGCTGCGGTCGGGCACCGACGGCCTGCTGGTGGCCTTCCTCGGCGACCTGGACCTGCAGGACGCGGCGAGCATGGGCCGGATGCGGCAGCGGGCCGGCGGCGCGGTCGCCTTCGTGCTGGACAGCGACGCCTGGCTGGCCCGTGAGCCCGCCCCGCGGTCCGGCCCGTCCCAGCCGCCCGGCGCCGTGCCGCCGCCGGTCCCGCCGGAGGACCCGGAGGGCACCCGGGCGGCGATCCGGATCCTGCGCGAGACGGGCTGGACGGTGCTGGAGGCCCGGGCCGGCGACACCATGCCGGAGTTGTGGCAGCAGGCGGACCGCTACCGCTCCCAGGAGGAGTCCCAGCAGCGGGACCGGCGCGAAGCGGGGGCGAGGGCATGAGCGGACGCGCACGGCTGACGGTGTGCGCGGCGGCCGCCTCGATGATGGCCGCCTGCTCGCTGCTGCCGCTGGCCAGTCCGGGCAGCTGGATCTTCCGCGCGCTGCTGTGCGTGTGCCTGCAGTCCGGGGTCGGCGCGGCGGCCCGGCGGGTGCCGCTGGCCCGGCCGCTGACAGTGCTGGCGCAGGCCCTGGTGTCACTGATCGTGCTGACCGTGATGTTCGCCCAGCACCAGGCGCTGGGCGGCGTCGTGCCGGGCCCGCACGCCGTCCGGCAGCTCGGCGACCTGATCCGCGACGGCATGACCGATGTCAGCGACTTCGCCATCCCCGCGCCGGTCACCCCCGGCATCCGCATCCTGCTCGTCGGCGGCGTGCTGGTGATCGCCCTGGCGGTGGACGCGATAGCGGTCACCTACAACAGCGCCGCCCCGGCCGGGCTGCCGCTGCTGGCGCTCTACTCGGTGGCGGCCGGCCTGGCCGACGGCGGCACCCAGTGGCTGTACTTCCTGGTGGCCGCGGCCGGTTATCTGCTCCTGCTGCTGGCCGAGGGCCGCGACCGGCTCTCCCGCTGGGGCCGGGTGTTCGGCGGCGCCCCGCCGCCCAACAGCTGGGCCGGCGGCTCCGCTTCGACCGCGGGCGGTACGGCGACGGCCCCGGTGCGCACCGGACGGCGGATCGGTGCCATGGCGCTGGGCATCGCGCTGATCGCGCCGGCCCTGCTGCCCTCGCTCGGCGGCGGCCTGCTGGACACCACCGGGCGCGGCGGGGGCACCGGGGGCGGCGGTGGCGGCGCCGCCAGCGCGGTGAACCTGGTGGCGGCGCTGCAGAACAACCTCAACCAGCCCGACGACCACGAGGTGCTGACGTACCGGACGGACTCGACCGACGTGCCGGGGATGTATCTGCGGATCGCCGCGCTGGACAAGTTCGACGGCGCCGAATGGTCGCCGTCCCAGGGCAGCACCGTGGACATACCGCCGGTGCTGCCGCTGCCGCAGGGCCAGGCGGCGGACGTGAAGTACAAGCCGGTCGTCACCCGGATAACGGCCGACGAGAGCTACCGGCAGGAGCTGCTGCCGATGCCGTTCCCGGCGCTCAGCGTGCGGGCGCCCGGCGACTGGCGCTTCGAGCCCGAGGGCCGGATGGTGGTCGGGCAGGGCGGCCAGACGGTGTCCGGCGAGCAGTACACGGTGACCAGCATGCAGTTGCAGCCGACCGCGGCCCAGCTCGCGGCGGCGCCGCCGGCCACCGGCGCGATCGCCGCGCAGTACACCAAGGTCCCCAGCTCACTGCCCCCGGTGGTGGCGCAGACCGCCGAGGCCGTCACCAAGTCCGCGACCAACGACTACGAGCGGGCGCTGGCGCTCCAGCGGTTCTTCACCTCCGGGCAGTTCATCTACAACACCCAGGCGAAGGCGGGCACCGGCGTCGACGCGATCGCGCGGTTCCTGCAGACCAAGGAGGGCTTCTGCGTCCACTTCGCCTTCACGATGGCGGCGATGGCCCGCACCCTGCACATTCCGGCGCGGGTCGCGATCGGCTTCACCCCGGGCACGCTGAACGCGAACGGCGTGATGTCGGTGGGGCTCAAGGACGCGCACGCCTGGCCCGAGCTGTACTTCGAGGGCATCGGGTGGACACGGTTCGAGCCCACGCCCTACCGGGGCTCGGCGCCCTCCTACACGGAGCAGACCCCGACCTCGCCGGGCTCCGACCCCTCCGAGGTGGCACCGCACGGCAATGCCGCCACCCCGCAGCCGACGGCCTCACCCGGCTCGTCCTGCGCCCCGGAGAACCGGGCGCCGACCGGCACCTGCACCGGGGTCGCGAC
>NZ_FMCH01000460.1 GCF_900091855.1 Streptomyces sp. DvalAA-14
GCGGGTCGGGACCCGACGGCGCTGCGACCTGCGCGACCCTCCAGCGCGCGCAGCGCACCCGCAGGGTGACAGTTCCGGATTCACTGCTTAGGGTGCGTGAATATGGATATGCAGAACGTGGTGGTGGGCGCCGAGGGGACCGCGGCGGAGGACGTGCTGGCGGTGGCGCGCGGAACCGCCCGCGTCACGGTGGGTGAGGACGCCCTCGCCGGGATCGCCGCCTCGCGGGCCGTGATCGACGCGCTCGCCGCCAAGCCCGAACCCGTCTACGGGGTGAGCACCGGCTTCGGTGCCCTCGCCGTGCGGCACATCACGCCGGACCTGCGGGCGCAGCTGCAGCGCAGCCTGGTGCGGTCGCATGCCGCCGGGATGGGGCCGCGGGTGGAACGCGAAGTCGTCCGCGCGCTGATGTTCCTGCGGCTGAAGACGCTCGCCTCCGGCCGGACCGGGGTGCGCCCCGTCGTCGCCGAGACGATGGCCGCCCTGCTGAACGCCGGCATCACCCCCGTCGTCCACGAGTACGGCTCCCTCGGCTGCTCCGGCGACCTCGCCCCGCTCGCGCACTGCGCCCAGGTCCTGATGGGCGAGGGCGTGGCGGAGGGCCCCGACGGCACGGTCCGCCCGGCCGCCGAACTGCTCGAAGAGCACGGGATCACCCCGGTCGAGCTGCGGGAGAAGGAGGGCCTGGCCCTCATCAACGGCACCGACGGCATGCTCGGCATGCTGCTGCTGGCCTGCGCCGACCTGACCGCCCTGTTCACCGCCGCCGACATCACCGCCGCCCTCAGCCTGGAGGCACTGCTCGGCACCGACCGGGTGCTCGCCGCCGACCTGCAGGCGATCCGCCCGCATCCCGGCCAGGCGGCCAGCGCCGAGAACATGCGCCGGGTGCTGGCCGGTTCCGGCCTGACCGGGCATCACCAGGACGACGCCCCGCGCGTACAGGACGCGTACTCGATCCGCTGCGCGCCCCAGGTGGCCGGCGCCGGCCGGGACACGCTGGCGCACGCCCGGCTGGTGGCCGACCGCGAACTCGCCGCCGCCGTGGACAATCCGGTGGTCCTGCTGGGGGACGCCGAGGGTGGCGGTCCCGGGGCCGGCCGGGTCGAGTCGAACGGCAACTTCCACGGCGCCCCCGTCGCCTACGTCCTGGACTTCCTCGCCATCGCCGCCGCCGACCTCGGCTCCATCGCCGAGCGCCGCACCGACCGGCTGCTGGACAAGAACCGCTCGCACGGCCTGCCGCCGTTCCTCGCCGAGGACCCCGGCCTGGACTCCGGTCTGATGATCGCCCAGTACACCCAGGCCGCCCTGGTCAGCGAGATGAAGCGGCTGGCCGTCCCCGCCTCGGTCGACTCCATCCCGTCCTCCGCGATGCAGGAGGACCACGTGTCGATGGGGTGGTCGGCGGCGCGCAAGCTGCGGACCGCGGTGGACAATCTGGCCCGGATCATCGCGGTGGAGATGTTCGCGGCCACCCGCGCGCTGGAGATCAGGTCCGCGACCGGCGAGCTGCGCCCGGCACCCGCCTCGCAGGCGGTGCTGGCGGCCGTCCGGGCGGCCGGGATCGAGGGCGCGGGCCCGGACCGCTTCCTGTCGCCCGACCTGGAAGCGGCCTATGCCTTCGTCCGGGACGGCTCGCTGGCCCGCGCCGCGGAGTCGGTCACCGGCCCGCTGGCCTGAGCGGCGCGGTCGCTCAGATCGCGGACGAACGGGAGCGGCGGCCGGCGTTCAGCACCAGCCCCGCTCCCGCCACCAGGAACGCGGCGCCGCCGATGACGTACGGCTTGGTGTTCACCGCGCCGGTGTCGGCCAGGCCGCCCAGTTCGGGGTGGGTGCCGATGGCGGTGGTGCCGGCCGGACGCGTCGTGGAGTGGGCTGGCGCGGAGGCGGGGGCGGCCTGCACGGGGCTGGCGGTCGCGGACGGTACGAAGTACAGCGCGGCGAGGACGGAAGCGGCCGCCGCGGCGACGTAAGGGCGGGGTGAGGTCAACGTATCCCCCAGGTTTGAGTGGCGACTTGACCGTGGGGGCCGATGGTAGTGACTCGGCGCCACGTGTGTGAAGCCGCTCTCGGATCGATCACGGTCCGTAGGAAGTGAATTACGCAGATCGTATGCCCGGCGGTTGGCCATCGAACCGTTCGGCGCGTGGGAAAGCCCACATTTCGGGCAGAAACGTCCGGATTACGCCTTCACCCTGTTTTCATGAAAGTGGTAGAGGAAGAGAGCCTCGCGAGCACCCCCCACCTCTGGAGACACGCGTGTCGCTGACCGATCCCGAGAAAACCCCCGACGAGCGGACTTCTCGCCGCTCCCTGTTCACCCGCCGCCGGAGCATGGCGGCGGCCGCGGTGCTGCTGGGGGGCACGCTCGGGCTGACCGCTTGCGCCGGCCACGCCGGCAACCACGCGGACAAGGCCGCGAGCAGTTCCCCGGTCGCCTCCGCTTCGGCGTCGTCACCGTCGTCCCCGGCGTCCGCGTCCCCGTCCGCCACGCCGGCCTCCAGCGCCCCCACCGCGGACGGCACGCCCAGCGCCGCCACCCAGGCCCGGCAGGACGCCAACGCCGCCGCGAACGCATCCGCGGCGAAGATCACCATCTCGCCGCACACCGGTAGCACGGGCGCCCCCCTCACCGGCGGCGCCAAGGTGACCGTGGCGCACGGCACGCTGACCTCCGTCACCATGACGTCGAAGGCCACCGGCCGCACTGTGGCCGGCACCATATCCGCCGGCGGCACCCGCTGGACGCCGAACGGGTCGCTGGCCCGCGCCACCCAGTACCGGATATCCGCGGCCGCCACGGACGCCACCGGCCGCACCACCACCGCGAACGCCACCTTCGCCACCGTCTCCACGGCCGGCACCTTCGTCGGCTACTTCACGCCGGAGGACGGCTCCACGGTCGGCGTGGGCATGCCGGTCTCGATCAACTTCGACAAGGCCATCGCCGGCAACGACCGCGCCGCCGTGCAGAAGGGCATCAGCGTCGAGTCCAGCAGCGGCCAGCGGGTCGTCGGCCACTGGTTCAGCGCCACCCGGCTCGACCTGCGCCCGCAGCAGTACTGGCTGCCCGGTTCGCACGTCTCGCTCTCCTTGAACCTCAACGGGGTGGAGGGCGCGCCGAACGTCTACGGCGTCCAGCACAAGACCGTCGCCTTCGACGTCGGCCGCTCGCAGGTGTCCACCGTCGACGCCGCCACGCACATGATGACCGTGGTCCGCGACGGCAAGGTCATCAACACCATCCCGATCTCGGCCGGCGCCCCCGACCACATCACCTACGACGGTCAGATGGTCATCTCGGAGAAGGACCAGACCACCCGGATGAACGGGGCGACGGTCGGCCTCGTCAACAGCGACGGCAAGGGCGAGTACGACATCCCGGACGTCCCGCACGCCATGCGGCTGACCACCTCCGGCACCTTCATCCACGGCAACTACTGGGCCGACAAGGGCATCTTCGGCAAGGCCAACACCAGCCACGGCTGCATCGGGATGAGCGACACCAAGGGCGGCAAGGACCCGAACACCCCGGCCGCCTGGTTCTACAACCACTCGCTCATCGGTGACGTGGTCGTGGTGAAGAACTCCACCGACAAGACCGTCCAGCCGGACAACGGCCTCAACGGCTGGAACATGAGCTGGTCGCAGTGGGTGGCCGGGTCGGCGCTGAGCTGACACCGGGTCGCGGCCGCACGCGTCGGCCGCCGGCCGTACGGGCGCGTGAGCGCCGTACGGGCTAGGCGCGCGCCGCGGCCGCGGTGGTTCCGGTCACCGCCCCGGCCCCGGTGGCCGCGGATCCGTTGATCCAGGCCGCCGGGTCGTCCAGCACCGTCCGCACCGCGCTGTAGGCGGCGCCCCGCAGGACGCCGTCGCGGCCGAGCGTCGAGGTGACGAGGTCTTCCGGGCGCCACTGGCGGTCGGTGACGCGGGCGGCCAGCTCCCGGCGTACGCCCGGCAGCAGCCAGGGCGCGAGGTCGGCGAGCGGGCCGCCGACCACCACTGCCTGCGGGTCCAGCAGGTTCACCGCGCCGCTGAGCGCGATCCCGAGGGCCGCGCCGGCCTCCTCCAGGGCGCGCAGGGCCGCGGGGTCGCCCGCGCGGGCCGCTGTCCGCAGCGCCGCCGGCCCCCGCTCGGTGCCGACCCCGGCGGCCCGCAGCAGCGCCTCCTCGCCGGCGTAGGTCTCCAGGCAGCCGTGGGCGCCGCACGAGCAGCGGGGCCCGTCGGGGCGGACCGGGACGTGGCCCAGTTCGCCCGCGAAGCCCCGGGCGCCGCGAAAGAGGCGGCCCTCCACCACCAGGGCGGCGCCGATGCCGATCTCGGCGGACACATGGACGAAGTCGGCGAGCTTGTCGTGCCCGCCGAGCCAGAGTTCGGCGAGTGCGCCGAGGTTGGCCTCGTTCTCCACCACGGTCCGGCCGCCGAGGGCGGCGGCGACGGGGACGTCCTCCCAGCCGAGGTTGGGAGCGCGCAGTACGGTGCCGCGATCCCGGCCGACCAGGCCTGGTACGGCCACGGTGGTGCCCACCGGGTGCAGGCCCGCCGCCCGGGCCTCCTCGGTCACCCGGGCGGTCAGTTCGGCGAGTTCGGCGAGGACGGCGGGGGCGGGGCGGTCGCGGTTGGCCGCCGGGGCCTCGGCGCGGCACCGGACGGTGCCGCGCAGGTCCACCACGCAGGCGGCGAGGTGGTCGACCCCGATCTCGGCGCCGACTCCGGCGGGGCCGGACGCGGACAGCGCCAGGGCGGTGCCCGGGCGGCCCACCGTGCCGGGCCGCTGGGCGCCGCGCTCCTCCAGCAGGCCGGCCGCCAGCAACTCGTCCACCAGGGTCGAGACGGTCGCCCGGGTCAGCCCGACCTGCGCGGCGACTCCCGCCCGGGTCACCTTCTCCCCGGCGGCCAGCGCTTCCATCACCAGCCCCATATTGCGGCGCCGCAGCCCCGCTTGAGCGCCTGTGGTTCTCCCCACCGGGCTCCTCCGTTCCCTCGGGCCCTCAGTATGTGCGGCCTGCCGCGGGGGGTGTTTCCACCCGCGGCCGTCCGTCCGGGGGTCGTCCTCCCGTCCGCGGCTCCCCGCCGCCGGACGCGGCGCCCGGGGGCGCTCCTGCCCGCGCCGGAGCGCTCAGGCCCCCGCGAGGGGCAGTGCCGCCGCCAGCCGGGTCAGTGCCTCCTCGTCACGGGGCACCGCGTCGTAGCGGGGGCCGTCCGAGGTGGCCCAGCGCGCGGCCACCGTCGTGGGGGATTCGCCGGTGAGGAGGGCGGCCGCCTGGACCGCCGCGCCGAGGGCGACGAGTTCGCCGGCGGCCGGAATCTGGACGGGCCGCCCGGACAGGCGCAGGACGGTCTCCCGCCAAGCGGTCCCGCGGGCGCCGCCGCCGATCAGCAGCAGCGGCTCGGCGGACTGCGTCCCGTCCACCGCCAGCACCTCGTCCAGCGCCCGCAGCAGCGCCCAGACCGCGCCGTCGTACGCCCCCTGCAGCACCTGCCCGGCCGTCGTCTCGTGCCGCAGGCCGGTCAACAGGCCCGAGGCGTACGGGAGGTTCGGCGTGCGCTCACCGTCCAGGAAGGGCAGGAAGGCCACCGAGCCGCCGGGCTCGACCTGCTCGCGGTCCCGGCCCAGCAGCGCCGCCACCTTGTCGACCGCGAGGGTGCAGTTGAGCGTGCAGGCCAGCGGCAGCCAGCCGCCGTCCGCCGCGGCGAAGCCCGCCACCGTCCCGGAGGGGTCGGCCGGACGCTGCCGCGACACCGCGTAGACGGTGCCCGAGGTGCCCAGGCTGAGCACCGCCCGGCCCGGGGTGAGACCGAGCCCGAGCGCCGCGGCCGCGTTGTCGCCGGTGCCGGCCGCGACCAGTGCCCCGGCCCGCAGCGGCAGCCGCTCCCGTACCGTCCCGGCCTGCCGGCCCGGGGCCAGCACGGCCGGCAGCAGTTTCGGGTCGAGGCCCACCTCCCCGAGCAGCGTCTCGTCGTACTCGCCGGTCTGCGAGGCCCACCAGCCGGTGCCCGAGGCGTCGCCCCGGTCGGTGACCGCGACCCCGCTGAGCCGCTCGGTCAGGAAGTCGTGCGGCAGCCGGACGCCGGCCGCTGCCGCCGCCACCTGCGGCTCGTTGGCCCGCAGCCACTCCCACTTGGTCACCGTGAAGCTCGCGCCGGGGACCGAACCGAACCGTTCGGCCCACCACTGGGCGCCGTACCGCTCCACCAGCGCGGCGGCCTGCGGCGCGGACCGTACGTCGTTCCAGAGCAGGGCCGGCCGCAGGGGCCGGCCGGCCGCGTCGAGCACGACCAGGCCGTGCTGCTGGCCGCCGACCGAGACCGCCGCGGCCTGCCCCGCGTAGGGGCCGAGCTGCCCGAGCGCGTCCAGCAGCGCCCGCCACCACTCCTCCGGGTCGCTCTCGCGTCCCGCGCCGCCGCTGACGGTGTGCGGGGCCTGCCCGCGGGCCAGCACCTCGCCGCTGTCCACGTCGACCGCCAGCACCTTCGTGGACTGCGTGGAGCTGTCCACGCCGAGCACGACCTGCCCGCGGCCCCGTGCCTGATCCTGCGACGCCATGTGATCCCGGTCCTTTCGCGCGCACATTCGCGGGTTCCCACTTCCCATCATCGGTCTCGCATACTAATTTGTTCAACAGTCTGACGAATAGGAGCCGACCACCATGACTTCCGCCACGCCCGCGCCCGCCGGTTCCGGGGACCCGTACACCCCGGCCCCCGAGCACAAGTTCACCTTCGGCCTGTGGACGGTCGGCTGGCAGGGCCGCGACCCGTTCGGCGACGCCACCCGCGCCCCGCTCGACCCGGTGGAGAGCGTCACCCGCCTCGCCGAACTCGGCGCGTACGGCGTGACCTTCCACGACGACGACGTGATCCCCTTCGGCTCCTCCGACGCCGAGCGCGACGCGCACATCAAACGCTTCCGCCAGGCCCTGGACAGCACCGGGCTGGCCGTCCCGATGGCCACCACCAACCTCTTCACCCACCCGGTCTTCAAGGACGGCGCCTTCACCGCCAACGACCGGGACGTGCGCCGCTTCGCGCTGCGCAAGACCATCCGCAACATCGACCTCGCCGTCGAACTCGGCGCCAAGGTCTATGTGGCCTGGGGCGGCCGCGAGGGCGCGGAATCCGGCGCCGCCAAGGACGTCCGGGCCGCGCTGGACCGGATGAAGGAGGCCTTCGACCTGCTCGGCGAGTACGTCACCGAGCAGGGCTACGACCTGCGCTTCGCCATCGAGCCCAAGCCGAACGAGCCGCGCGGCGACATCCTGCTGCCGACCGTCGGCCACGCGCTGGCCTTCATCAACGCGCTGGAGCGGCCCGACATCGTCGGCGTCAACCCCGAGGTCGGCCACGAGCAGATGGCCGGGCTCAACTTCCCGCACGGCATCGCGCAGGCGCTGTGGCACGGCAAGCTCTTCCACATCGACCTCAACGGCCAGACCGGCATCAAGTACGACCAGGACCTGCGCTTCGGCGCCGGCGACCTGCGGGCCGCCTTCTGGCTGGTGGACCTGCTGGAGACGGCCGGATACCAGGGCCCGCGGCACTTCGACTTCAAGCCGCCACGCACCGAGGACTACGACGGTGTGTGGGCGTCGGCGGCCGGCTGCATGCGCAACTACCTGATGCTGAAGGAGCGGGCCGCCGCCTTCCGCGCGGACCCGCAGGTCCAGGAGGCGCTGCGGGCCTCCCGGCTGGACCAGCTGGCCCAGCCGACGATCGCCGAGGGCGAGACACTGGCCGGCCTGCTCGCCGACCGCACCGCGTTCGAGGACTTCGACCCGGAGGCCGCCGCGGCCCGCGGTATGGCGTTCGAGCACCTGGACCAGCTGGCCATGGACCACCTGCTCGGCGCCCGCTGACGATCCCCACCCTCCGGCGGGACGCCCCCCGCGCCCGGTCGCCCCGCCCCGGTCGCCGGCTCCGGGGCGTCGGCGTCCCGCCGGGGCGGGGGAGACCGCGCGCTCGGCGCCCACCGGCGCG
>NZ_FMCH01000459.1 GCF_900091855.1 Streptomyces sp. DvalAA-14
ATTAGAGGCCCGGCCTCGGATCCGAAGAGGATCCGGCGCCGGGCCCTTTTTGTGCCTGGGGTAGAGTCGCCCCGCAACGTCCGTACGTAGAACCAGCAGGAGGGGACCCGGTGGAGGTCCAGGAGACACGGGTGCAAACGGATCGTATCTTCACGATCCCCAACATCCTGAGTATGGCGCGCCTGGTGGGCGTCCCCGTCTTCCTGTGGCTGATTCTGTGGCCCGAGTTCGGCGGCCCCAAGCTCGACGGTTGGGCGCTGCTCGTTCTGGCGCTGAGTGGCATCAGCGACTACCTGGACGGGAAGCTGGCCCGGCGCTGGAATCAGATCAGCAACCTCGGACGCATCCTGGACCCGGCCGCGGACCGGCTGTTTGTACTGTCCACGCTGGTCGGACTCACCTGGCGGGGCATCCTGCCGCTGTGGCTCACGTTGCTGCTGTTGGCACGTGAGGCCATGATGGCGGTGATGCTGCTGATTCTGCGGAGGCACCACTACGGCCCACCCCAGGTGAACTTCATCGGGAAAGCCGCTACCTTCAACCTCATGTACGCCTTTCCGCTGCTCCTACTGAGCGACGGAAGTGGATGGCTTGCGACCCTGGCGTCTATTTTCGGCTGGGCCTTCGCAGGTTGGGGTACAACCCTGTACTGGTGGGCAGGGATCCTCTATGTGGTGCAGGTCCGGCGACTTGTCCGGGCGGACACCACGGCTGACTGAGTCACGAGGAGGATGTTTCCGACATGAAGGCGGTTGTTATGGCCGGCGGCGAAGGTACCCGCCTTCGCCCCATGACCTCGAGCATGCCCAAACCGCTGCTGCCGGTGGTGAACCGTCCGATCATGCAGCACGTTCTGACGCTGCTCAAACGGCATGGCCTCACTGAGACGGTGGTCACAGTCCAGTTCCTCGCCTCCCTGGTGAAAAACTACTTCGGGGACGGCGAAGAGCTCGGGATGGAGCTCACCTATGCCCACGAAGAAAAGCCGCTGGGGACGGCCGGAAGCGTCAAGAACGCGGAAGAGGCGTTGAAGGATGATTCCTTCCTCGTAATTTCCGGTGACGCCCTCACCGATTTCGATCTGACCGAGCTGATCGAATTCCACAAGCAAAAGGGCGGCCTTGTCACGGTGTGCCTGACCCGCGTCCCGAATCCATTGGAATTCGGTATCACCATCGTCGACGACGAGGGCCGGGTGGAGCGCTTCCTGGAAAAGCCGACCTGGGGCCAGGTGTTCTCCGACACGGTGAACACCGGCATTTATGTGATGGAGCCCGAGGTCTTCAACTATGTCGAGCCGGACGCGTCCGTCGACTGGTCCGGCGATGTCTTCCCGCAGCTGATGAAGGAGGGGAAGCCGATTTACGGCTTCATCGCCGAGGGCTACTGGGAGGACGTCGGCACGCACGAGAGCTACGTGAAGGCGCAGGCCGATGTCCTGGAGGGCAAGGTCGACGTCGACATCGACGGCTTCGAGATCTCGCCCGGGGTGTGGGTGGCCGAGGGAGCCGAGGTGCACCCGGACGCGATCCTGCGCGGGCCGCTCTACATCGGCGACTACGCCAAGGTGGAAGCCGGCGCGGAGATCCGCGAGCACAGTGTGATCGGGTCCAATGTCGTGGTGAAGACCGGTGCGTTCCTGCACAAGGCGGTGATCGCGGACAACGTCTACATCGGTCCGCACACCAATCTGCGCGGCTGCGTCATCGGCAAGAACACCGATGTGATGCGCGCGGCGCGGATCGACGAGGGCGCCGTCATCGGCGACGAGTGTCTGATCGGCGAAGAGTCGATCATCTCCGGCAATGTCCGGGTCTATCCGTTCAAGACCGTCGAGGCCGGCGCGTTCGTCAACACCTCGGTGATCTGGGAGTCACGCGGCCAGGCCCATCTGTTCGGCGCCCGCGGCGTGTCCGGGATCTTGAATGTGGAGATCACTCCGGAGCTGGCGGTCCGACTGGCCGGCGCCTACGCGACCACCTTGAAGAAGGGCGCGACCGTCACCACGGCCCGCGACCACTCCCGTGGTGCCCGCGCACTGAAGCGCGCGGTGATCTCGGCCCTGCAGGCCAGCGCCATCGACGTGCGGGACCTGGAGAACGTGCCGATGCCGGTGGCACGCCAGCAGACCGCGCGCGGCAGCGCCGGCGGCATCATGATCCGGACGACGCCGGGGCGGCCCGACTCGCTGGACATCATGTTCTTCGACGAGCGCGGCGCCGACCTGTCGGCGGCCGGACAGCGCAAGCTGGACCGGGTGTTCGCGCGCCAGGAGTACCGCCGGGCGTTCCCCGGCGAGATCGGCGACCTGACCTTCCCGGCCACCGTCTTCGACTCGTACACCGGCGCCCTGCTGCGTGCGGTGGACACATCGGGTATCGCGGAGTCCGGTCTCAAGGTCGTGGTCGACGCGGCCAACGGCAGCGCGGGCCTGGTCCTGCCGAGCCTGCTCGGCCGGCTCGGGGTGGACGCGCTGACCGTCAACCCCGGTCTGGACGAGGCGCGTCCGACCGAGACCGAGGAGAGCCGCCGGGCGGGTCTGGTCCGGCTCGGGGAGATGGTGTCCTCGTCCCGTGCCGCCTTCGGGGTGCGCTTCGACCCGGTGGGCGAGCGGATGTCACTGGTGGACGAGCGCGGCCGGATCGTCGAGGACGACCGGGCGCTGCTGGTCCTGCTGGACCTGGTGGCCGCCGAGCGGCGCAGTGGCCGGGTCGCGTTGCCGGTGACCACCACCCGGATCGGCGAGCAGGTGGCCGCGTACCACGGCACGCAGGTCACCTGGACGATGACCTCGCCCGACGACCTGACCCGGGTGGGCCGGGAAGAGGGCACCATCTTCGGCGGTGACGGGCGCGGCGGCTTCATCGTGCCGGAGTTCAGCAGCGTCTTCGACGGTTCGGCCGCGTTCGTGCGGCTGATCGGCCTGGTGGCGCGTACGCAGCTCACCTTGAGCCAGATCGACGCCCGTATCCCGCGCGCCCACGTCCTCAAGCGGGATGTGCCCACACCGTGGGCGGTCAAGGGCTCGGTGATGCGCCGGGTCGTGGAGGAGGCCGGGGACCGGTCGGTGGACACCACGGACGGCGTACGTGTCGTGGAGTCGGACGGGCGCTGGGTGATGGTGCTGCCCGATCCTGCCGAGGCCGTGACGCATCTGTGGGCCGAGGGTCCCGACGACGCGTCGGCGCAGGCGCTGCTGGACGAGTGGTCCCAGGTGGTGGAGAGCGCCGGGCGGTGACCTGGCGGCGCAACGCCGCGCTGCGCAGGGCCCGTTCGATCGCGGCGGTCCCGACGTGCGACGATGTGCGGCATGCCGCAGCAACCCGATCGGAGCAGCCCCGTACCCGGGGCTGCTCCGCGGCGTCCGGACGCGTCCATGTCGCTGCTCACCAACGTCATGGAGCACAGCCTCGACGACGGCTACGCCGAGGCCGCCGCCCGGCGCGGTGAGGTCGGCAGCTCGCGGCTGCCCACGGAGTTGCGCGGCCGGCTGTGGGTCGCGGCCGGTCTGGTGCTCGCGGCGGTCGTCGTGACGCTGGGCGCGGCCCAGGCGCAGGTCTCGGCGCCCACCGAGGCCAAGGAGCGGCAAAAGCTCGCGGACCGGATCCAGACCGAGACCGCGAGCGCGGACCGGCTCCAGCGGGACGTCGACGCGCTGCGGGACAGGGTGTCCGCCGAGCAGCAGGCAGCGCTCAAGCACCCGGGCGGCGACAGCAACAGCGCGCTGGAAGTCATGGCGGCCGCGACGCCGGTGCGCGGGAGCGGGGTGAAGCTCGTGGTGGACGACGCCGAGGAAGCCACCCAGGGCGACACCGGCGGTCCGCGCGAGAGCACCAGCTTCGCCGACACCGGGCGGGTCCGCGACCGCGACATGCAGCGGGTGGTGAACGGCCTGTGGGCCTGCGGGGCCGAGGCGGTCACCGTCAACGGGCAGCGGCTGACCGCGCTGTCGGCGATCCGGGCCGCGGGTGAGGCCATACTGGTCGACAACAAACCGCTGGCGCCGCCGTACACGGTGCTGGCGATCGGGGACGGGGAGCGGTTGAGCACGGCATTCCGGAACAGCGCGGACGGACAGTACCTGCGGGTGCTCCAGGACAACTACGGTATCCGCGCGAGCATATCGGTCCAGAAATCGCTGGAACTGGCCGCCGCTCCCAGCCTGATCGTGCGGTACGCCAAGCCGGCCGCCGGGAACGGAAAGGGTTCGAAGTGATCGCCGTACTGGGCCTCGTGGTCGGAGTCGTGGTCGGACTCGTGGTGCGCCCCGTGGTGCCCGCCGGGGTCGAGCCCTACCTGCCGATCGCGGTGGTGGCCGCCCTCGATGCCGTCTTCGGCGGCCTGCGGGCCATGCTGGACGGCATATTCGACGACAAGGTGTTCGTCGTGTCGTTCCTGTCCAACGTGGTCGTGGCCGCGCTGATCGTCTTCCTCGGCGACAAACTCGGGGTCGGCTCGCAGCTGTCCACCGGCGTCGTGGTGGTGCTCGGCATCCGGATCTTCTCCAACGCCGCCGCCATCCGGCGTCATGTCTTCCGGGCGTGACGGCGGTATGAGCGACCCGAACGACCCGTCGGGCCCGGTCCAGCAGGCTCCGGCGGACACCGGGCAGGCGCCCCGGGCGACCGGCCGGCAGCGGCTGGCGGCCGGGCTGTGGCCGCCGCGGCTGTCGCGCGCCCAGTTGATCGTGGCGCTGCTGCTGTTCGTGCTCGGCCTGGGCCTGGCCATCCAGGTCCGCTCCACCAGCGACACCGGTGGTGTGCTGCGTGGCGCGCGCCAGGAGGATCTGGTCCGTATCCTCACGGAGTTGGACAATCGCAGCCAGCGCCTGGAGGACGAGAAACGGGGTCTGGAGAATCAGCGCAGCGAACTGGAGACCAGCTCCGACCAGGCCGCCGAAGCGCTTCGGCAGACGCGGCAGAAGGCGCAGGAACTGGGCGTGCTGGCCGGTACGGTGGCTGCCCGGGGACCGGGGATCACCTTGACCGTCACCGACCCGCACGGCGGGGTCGAGGCGGACTCCCTGCTGGACACCGTCCAGGAGTTGCGGGCCGCGGGAGCCGAGGCGATCCAGATCAACAACGTACGGGTCGTGGCCGACACCTACTTCACCGACGGTACGACCGGTGTGCGGATCGACGGGCACGAGGTGGCGCAGCCGTACGCGTTCAAAGTGATCGGCAATCCGCCTGATCTGGAACCGGCGTTGAACATCCCCGGCGGGGTGGTGCAGACGCTGGAGAAGGAGCAGGCCACAGCCGATGTGGTCAGGTCGCAGAAGATCGTCGTGGACGCCTTGCGGCCGTCGGAGCAGCCTGACTACGCTCGGTCATCCCAGTGAGGCCGGGGGTCGGCGCATCGGTGGGGTGCGGTGTAAGGGAAACTGTGTACAGCGAGGGTTCGTCCTGCCCCACGGGCGGGTCTGCTTCTTTCAAGGGGAATCGCCCGTGAAGTTGTTTGGGAAGTTGTTCGGCAAGAGCGCGCGGCAGTCGGGTGACCCGGCGACGGCGCGCCATCGCGCGCCACGGAGCCTGTCCGACGAGGGACAGGGCCCGGATCGCCCGCTGTTCAGGAATGAGCCGCAGGGTCCCGGCGCGGACTATCAAGGTGCTCCCGGCGTGGCGTCTGTTGACCCCGCTTCGGCCGCGCGCATAGGTTTCGGAGAACCATCGGCCCCAGCCACGGGTGGAGGACTCGGCTTGCCGGTTTGCAGCAGGTGTGGTCACACCAACGCGGAGGCGAGCCGCTTCTGCAGCTACTGCGGCGCGCCGCTGCGCGGTTCCGGTGGCGGTTACGAGCGTGCGTCGGAGACGACGTCCACGATCTCGATCTCCGGCCTGGAGGCGTACGAGGCGGAGGCCACCGGCCAGACGGTGATGCCGTCGCTGTCCCCGGAGGCGCAGGCCGCCGTGGACGCGCTGCCGATCGGCTCGGCGCTGCTGGTGGTGCGGCGCGGTCCGAACTCGGGCAGCCGCTTCCTGCTGGACGGCGAGCTGACCACGGCCGGCCGTCACCCGCAGAGCGACATCTTCCTGGACGACGTGACGGTCTCGCGCCGGCATGTGGAGTTCCGGCGCGGCCAGGACGGCGGATTCACCGTTTCGGACGTGGGCAGCCTCAACGGCACCTACGTCAATCGGGAGCGGATCGACTCCGTGTCGCTGTCCAACGGCGACGAGGTGCAGATCGGCAAGTACCGGCTGGTCTTCTACGCGAGTCAGCGGGGCGTCTGAACCCTCCCCCGGACCGCGTCCGGGGGACCCCCAGGGAAGGTGTGCATGCAGAGAACGTCGGGCGGTGCCGGAGACGGCACCGCCACCGTCGACGGGGTCCTGCTGAGCATCGGCGCGGTACTGAGCCGGCTGCGGGACGAATTCCCTGAGGTGACCATCTCCAAGATCCGGTTCCTGGAGGCGGAGGGGCTGGTCGAACCGCAGCGCACGCCGTCGGGGTACCGGAAATTCGGGCCCGGGGACGTCGAGCGGCTCGCGTACGTGCTGCGGGCACAGCGCGACCACTATCTGCCACTGCGGGTGATCAGGGAGCATCTCGACGCCCTGGACCGCGGCGAGAAGGTCCCACTGCCGCGCTCCGGGGAGTCCAGAGAGCTCCTGGACGCCTCCGGGGGGCCTCAGGAGCCCCCGGAGCTGCGGATCGGCCGGGAAGAGCTGCTGGCCGCCACGGGGGCCGCAGACGCCGAACTGGAGCAGTGGGAGTCGTACGGGCTGGTCGAGGCCGGCCGGGACGGCGGCTACGACGCCGAGACGGCGACCATCGGGCGGCTCATCGCGGACCTGGGCCGATTCGGCCTGGAACCGCGCCATCTGCGGGCCGTGAAGGCGGCCGCGGACCGGCAGGCGGGCCTGGTGGAGCAGGTCGTGGCGCCGCTGCGGCGGCACCGCAACCCGCAGACCCGGCTGCACGCCGAGGCCACCGCCCGTGAGCTGGCCGCACTGTCCGTACGGCTGCATGCCGCGATGGTGGAGTCCGCACTGCGGGTCCGCCTGCGCTGACCGGGCATTTCCGGCCCGCTGACCCCCCGCCGGAGGCGCCGGACGGAGGGGTGGCCGGGTGCCCGACTACCCAAACCCGGCGAGCACGGCCTAGGGTTGCTGTGTGAACGAGCTCGACGTTGTGGGTGTCCGGGTCGAAATGCCCTCCAACCAACCGATCGTGCTCCTGCGTGAAGTGGGAGGCGACCGGTACCTGCCCATCTGGATCGGGCCGGGTGAGGCAACGGCCATCGCCTTCGCGCAGCAGGGCATGACGCCTGCGCGACCACTCACTCATGACCTCTTCAAGGACGTGCTGGAAGCGGTCGGCCAGACCCTCACCGAGGTGCGGATCACCGATCTGCGCGACGGTGTCTTCTACGCGGAGCTGGTCTTCGCCAGCGGGGTCGAGGTCAGTGCCCGCCCGTCCGACGCCATAGCGCTGGCACTGCGCACCGGGACGCCGATCTACGGCAGCGACGGGGTGCTGGACGACGCGGGGATCGCGATCCCGGACGAGCAGGAGGACGAGGTGGAGAAATTCCGCGAGTTCCTCGACCAGATCTCTCCCGAGGACTTCGGTACCAGCAACCAGTGACCGGACGCGGGTCCTGCCGAGGCAAGGTTGCCTCCGAGAGGCCATTCGAGGGACCGTTCCCGCCCCGCGGTCACGCCAAACCACTCGTGGGGCGAATATCACTCGGCGTGCCGAGCGCGGCGATCGTTGACGCACCCCTGGTGACTGCCTACCGTCGGTGGGGAAAGTCCGGTGGCACGTGCGCTCGGCCACCGGACGTGAAGGGACGGAGGGCGGCGTGAGAAGCACCGGCGACGGTCTGGCGACCGGCGATCCCTATCCGCCCCCGGGGACACTGGCCCGCGCGGCCGCCGAAGCGGGCGGCGGCCCGGCCCAGGACGCGTCGCCGGAGCAGATCGGCTATCGCGGTCCCACCGCGTGCGCTGCGACCGGCATCACCTACCGCCAGCTGGACTACTGGGCCCGCACCGGACTCGTCGAGCCCAGCGTGCGGCCCGCCTACGGCTCCGGCACCCAGCGCCTCTACAGCTTCCGCGACGTGGTGGTGCTGAAGATCGTCAAGCGGCTGCTGGACACCGGGGTGGCCCTGCAGAACATCCGGACCGCGGTCCAGCACCTGCGGTCGGTGGGGCCCGCCGAACTCGCCAGGATGACCCTGATGAGCGACGGCGCCACCGTCTACGAGTGCACCTCGCCCGATGAAGTGGTCGACCTCCTCCAGGGCGGGCAGGGCATCTTCGGCATCGCCGTCGGTGTCGTCTGGCGGGACGTGGAGAGTTCGCTGGCGCAGATGCACGGCGAGCGCGTCGACACCGGCGAGACCCTGATCGGCCACAATCCGGCCGACGAGCTGGCGAAGCGGCGCAACCGGGCGGTCTGAGCGGCGCCGCGCCGTACACCCGTACGGTGAATGTCGGTGGTGTGCGGCACGATCGACGGTGTGAGAAGTACGCCGACCATCCTGCACCTGGACATGGACGCGTTCTTCGCCGCGGTCGAGCAGGCATCCAAGCCGAGCCTGCGGGGCAAGCCGGTGGTGGTCGGCGGCCTCGGGCCCCGCGGCGTCGTTTCGACCGCGTCCTACGAGGCACGGGTGCACGGCGTCCACTCCGCGATGGCCATGGCCCGCGCCCGCCGGCTCAGCCCCAACGCGGCCTACCTCTACCCCCGCTTCGGCCTGTACCGCCAGATCAGCGAGACCGTGATGACCCTGCTCGGCGAGGTGTCACCGCTGATAGAGCCGCTCAGCCTCGACGAGGCGTTCCTGGACCTGGAAGCCTCGGCGGGCGACGAGGACCCGCGCCGGGTCGCGGTGCGGCTGCGGGCCCGGATCCGGGCCGAGACCGGCCTGACCGCCTCGGTCGGCCTGGCCGGCTCCAAGCTGCTGGCGAAGATCGCCTCCGAGAAGGCCAAACCGGACGGCCTGGTGGTGGTCGAGCCCGGTACCGAGCGCGCGCTGCTCCACCCGATGCCGGTCCGCACCCTGCCCGGCGTCGGCCCCGCCACTGCCGAGCACCTGCGCAAGGCCGGCATCGGCACCGTCGCCCAGATCGAGCACTCGGGGGAGGCGGAACTGGTGCGGCTGCTCGGCAAGGCGCACGGCGCGTCCCTCTACGCGATGGCGGCCGGCCTCGACAACCGGCCGGTGGTCGCCGACCGGGACGTGAAGTCGATCTCCGTCGAGGACACCTTCGACAGCGATCTCACCGACCGCGCCCATGTGCGCTACCAGATCGACCGGCTCGCCGACCGCTGCGTCCAGCGGCTGCGCGGCGCGGGCCGCTCCGGCCGCACCGTCGTGGTCAAGGTGCGGCGGTACGACTTCTCGACCCTCACCCGTTCCGAGACGCTGCGGGCCCCCACCGACGACCCGGCCGTGGTCCGCGAGACGGCCCGCCGGCTGATCGAGGCCGTCGACACCACGGGCGGCGTACGGCTGCTCGGGGTCGGCGTCGCGGGCCTGGCCGACTTCACCCAGGAGGACCTGTTCGCCCAGAGCGCCGAAAGCCGGGAGGCGGACGAGGGCGCCCCCGAGTCGCTGCCCGCGGTGCCGCCGCCCGGCCTCGAACGGGTCAGCCAGTGGTATCCGGGCCAGGACGTGACCCATGAGGAGTACGGCGCCGGATGGGTGCAGGGCAGCGGCGTCGGCCGGGTCACCGTCCGCTTCGAGGTGCCCTCCGACACCGTCCCCGGCCGGGTGCGCACCTTCGCCCTGGACGACCCGGCCCTGGTCCACAGCGACGCCCTGCCGCTGACCACGCAGGCAGCCACCACGCCGGCAGCCACCGCGCCGGACCGCGCAGCCGGTTCCCCCGCGGTCCCGCCCCCTGCGGGGGAGACCCGGCACGAGGCCCGGCAGGATCCACCCGACCGGCCCTGAGGACTGTCCTCAGCCCAGGCCCGCCGGGGGCGCGGCGCCCTCCCCGCCGTCGGGCAGGTCGCCGAAGTCCCGCTCCGGGCCCGGACCGAGCCCGCCGTCCGACCTCGGCACGTCCATGTCGTAGTGGTGGTAGAGCTGCAGCTCCTGCTCGGGCGACAGATGGCGGCCGACGCCGAAGTCCGGGGCATCCCTGATCAGGGACTTCTTGAACGGCACCCGCAACTCGTCGTCCACCAGCTCGCTCGGCTCCAACGGCACGAAGGCGTCCCGGGTGAACATGCCGGTGCGTACCGCCGCCCACTCCGGCGCACCGGTCGCGTCGTCGAGGTACACCTCGTCCACCGTGCCGATCTTCGTACCGTCGCGGTCGAAGGCGCGGCGGCCGATCAGGCTGCGCGGATCGATGTCGGTCTGCACGGTCCCTCCAACCAATGGCAACTACTGCTGAGTACCACGAAAGTGCACATCGGGAGCGGTGTCGACTCGGGGAGCGGGGTGACGTGTGTCGCTCCCCGGGGCGGCAGCGCGCCCGGACGTGCGGAAAGAGGCGCTGGTAGGCTGGGTGATGGCTGCGAACCCCATGCGGGAGAGTCTTCCGAACGTCCGGGTAGCCGGGCGGGACGGAGGCGCCGAAGGAGCAAATCCTCCCCGGAATCTCTCAGGCATCCGTACCGCATGGGTCAGGTCACTCTGGAAAGCAGGACCGTACCGGAAGTTCGGCGCGGGTCCTCACCGACGGTGCAAGCCGCCCCAGCGGGGCGGTGAAGCTCTCAGGTTCCGATGACAGAGGGGGAGGCCGCAAGGGTGCCGCACCGCGGCATCCCCGAAGGTCACCACGACCAGGAGGGCCTCCGCAGATGACGGATCGTCGCATCCCCCTCGCCCGGCTCGAGGCAGGCACGCCTTTCGCCGACCGCCACATCGGCCCCGACGCCGGGGCGCAGGCGAAGATGCTCGCCCAGGTGGGCTACGGCTCGCTGGACGAGTTGACCGAGGCGGCCGTACCCGACGCCATCAAGAGCGCCCAGGCGCTCGGCCTGCCCGCCGCGCGCACCGAGCCCGAGGTGCTCGCCGAGCTGCGTGCCCTGGCCGACCGCAACCAGGTGCTGGCGCCGATGATCGGCCTGGGGTACTACGGCACCTTCACCCCGCCGGTCATCTTGCGCAACGTGCTGGAGAATCCCGCCTGGTACACCGCCTACACGCCGTACCAGCCCGAGATCTCGCAAGGGCGCCTGGAGGCGCTGCTGAACTTCCAGACCCTGGTCGCCGACCTCACCGGGCTGCCCACCTCCGGCGCCTCACTGCTGGACGAGAGCACCGCGGCGGCCGAGGCGATGGCGCTGTCCCGCCGGGTCGGGACGGTGAAGCAGGGCGTCTTCCTGGTCGACGCCGACACCTTCCCCCAGACCCTGGCCGTGATCCGGACCCGGGCCGAACCGACCGGCGTCGAGGTGGTCACCGCCGACCTGAGCGACGGCATCCCGGCCGAGATCGCCGAGCGCGGCGTCTTCGGCGTGCTGCTGCAGTACCCGGGCGCCTCGGGCGCGGTACGCGACCTGCGGCCGATGGTCGAGCGGGCGCACGAGCTGGGCGCGGTCGTCACGGTCGCCGCCGACCTGCTGGCGCTCACCCTGCTCACCTCGCCCGGCGCGCTCGGCGCGGACATCGCGGTGGGCACCACCCAGCGGTTCGGCGTGCCCATGGGCTTCGGCGGCCCGCACGCCGGCTACATGGCGGTCCGCGACGGCTACGCCCGCAACCTGCCGGGCCGCCTGGTCGGCGTCTCGGTCGACGCCGACGGCAACAAGGCCTACCGGCTGGCGCTGCAGACCCGCGAGCAGCACATCCGCCGTGAGAAGGCCACCAGCAACATCTGCACCGCCCAGGTGCTGCTGGCCGTGATGGCGGCCATGTACGCCGTCTACCACGGCCCCGACGGCCTCGCCGCGATCGCCCGACGGACCCACCGCTACGCCGCTGTGCTGGCGGCCGGCCTGCGCGCGGCCGGTGTCGGCGTCGAGCACGGCGCGTTCTTCGACACCCTGACCGCGCACGTGCCGGGCCGGGCCGCCCAGGTGGTGGCCGCCGCCCGCGCGGACGGCGTGAACCTGCGGCTCACCGACGCCGACCGGGTCGGTGTCGCCTGCGACGAGACCACCGACCGGGCCCAGCTGGCCGCCGTGCTGGCCGCCTTCGGCGCGGACCGGGGCACCGACCTGGACGCCCTGGACGCGGCCACCGAGGACGCGCTGCCCGCCGGGCTGCTGCGCACCGAGCCGTACCTGACCCACCCGGTCTTCCACCAGCACCGCAGCGAGACGGCGATGCTGCGCTACCTGCGGCGGCTGGCCGACCGTGACTACGCGCTGGACCGGGGCATGATCCCGCTCGGCTCGTGCACCATGAAGCTGAATGCCACCACCGAGATGGAGCCGGTCACCTGGCCGGAGTTCGGTGCGCTGCACCCCTTCGCGCCGGCCGAACAGGCCGAGGGCTACCTCGCGCTGATCCACGGCCTGGAGGAGCAGCTCGCCGAGGTCACCGGCTACGACAAGGTCAGCCTGCAGCCCAACGCAGGCTCGCAGGGCGAACTGGCCGGGCTGCTCGCGGTGCGCGCCTACCACCGGGCGGCCGGCGACACCGGCCGCACCGTCTGCCTGATCCCGTCCTCCGCGCACGGCACCAACGCGGCCAGCGCGGTGATGGCGGGCATGGACGTCGTGGTGGTGAAGACCGGTGAGAACGGCGATGTGGACGTCGCCGACCTGCACGCCAAGATCGAGCTGCACCGCGAGCGGCTGGCCGTACTGATGGTCACCTACCCCTCCACGCACGGCGTCTTCGAGGACAACATCACCGACATCTGCGCGGCCGTGCACGACGCCGGCGGCCAGGTGTACGTGGACGGCGCCAACCTCAACGCCCTGGTGGGACTGGCCAGGCCGGGCAGGTTCGGCGCCGATGTGTCGCACCTGAACCTGCACAAGACCTTCTGCATCCCGCACGGCGGCGGCGGGCCCGGCGTCGGGCCGGTGGCGGTCCGCGCGCACCTGGCGCCGTATCTGCCGAACCACCCGCTGCAGCCTGACGCGGGACCGGAGACCGGCGTCGGACCGGTGTCGGCGGCGCCCTGGGGCTCGGCGGGCATACTGCCGATCTCCTGGACCTATGTCCGGCTGATGGGCGCCGAGGGCCTCAAGCGCGCCACCCAGACCGCGGTGCTCAGCGCCAACTACGTCGCCCGGCGGCTGGAGCCGCACTTCCCGGTGCTCTACACCGGCCCCGGCGGCCTGGTCGCGCACGAGTGCATCATCGACCTGCGCCCGCTGAGCAAGGACAGCGGCGTCAGCGTCGACGACATCGCCAAGCGGCTGATCGACTACGGCTTCCACGCGCCGACCATGTCCTTCCCGGTGGCCGGCACCCTGATGATCGAGCCCACCGAGAGCGAGGACCTCGCGGAGCTGGACCGCTTCTGCGAGGCGATGATCGCGATCCGCGGCGAGGTCGACCGGGTGGCCGCCGGCGAGTGGCCCGCCGACGACAATCCGCTGCGCGGCGCCCCGCACACCGCGGCGGCGCTCGGCGGCGAGTGGACGCACCCCTACAGCCGCGACGAGGCGGTGTTCCCCGCCGGGGTGTCGGCCGCGGACAAGTACTGGCCGCCGGTACGCCGGATCGACGGGGCGTTCGGCGACCGCAACCTGGTCTGCTCCTGCCCGCCGCTGGACGCCTACGACGACTGACGCCGCAGCCGGCCCCGGGCGGGCCGGCTCGGGACGTGGCGAAAGCCGGTTCCGCTGGGTTCAGCGGGACCGGCCGGGCGTCGCGGGCCGGCGCTCAGGCCGCGGTGATGATCTTTCCGGTGCCCAGCGGCCGGTGCGGGGCGATGATCTGCCCGTCGGGCAGCAGCTCGCCGGTGTCCTCGAAGAGCAGGACGCCGTTGCACAGCAGGCTCCAGCCCTGCTCCGGGTGGTGGGCCACGGTGTAGGCGGCCTCACGGTCGGGGCACTCTGCGGTCGGGCACTGCGGCTGGTGCTTGCACATGATGGAAGGTGTCTTTCGCTGCGAGAAGTGGGTTCTGCGGGCGGTCGCCTGTCCTGCCTGGTGCATGACCGTCGCCCCGTTCCGGGTGCGGCCGATCCTAGTGTTGCTCCGCCGACCCCGATCCGCAGCAATATTGTCCAGACCGTGTTCAACGGGGGAAGCGGTGTCACCCGGGCGGCCGGTCGCGGTCACCGTGCGTTCACTGCGGCGGCCCGCCGACGGCGATGCCCCCTCGTCGGCGCGGACGAGAGGGCATCGGGCGAGGTGGCCGGCCTGCCGTTCAGGCGGGCGACCCCAGCAGAGGCGGCGCCAGCCGGGCGCTGAGCGAGGGCGCCAGCTCCACCAGCCGGTGCACCCGGTGCGAGGTGATCCCGGGAGGCGCCGGGGCCAGCGGGATCAGCAGGTCCGACGGGTCGGGCTGGGCGGTGGCCGCGTCGGCGCGCGGAACGCAGTGCAGCCACAGCGCCATCATGTACAGGCCCGGCACCGACAGCAGATGCGGCTGATAGGTGGCCGGGAGCGTCTCCGCCTGCCGCAGCGCCCGCTCGGTGGAGAGCAGGTAAGGGCCCTCGGAGAAGCGGGAGAACACCCATCCGTCCGGTGTTGCCACCGTCTCGCCCGCCGCGGCCACCCTGGCGCCCGCCCTGATATGGAACCGCCAGCCGGTCAGCCGCGCCTGGGGCAGGCCGCCGGGGACCGGCGCCGGTTCGAACACATGGACAGGCAGCGGGTGTTCGGCGTCCAGCGGCCCTTCGGCGTTGCGCAGCGCGGGGGTCCGGATCTCCAGGACCGCGGCGGGCGAACTGAGCGCCGCCAGGACGCTCAACAGGGCGGGAGCGGGTGCTGGGGGGACAAGCAGCGGCATGGTGTCGCCTCTCACTGGGAGACAAACAGTGGTGCTGGGGCGGGTGCGGACGGCGCTGACGATGCAGGGCGAACTCCTGCTCGGGCACGTCCGGGGAGGGCGGAAGCTTTGCCTTGTCAGCGGAGTTTATACGACGCGTGTTCGCTCCGTGTTTCGTCTAGTCGCTGCCAGTATTACGCGCAAGGCGATAATTCGCCTTCTTCCGCAGGGGCGTCCGTGTCATTGCCGCAGGCCGGGCAGAGGCGATGCATATCTCTGCCTGTCACGGTCGGCTGGAACTCGCCGGTCTATTCGCCGGCACTTTACGCCGGAATGTTACGCCGACACCCGGCACCGGAATGTGCCGCTGGAACGTGCGCGGTGGGCCGTTAGAGCAAGCCTAGCGTGCCGAACGGGTCGGCTGCTGCGTTATCGATCATTTGGGTGGGCATCCTTGGAAGAGGGCCGATCCGGTGCCGTGCGAGGAAGGGACGCTTCCATGGGGGAGAAGGTCGTTGCCGGCGCGTTCGACCTGGCCGACCGCCGGCTGTACCGGCGAAAGCTCCAGCAGTGCCTGGTGGGGCTGGAGCGACTGCTGGACGAGAAGCGATTCGACCGGCCGCGCAATCTGATGGGCCTGGAGATCGAATTGAATCTCACAGATTCCGACGGACTGCCCCGCATGATGAACGAAGAGGTGCTGAAGCGCATCGCGAGCCAGGATTTCCAGACCGAGCTCGCGCAGTTCAATATCGAGGTGAACATCGCGCCGCACCGGCTTTCCGGCCGGGTCTTCGACCGGCTCGCCGAAGAACTGCGCACCGGGCTCGGCTACGCCGACCGGATGGCGTCCGAACTGGGGGCCCGCATCGTCATGGTGGGAATTCTGCCCACCCTGGAGGCCCAGGACCTGGTGAGCGCCAACCTGTCCACCGACGACCGCTTCATCCTGCTCAACGAGCAGGTCCTGGCGATGCGCGGGGAGGACATCACCCTGGACATCCAAGGCGTGGAGCATCTCGTATACACCTCGGCCTCCATCGCCCCGGAAGCCGCCTGCACGTCCACCCAGATGCATCTGCAGGTCACCCCGGGCCGGTTCGCCGCGGTCTGGAACGCGGCGCAGGCACTGGCCGGGCCGCAGGTGGCCGCGGGCGCCAACTCGCCGTTCCTGTTCGGCCGCGAGCTGTGGCGCGAGACCCGTCCGATGCTCTTCCAGCAGGCCACCGACACCCGGCCGCAGGAGCTGAAGGCCCAGGGGGTGCGCCCGCTGACCTGGTTCGGCGAGCGCTGGATCGACTCGGTGACCGACCTGTTCGCGGAGAACGTACGGTACTTCCCCGCCCTGCTGCCGATCTGCGACGACGAGGACCCGGTGCGGGTGCTGGACGCCGGGCGGGTGCCGCAACTGCGCGAGCTCACCTTGCACAACGGCACCGTCTACCGCTGGAACCGGCCGGTCTACCAGGTGGTGGACGGTGTGCCCCACCTGCGGGTGGAGAACCGGGTGATGCCCGCCGGGCCCACCGTCGCCGACGTGCTGGCCAATGCCGCCTTCTACTACGGGCTGGTACGGGCGCTGGCCGAGGCGCCGCGCCCGGTGTGGCAGCGGATGCCGTTCGGCGTGGCCGCCGCCAACTTCGAAGCCGCCTGCCGCTACGGCATCAACGCCACCCTGCGCTGGCCGCGCGGGCGCGGCGGGACACCGGCCGAGGTGCCCGCGGTGGACCTGATCCGGGACGAGCTGCTGCCGCTGGCCGCCGCCGGGCTCGACGGCTGGGGCGTCGACCCGGCCGACCGCGACCACTACCTCGGCATCATCGAGCAGCGCTGCCGGCGCCGCACCAACGGCGCGGAATGGCAGTCGGCGGTCTTCCACCGCATGCTGGAGCGCGGCCTGGACCGGCGGGCGGCGCTGGCGGCCATGACCCAGCGCTACCGGGAGCACATGGACGGCGGCGAGCCGGCCCACACCTGGCCGGTGGGCTGAGCAACCCCTGCGGGGCCCCGCACCGGACCGCGGCCCGCCTGTCTCCCCGGTTCTTCCCGCGATGCGCCGAACACATGGGGGGCGGCTGCGCACGACGGCGCCGGATCTTCGTATCTTTTGCGGAGGACCCCAATGGTGCGCGCCCCGCGCCGCAGCGGGGCGACGATCTTGGAGGGCCGCGTGCACACACAGTCGTACGAGGTGGAGGCGCGCCCGGAAGACCGCACCTGGCGCAGCGAGACGCTGATCGTCCTGGCGCTGTCCCTCGGCGCGAGCGGGGTCTCCGCGCTGATCAGCTTCATCGGCTCGGTGACCCGGCCCGGGGCGCTGAAGAACCAGGCGGCCACCCTCGTCGGCTCCCAGGCACCCGGCCGCCCCTGGCTCGACCTGGCCTGGCAGGTGTTCGGCATCGCCACCGCCCTCGCCCCGGTCGCCCTGGTGGCGCACCTGCTGGCCCGGGAGCGGGTCGGCCTGCCGGCCATCGGCTTCGACCTGACCCGCAAGCGCTGGGACCTGGCCCGGGGCGTGCTGGTGGCCGCCTTCATCGGCGGCACCGGACTCGCCTTCTACCTGGGGGTGCGGGCGGCCGGCTTCAACCTCACCGTGGTGCCGGAGTCGCTGCCGGACGTCTGGTGGAAGATTCCGGTCCTGATCGCCGCCGCCGTGCAGAACGCGGTGCTGGAGGAGGTGATCGTGGTCGGCTATCTGCTGCGCAGGCTCGGCCAGTTGGGCTGGTCGCCGACCGCCGCACTGGCCGCCAGCGCGCTGCTGCGCGGCTCGTACCACCTCTACCAGGGCGTCGGCGGCTTCGTCGGCAACATGGCGATGGGCGTGGTCTTCGTCCTGCTCTACCGGCGCTGGGGCCGGGTCGGCCCGCTGGTGGCGGCGCACGCGCTCATCGACACGGTGGCCTTCGTCGGCTACGCGGTCCTGGCCGGCAAGGTGGGCTGGCTGCCCACCGGGTGAGCGCCGGCCGCGGCGCGGGAGGGGGCGGGGGAGGCGGCGGCCCGGCTACGGGACGGCGTGCAGTTCGCCGTCCACCACGGTGACGGCCGCGCCGGTCAGCAGCACCCGGTCGCCGCTCAGCCGGGTGGCGATCAGGCCGGTGCGGGCCGACGCCTGCAGTCCGGTGAGCCGGTCGCGGCCGAGCCGGCGCGACCAGAAGGGGGCGAGCGCGGTGTGCGCGCTGCCGGTCACCGGGTCCTCGTCGATGCCCACCGCCGGGAAGAAGCCCCGCGAGACGAAGTCGTAGCCCTGCCCGGGGTCGGCGGCCGCCGCGGTGGCGATCAGGCCGCGCTGCGAGAGCCGGCCCAGCGCGGCCAGGTCGGGGGCCAGCGCGCGTACCGTGGCCTCGTCGGCGACCTCGACCAGCAGGTCCCCGCAGTCGGGGCCGGTGTCCAGCACGCTCAGCGGGGCCGTGCCCAGCGCCTGCGCCAGGCCGGCCGGCGCCGCGACGGGGGTGAGCGGAGCCATCGGGAAGTCCAGGGTGATCGTCCCGTCGCCCTCGGCGGTGGCCGACAGCACCCCGGCCCGGGTGCGGAACCACACCGTGCCCTGCGCCGCGCCGGTGGTGCGCAGCACATGGGCGGTCGCCAGCGTGGCGTGACCGCACAGCCCGACCTCGGTGACCGGGGTGAACCAGCGCAGTGCCCAGTCGGCCACCGCGTCGCCGCTCATGGGATGCGCGAACGCGGTCTCGGACAGATTGAGTTCGGCCGCGACCTGCTGCATCCAGCCGGCATCGGGAAATTCGTCCGACCCCAGCAGCACCACTCCCGCTGGATTGCCGGCGAAGGGGCGATCGGTGAAGGCGTCGACGATTCGGATCCGCATGCGCTGAGCCTATGGCCTGTCGCCGCCGATCCCGCCGGGCCCGTCGACTCCGTCCGCGGCCCGGCCCGGGGGCTTGCCGTACGACCGGTTCCGATATATCGTTGAACTGTCGCGAACGATCAACGATGGAAGGAGCGACATCATGCGTTCCCAAGGAAATGACCATGGACACGGCCATGGGCACTGCGGGCCCGGCCATCACGGGAGGGGCGAGCGGGAAGGCCTGCGAGCCGCCTTCGGACAGTTCGGGCCGCCGTTCGGCGGACCCTTCGGACCCGGTGGCGGACGGGGCCGCGGCGGACCGCGCGGCCGGGCCCGGCGCGGCGATGTCCGCGCGTCGATCCTGGCGCTGCTCAAGGACCGCCCGATGCACGGCTACGAGATGATCCAGGAGATCGCCGACCGCAGCGGCGGCGCCTGGCGGCCCAGCCCCGGCTCGGTGTACCCCACGCTCCAGCTGCTGGAGGACGAGGGCCTGATCACCAACGCGAGCGAGGGCGGCAAGAAGCTGTTCACGCTCACCGAGGCGGGCCGCACCGAAGCCGAATCCGTCTCCGAGGCACCCTGGGAGGACGCCGGCCGCGGCGTCGACTGGGACGCCCTCAACGAGATAAGGAAGGTCGGCGGCGGACTGGTCGAGGCCTTCCGCCAGGTGTGGGCCACCGGTACCCCCGAGCAGCGGGAAAAGGCGCTGGTCGTGGTCAACGACGCCCGCAAGAAGCTCTACCTGATCCTCGCCGACGAGGACGTCACCGAGGACTGACCGGGCCGGCGGCGCACCGCACGCCCTGACGCCGTGGCACGGCCTCGGCGCGCGGCGGAGCCGATTCGCCCGGCCCACCGCGAGCCGGTCCGGGGCATCACGCCCTGGACCGGCTCGATCCGCGTACCAGCAGCCGGGTCGGCACGATCCGCGGCTCCGCCCGCAGCTGGGCCTTCGACGGGCCGGCGTCCAGCAGCCCGCGCAGCGCCGTCACCGCCGCCTCGCCCAGCGCCCGCTGGTCCTGGGCGACCGTGGTCAGCGACGGCCGCACCAGCGCCGCCGCGTCGATGTCGTCGAAGCCCACCACGGCCAGATCGCGCGGCACCGACAGTCCCGCGTCCGCCGCCGCGTGCATCGCGCCTATCGCCATCTGGTCGCCCGCCGCGAAGATCGCGGTCGGCGGCCGCGCCACCCGGAGCAGCGTGCGCGCCGCCGCCTCCCCGCTGGCCAGGAAGAAGTCGCCCTCGGTCACGTACTCCGGCGGCACCGCCAGCCCCAGCCGCTCGCAGGCCCGCCGGTAGCCGGCCAGCCGCTCGGCGGCCGGCGGCAGGTGCAGCGGACCGGTGACCGTGGCGATCCGGCGGTGCCCGAGCTCGTACAGGTGCTCCACCGCGGCCTCGGCGCCGGCCGCGTTGTCCGAGCTGACCCGGACCGTGCAGGGGCCGGTGAAACCGGTGTCGATGCCCGCGCAGGGCACGGTGGAGGCGGCGAGCACCCGCAGGCACCGGTCGTCGGGCGGCGTGGTGAGCACGATCACGCCCTCCAGATTGTGCCGCCGCACCGCCTGCAGGTAACTGCCGTCCGGGTCCTCGGCGGCCGGCGTGGTCAGCAGCATCAAGTGGTAGTCGGCCTCGGACAGGGCGGTGCGGACGGCGCTGAGCAGGCCGAGCAGGAAGGGGTTGTGCTGGCCCCTGGCCTCCTGCCCGCTGTCCCAGATCAGCCCGATGGTGTCCGAGCGCCGCCGGACCAGGGTGCGGGCCGGCTCGTTGGGGGCGTAGCCCAGCTCGCTGGCCAGCCGCCGGATGCGCTCACGGGTGGCGTCACTCACCTCGGCCCGGCCGTTGAGCGCCCTGGACACGGTGGCGGTCGAGACACCACTGCGGCGGGCGAGTTCACGGATGTTCACGAAGTACCCGATCTGCGCGAGGGACATGGGCCACTTGGACGGACACCTGGTGGCAAGCGTGCGGCAAAACGCCTTCTGCGTACAGTCTTGACGATGCGTCAGCCCGGGCGACAGACTTCGCGCCGATCGGAAACGTTTACGGCAGTCGGTCCCGAAAACGCCGGGACCCCGAACAGGAACGGGACTCCTGCGATGCCAACAAACGCACGACGACTACGCCTCAAAACCCTTCTCACCCTCGCCACCGCCGCGGCCTGCGTCGCGGCCGTCGCGTCGGTGCCGGCCCAGGCCGGGGACAACCCGACGTACACCAATCCGAAGGCCCCGGTCGAGCTGCGGGTCAAGGATCTGCTCAAGAGAATGACACTGGCCGAGAAAATCGGCCAGATGGACCAGATATCCGTGGTCAACATGCAGGGCGACTGCCAGTGGAGCGGTGGCGCATTCACCGAGTCCTGCATGAAGAACGTCCTCGTCGACAACGCGGCCGGTTCGGTCCTGTCCGGCGGCGGCGCGGGTCCGGCCGTCAACACCCCGGGGAACTGGGCCACGATGGTCAACACCGTGCAGAAGTACGCGGTGGACCACTCGCGGCTGCACATCCCGATCATCTACGGCGTCGACGCCGTGCACGGCCACAACAACGTACTGGGCGCCACGATCTTCCCGCAGGAGATCGGCATGGGCTCGACCTGGGACCCGGCGCTGGTCAAGGACGCCGGCACCGCCACCGCCAAGGCGGTCGCCGCCACCGGCATCGACTGGAACTTCGCGCCGGTCACCGACATCGCGCGCGACCAGCGCTGGGGCCGCTACTACGAGACCTTCGGCGAGGACCCGCTGCTCTCCGGCACGCTCGCCGCCTCCGCGGTCAAGGGCATCCAGGGCGCCGGCGGCGCCAAGAACGTGGCGGCCACCGTCAAGCACTTCGGCGGCTACGGCGAACCCGGCAACGGCCACGACCGGGTGCCCGGCGATGTCTCGATCCGCTACCTGCAGGACACCCTGCTGCCCTCGTACAAGCAGGCCGTCGACGCCGGCGCCATGTCGGTCATGGTCAACTCCGGTGCCATCAACGGCATCCCGGCCACCTCCTCGCACTACCTGCTGACCGACGTGCTGCGCCGCCAGTGGGGCTTCCAGGGCGTCGAGGTCAGCGACTGGCAGGACGTCCGGGCGCTGCAGACCAGCTACCACATCGCCGCCGACTACCCCGAGGCCATCGCCAAGGCCGTCAACGCGGGCCTGGACATGGCGATGGAGCCGTACGACGCCCAGGGCTGGAGCGACGGGCTGGCGACCGCCGTGCAGCGCGGCCTGGTCTCCGTCCGGCGCATCGACCAGTCCGTGGCGCGCATCTTGACGATGAAGTTCAAGCTCGGGCTGTTCGAACACCCCTATGTGGACGCCTCGAAGGCCGACTCCCGGGTGATCGGCGCGGACACCGGCCTGGCCCGGCAGGCCGCCGACGAATCGCAGGTACTGCTGCGCAACGACGGCAATGTGCTGCCGATCTCCCCCTCCGCCAAGAAGATCGTCGTGGCCGGCTCCTACGCCGACGACATCAACGACCAGGTCGGCGGCTGGACGGTGGGCTGGCAGGGTGTTCCCGACGGGGTGACACTGCCGGGCACCACCGTGCTCCAGGGCATCCGGAAGGCGGCGCCCGCCGGGACGCAGATCGTGCGGGCCACCTCCGCGGACGACGCGGTGGCGCAGGCCCGGAACGCCGATCTGACCGTCGTGGTGGTCGGCGAGAAGGCCGCCGCGGAAGGCGCGGCGGACAGCCCGACCCCCCAGCTGAGCGCCGACCAGGTCGCGTTGGTGAAGTCGCTGAAGGCGACCGGCAAGCCGGTGGTCACCGTGGTGCTCGCCGGACGCCCGCTGGTGCTCGGCGACGCGGACGGCACCCAGGGCCTGCTGATGTCCTGGCTGCCCGGCAGCGAGGGCGGCAACGCGGTCGCCGACGTGCTGTTCGGCAAGGTCGACCCGAGCGGCCGGCTGAACGCCACCTGGCCGAAGGACATCGGCAACGAGCCGATGTACTACCAGCAGCTGCCCGGGACGAACTCCGGTCCGCAGTCCTTCATCGACGCCGCCTACCCGTTCGGCGCGGGCCTGTCCTACACCACGTACAGCTTCGACTCGGTCAAGGCCGCCTCGGCCACCGTACGGACCAAGGACACCATCCGTCTGAAGGTCGCGGTCACCAACTCCGGTGGCCGCGCGGGCGACCTGGTGGTGCCGGTGTACGTCTCGCAGCCGTCGAGCGACGTGCTCTCGCCCTCCCGGAAGCTGGTCGCCTTCACGCGGGTCCACCTGGGGGCGGGGCAGTCCGGCACGGTCTCGCTCGACGTGCCGCCGAGCCGCCTGGCGGTGACACCGGGCGACATCGACGGCGCCGGCAAGCAGCAGGTCCAGCGCGGGGACTACGTGTTCACCGCCGGCGCGCAGACCACGACGGTCACGGTGCGCTGACCCTTCGGCGCCGGGCCGCGGGCGGGTTGTCCCGTCCGCGGCCCGGCGTGCTGTCTGATGGACCACGGCAGGCGCCGGCACCGGTCGGCGGTGGACAGGAGGACGGCATGGGCGGCACCACGGACCCGGTGGACGACGAGGCACTGCTGGCCAGGCTGCGGGCCGCCCCGGTACTGGCCGGGCCGTTGCCGCCCTTCGATCCCGACCGGGCGCCGGACACGCCCGGCCCGCTCTTCGCCGACTGGCTGGACCGGGCGCTCGACGACGGGGTGCCCGAACCGGGCGTGGTGACGCTCAGCACGGCCGGCGCCGACGGCACGCCCGGCGCCCGGGTGCTGATGCTGCGCGGCATCGACACCGCCGACTGCGCCTTCCGCTTCGCCTCCGACTCCCGCAGCCCCAAGGGAAGCGATCTGGCGGCCAATCCGCAGGCCGCCCTGACCTGGTACTGGCCCGCGCACGGCCGGCAGATCCGGATGGCCGGACCGGTGGACGTCCTCGGCGAGGAGCCGACCCGCCAGGACTTCCTCCACCGCCGCGACACCTCCCGGGCGGCCGGCTTCACCGGCGTGATGTCCGCGCCGATGTCCGGCCCGGACGAGTACGAGCGGGCGCACCGGTCGGCGCGGCGACTGGTCGCCGACGAACCCGGGCGGGTACCCGCCACGCACACGCTGTACCGGCTGCGGGCGCACGAGGCGGAGTTCTGGCAGGCCGACCCGGCCCGCTTCCACCTGCGGCTGCGCTACCGGCGGGCCGGCCACGGCTGGAACCGGACCCTGCTGTGGCCATGAGGGTCAGTGGCAACCGGGATGACGGTCCTGTTGCGAGCTGACATCATGACCGGATGCACGCCACCCGGGGCAGACACGGAGGACTCGGCCTGGCCCTGCTGTCGGCCTGCGCGTTCGGCGGTTCGGGAGTGGCGGCCAAGCCGCTGATCGAGGCCGGCTTCGATCCGCTGCAGGTGGTCTGGATGCGGGTGGCCGGCGCCGCGCTCATCCTGCTGCCGGTCGCCGCTCGTCACCGCCGGCTGCCCCGCGCGCGGCCCGGACTGCTGCTCGGCTTCGGCGCGCTGGCGGTGGCCGGCTGCCAGGGGCTGTACTTCGTGGCCATCTCCCGGATCCCGGTCGGCGTGGCCATCCTGGTCGAGTACCTCGGCCCCGCGCTGCTGCTCGGCTGGGTCCGGTTCGTCCAGCGGCGCCCGGTCAGCCGCGCCGCCGTCATCGGCGTGGTGCTCGCGGTGACCGGGATGGCCTGCGTGGTGGAGGTCTGGGGCGGGCTCGCCTTCGACCCGCTCGGGCTGCTCTGCGCCTTCGGGGCCGCCTGCTGCCAGGTCGCGTACTTCGTGCTCGCCGACCAGGGCACCGGGCACGAGGACGCCCCCGACCCGCTGGCCGTCGTCGCCTACGGCCTCCTGGTCGGCGCCGCGCTGCTCACCGTCTTCGCCCGGCCCTGGGACATCCCCTTCGCCGCGCTCGCCCACCGGGCCGCACTCGGCGACCGCCAGGTCCCCTCCGTCCTGCTGCTGGCCTGGATCGTGCTGGTCGCCACCGTCGTCGCCTATCTGTCCGGCGTGATCGCGGTACGCCGACTCAGCCCGCAGATCGCCGGGGTGGTCGCCTGCACCGAGGCGGTCGTCGGCACGGTACTGGCGTGGTTCCTGCTGGACGAACACCTCGGCGCCGCCCAACTGGTCGGCGGCGCCCTCGTCCTGGCGGGGGCCTTCGCGGCGCAGACCACGGCGAAGCCCGCCGGTTCCCCGCCGCACGGTGAGCTGCCGGCGGCCGGGGCGGCGAAGGCCGGGGCGGCGGGCGCGTTCGGCGCCGCCGGAGCCGAGAACCGCGGGTCGCGGCCGGCTGTCCGCAGCGACGGATAGGCGGCCGCCGCCTTCCGCGGGTCCTTCGACCCGGCACGGCGATCCGGCCC
>NZ_FMCH01000572.1 GCF_900091855.1 Streptomyces sp. DvalAA-14
TGGTGGGTGGGTGCGGGTGCGTCGTGGCTTGTCGCGCGGTTCCGCCCCCGGGGTTCCCCCCAGCGCCCTGTGGGGCGCCCCGAAGGGGCGCGAGGAACTGCGCGAGCAACCACCCACCGGCCGGGGGCCGGCAGCGAAGGGGAGCCGTTGCCCTGGATGCCGCCCACCGCGGCGGGGGTGACGGCCGGGAGGCCGTTGCGGTGGGTGCCGCCCCCTCCCGCGACGGGGGGCGGGGGCCGGGGGTGACCCGGGCCGTGGGCGGGGTCACGGATTACGGTCGGGCTCAGCGGCAGCGAGTTCGCGTAGGATTGACGAGAAGGCATCGCGGAAGGCGTGGTGGTCGTGGAGGAGAAGCCGGCGAGGCTGGCGGTGGGGGTTGTGGGGACCGGGCGGGTGGGGCCGGCGTTGGCGGCCGCGCTCGGGCTGGCCGGGCACCACGTGGTGGCCGCGTCCGGCGTGTCCGAGGCCTCCCGGCGGCGGGCCGAGACCCTGCTGCCCGGCGTCCCGCTGATGGACCCGGCCGCCGTCCTGCAGCGCAGCGACCTCGTGCTGCTCACCGTGCCGGACGACGCGCTGCCCGCCCTGGTCAAGGGCCTGGCGGAGACCGGCGCCGTCCGACCGGGCCAACTGGTCGTGCACACCTCCGGGCGGTACGGGACCGCCGTGCTGGAGCCGGTGCTGCGGGCCGGCGGCCTGCCGCTGGCCCTGCACCCGGCGATGACGTTCACCGGCACGCCCGTGGACGTGCAGCGCCTGGTGGGCTGCTCCTTCGGGGTGACCGCGCCGGACGCGCTGCGGATGGCCGCCGAGGCGCTCGTCATCGAGATGAGCGGCGAGCCGGAGTGGATCGAGGAGGCCGCCCGGCCGCTCTACCACGCGGCTCTGGCGATCGGCGCCAACCACCTCGTCACGCTGGTGGCGCAGTCGATGGACCTTTTGCGGGAGGCCGGCGTCGCCGAGCCGGGCCGGATGCTCGGCCCGCTGCTGGGCGCCGCGCTGGACAACGCGCTGCGCTCCGGCGACGCGGCGCTGACCGGCCCGGTCGCCCGCGGCGACGCCGGCACGGTCAGCGCCCACCTGCGGGAACTGCGGGCGCACGCCCCCGAGGACGTCGCCTCCTACGTGGCGATGGCCCGCGCCACCGCGGACCGCGCACTGGCCAACGGCATGCTGAAAGCGGAGTACGCGGAGGCGCTGCTGGGCGCCCTCGCCGACGAGGGGACCCGGTGAACCGATGACAGAGCTGGTGCGGCAGTCCCGCGACCTGGCGCCCTCCTCGGCGGTGGTGATGACCATGGGCGCCCTGCACGAGGGCCACGCGGCCCTGATCCGGGCCGCCCGCACCCGGGCCGGCGGCGGCCTGGTCACGGTCACGGTCTTCGTCAACCCGCTGCAATTCGGTCCGGGCGAGGATCTGGACCGCTACCCGCGCACCCTCGACGCCGACCTCAAGCTGGCCGAACAGGCGGGCGCCGACCTGGTGTTCGCGCCCGACACGGCGGAGGTCTACCCGGGCGGCCGGCCCCGGGTACGGATCTCGGCCGGCCCGATGGGCGAGGTCTACGAAGGTGCGTCCCGCCCCGGCCACTTCGACGGCATGCTCACCGTCGTCGCCAAGCTGCTGCATCTCACCCGTCCCGGCGCCGCCTTCTTCGGGCAGAAGGACGCCCAGCAGCTCGCGCTGATCCGCCGGATGGTCACCGACCTGAACTTCCCGGTGGAGATCCTCGCGGTGCCGACCGTCCGGGAAGCCGACGGCCTGGCCCTGTCCAGCCGCAACCGCTACCTGGCCCCGGGGGAGCGGGACAGCGCCCTGGCCCTGTCCCGGGCCCTGTTCGCCGGCCGGGACGCGCTGGACGGCGGCCCGGAGGCGGTACGGAAGGCCGCCGGGGAGTCGCTGGCGCAGGCCGGCGGTCTCGCCGTCGACTACCTCGCCCTGGTCGACCCCGTCGACTTCACCGAGGCACCCGCCGACCACACCGGCCCCGCGGTCCTCGCGGTGGCGGCGAAGGTGGGCGGCACCCGTCTGATCGACAACCTCCCGCTGGATTTCCCCACCGGTGGGTCCATAACGCCACCGGAGTCCGGAGCCGCCGTATGACCAGCACCGCCGTCGGCCGTGAACCCCGCGGTGAGGCCCCCGCATCCCCCGGGCCCGCACCGGCCTCCCGGCCCGCCGGAGCCGCCGGAGCCGCGCCGGCCCCCGCACCCGT
>NZ_FMCH01000516.1 GCF_900091855.1 Streptomyces sp. DvalAA-14
CGGTGCCGCCGGCGCCACCCGCAGCAGCGGCAGCCGGCGGCGTACGCGCACTCGGAATCCGTCCGCGACCACCGGCAGTCCAGCGCCCGGCCCTCGGCGCCGTCCAGCCGCAGCCACCGCCCGTCCGGCCGGTCCCGTACGACACCGCGGCTGCGCAGACCCACCACGTCCTCGCGCAGCAGCGTGCTCAGCACCCGCAGCAGCAGCTCCCGTTCGGTCGTCCCGACGGACCCGGTGGCCGTCACGCGCTGATCTCCCAGCGCCGGGCGGCCAGGAAGCCGGTGACCGCGCGGTCCACCGCGTCCTGCTCCGGACCGAACGCGCGGACGACACCCAGCAGGTCGCGGTTGGTGTGGTGCAGCGGACGCCGCTCGCCGATCGCGCGCAGCGGACGGTACGTCAGCCGCACACCGTCCAGCTCTAGTTCGGCGGGTCCGGGAGCGGCGGTCAGCGTGCCCGCCCGGCGCGCGTAGGGGTAGTCGAGCCGGGCCGCCCGGCCGCCGCGCGCGGCCAGGGCCGCCGGCAGGTCCGCGGGCAGTTCCGCTCCGACGATGCACCCGCAGGATGTACTCGAACAGCGGCACCTCCAGCAGATCGGCGAGCAGCAGATCGCACTGGTCGCCGATGGCGCGGTAGTTGACCTCGATCAGCCGCGCCCGCCCGTCGGACACCACGAATTCGGTGTGGCAGGCGCCGAAACCCACCCCCAGCGCGTCCAGTTGGGCCAGCACCTGCGCCTCGACCGGCGCGGGGCGCTCGGCGACGAAGGTGAGCCGCTCCTCGATGAAGTACGGCGGCGGGGACAGCCGTGTGCGGAAACCGCCCAGCACCCGGCGGGTCCGGGCGTCGCCCAGCGTCTCCAGGGTGAACAGCTCACCGGGCAGGAACTCCTCGACGACCAGGGCGTCCTGCGGTCGGCGCGCCTGGATCTCCTTGCAGCACCGCTCCAGTTCGGCCGGCCCCTCCACCCGCACGACGTCCTCGCTCGCCACGCCCTCGCGCGGCTTGACCACGCACGGGTACGGCACGTCCAGGCCGGCCAGTACGGCGGCCGGGTCCTGACCCGCAGCCAGTTCGACCGACCAGACGGTGTCGGCGCCGGCCGCGGCCAGCCGGCGGCGCATCTCGGCCTTGTCCTTGGTGCGCAGCGCGGCCTGCCAGCTCTTGGCGGGCAGGCCGAAGTACCCGGCGGCCAGGGCGGTCTGGGTCTGCAGATGGTCGCTGTTGCTGAAGACCGCGTCGGGCGGGCGGTGCGCCGAGATACCGCTGACGACCGCGCGGAAGTCGCGCACCCGGCACTCCAGCACCTCGGTCGGCCCGGCGCCGCGGCCCTCGCGGTACGCGGCGCGGTGCGCGGCCGGCTGGTCGGTGAGCACGGTGACGTCCAGACCGAGCCTGCGGGCGGCGGGCAGGAACCCTTCGGTGACCGAGTCGGTCGGGTTCAGGGCCAGCAGGTACAGCTGCATGAGGAGATCACTTCCGGGCGGGCAGTCGTTCGACCGGCCGTCGTCGAGCGGCGGCCGGCCGGAGGTAGGGCGAGCCTAGGTTAGGCATACCTAACTCTGTCAATTCGCCGCGGCGTGGCCGCCGAGTGGCAGGAATGATCTCCCGCATGATTAGGTCAGGCTTGCCTAATAGTGCTGATCCTTGGCCTTGAGGAGTACCCGTGCCCCAGGCAACGGCATCCGCGCCGCCCGGCCCGGTCG
>NZ_FMCH01000458.1 GCF_900091855.1 Streptomyces sp. DvalAA-14
CGGGGTGTGGCATCGAATACTCCTGGTGTGGGGGAGAGGAGTGCGACTGGTGTTTCGTGGTGCGACGGCAGTGGCCGGGCAGGACTGTAGTGCCCCCGATCCGCCGGGCCAATCCCTCAGTTCGGGGCAAGAGTTCGGATGACTGATCCCTTCCGGCCACCGTTCGCGGTCGGTTGAGCCGCTACGAGGCCCTGACATCGGATGATTCGACGCGCGGTCCGCAGCACCGATCACGGGCGTCCCCGGGCCGGGTAGGCCACCGGTGAACGGCCGGCGGCCCGCCGGCCCAGCGGAGAGGAACCGGCCGTGCGCTTCAACCGTTTGGGGGCCAGCGGGCTCCAGGTCTCGGCGCTGTGCCTCGGCACCGCGTCCTTCGGCCGGCAGACCGGCCCCGAGCAGGCCCACCGGATGCTGGACGCCTTCACCGACGCCGGCGGCATCTTCATCGACACCGCCGACCTCTACCAGCAGGGCGCGGCCGAGCGCATCGTCGGCGACTGGCTGGCGGGCCGCGACCGCGACGGCCTGGTCGTGGCGACCAAGGTGTTCCGCGCGACGGGCACCGGGCCCAACGACGCCGGGCTCAGCCGCAAGCACATCCTGGCCGCCGCGGAGGCGAGCCTGCGCCGGCTGCGCACCGACCACATCGACCTCTACCAGACCCATGTGGCCGACGTGCTGGCCCCGTTGGAGGAGACCGCGGCGGCGCTCGACGGGCTGGTGACCGCCGGCAAGGTCCGCTACCTCGGCGCCAGCAACCATCCCGCCGGGCGGCTGCAGAAGTCCCTCGACCTCGCCCGGCAGCGCGGTCTGGAGCCGTACACCGCCCTGCAGCCGCTCTACAACCTGCTGCACCGCGAGGTCGAGTGGGAACTGACCGGGCTGTGCGCCGCCGAGGGGCTGGGCATCCTGCCGTGGAGCCCGCTGGACGGCGGCCGGCTGACCGGGGCCCGCGCCCTGGACGCCGGGCCGCACGCACCGGCCGATCCGCCGCGGGCCCGCGCCGTCGTCGACACGCTGCGCTCGGTGGCGGCCGAAGCCGGCCGCTCACCGGGGCAGGTGGCGCTGCGCTGGCTGATGGACCGCCCCGGGGTGACCGCGCCGATCATCGGGCCGCACACCGAGGCGCAGCTCGCGGACTGCCTCGGCGCGCTGGACCTGTCGCTCGACCCGGTGCACACGGCGCGGCTCGACGAGGTGAGCAGCGGCCCGCTGCCGTATCCGTACGACCTGCTCGCCGAGTTCCGCGACCGGGGCTGACCTGGCCGGGAGCAGGCGTCCCGGCTGCCGGGCCCCAAATTTTAGTTTATTAGTAATAATCGTTGACA
>NZ_FMCH01000456.1 GCF_900091855.1 Streptomyces sp. DvalAA-14
CCCGGGCGGACCCGGCTCAGCCCCCGGCAGGGCTCAGCGAGGATCCAGCCCGTGCGCCAGCAACCACGGCAGCGGATCGATCGGCGCGCCCCCGTTCGGCCGCACCTCGAAGTGCAGGTGCGGACCCGTGGTGTTGCCCGTGTTGCCCGAGTAGGCGATGACGTCGCCCGCCTTCACCTTCCCGGACCGGATCTTCGTGCTGCTCAGGTGGCAGTACCACGTCTCCGTGCCGTCCGGCGCGGTGACTATGGCCATGTTGCCGTAGGAGCTGTTCCACTGCGTGCGGACCGTGCCGTCGGTGGCCGCCATCACCGGGGTGCCGACCTGCACCGGGAAGTCGATCCCGGTGTGCAGCGCCATCCAGTTGACGCCCGCCTGCCCGAAGTACGCGCTCAGCCCCTTCTGCGTCACCGGCAGCAGGAACTTCGGCCGCAGCGCCTCTTTGCGGGCGGCCGCCGCCTGGGCGGCCCGCTTCGCCGCCTCCTGGCGGTCCTTCAGGTCGATGCGCTCCTGGCTGCGGCTCGCGCGCTCCGCGAAGTCGCTCGCGTCCCGGCTCACCCCGGCGAGCTGCCGGTCCAACTGGGTGGTGGGGGCGTTCGCCGTCCCCGCCTTCTGCCCGTCCGCCTGCGCCTTGGGCGCGTCCTGGGCCATGCCGACCCCGGCCACCGCCGCCGCCCCGACCGCGGCCACGCCCATCACCGCGACCGACGGCACCGCCACGGTCAGCAGCGCGGAGCGCTTCGCGGGCTTGCGGCGCCGGCTGCGGGCCACCGGCTCGCCGTCGCCGTAACCGTCCGGCCCGTAGCCCTCGCCGTCGGCGGCGTAGTCGTGCCGCTCGGGCTCGGTGTCGCCGACCGCGGCGAACTCGGCGGTGAACATCTCCAGGTCGTCGACGAGTTGCCCGCCGGCATCCGCGCCATCGACCACCGCGTCCGCGGCCGCGGCTTCCGAACCCGGCTGGGCCCCGCGCTCCGGCTCGTACGCGGGCTGGCCGACCGGCCGCACCTGCTCGTAGATCCCGGTGTCGCCGCTGGAGTCGTAGCCGTATCCGTACCCGTATCCGTAGGTCGGGTAGGCCCCCGAGTCCCAATCGGCCTGGGCGTACGGGGTCTGCTGCTGGGCCTGGCTTTGACCCTGGGTCCCCTGCTGCTGCGCCGGCTGCCCGTTCTGCCACAGAGCGCTGGTGTCGTACGTGCCCGTGTCGTAGTAGGTGCCCGCACCGCCCGGAGCGGCAGCCGTGGCCGCCGTGGTCTCGCCGTACGCGTACAGGTCGTAGGCGGCGTAGGTGCCCGTCTGGTCGTAACCGGCGCTGTCATAACCCGAGTAGCCGTATCCGGTCTCGTACCCGTAGGTCTGCTGCTGGGGCGGAGTCGGGGCCTGCTGCTGGTTCGGGTCGTAGGTCTCGTACTGCTGCGCCTGCTGCGGGATGTACCCGTAGGTGCCGGTCGCGTCATCGGCGAAGGCGGTGGCGACGGTCTGGTAGGCGCCCGTGGAATAAGCGTCGTACCCGTAAGCGTCGTAGTCGGGGGTGTATCCCGACGGGGGACTTTCGGTCACCGCTTGCTTCTCTTTCGCCTCGACAGCAGGAGAATTAGCGGCGACTGTAGCCGTCGTTACCCGGCGGCGACAATCTCCGGCGCAAACCTGGTGCCCGGCTTGCCCGGTGTTCGGTCGATATTCGACCGTTATGAATCTGTTAGGCAGCGTCCAACGCGCCCGGCAGCGGGCCCTGTCCGCACAGTGCGTGGCGTATTTCCGCCGCGACCGCACCGTGCACCGGTAGGGACAAATGTCCGATACCGCTCACCTTGATGTTCTCGGCCCGTAGATCCGGATGGTCCAGCCGCGCCGCCTCCGCCGGGATCATCACCTGGTCGAGATCGCTCCAGAAGGCCACGAATCGCGTCCGGCATCCATGGGCGGGTTCGGCCAGCTCCGTCAGCACCTCCGAGCCGGGGCGCATCTGCCGCGCCAGCGGGTGGGGGCTCAGCGCCGGCACCGCCCTGGTCCCGGAGTGCGGCGTACCCAGCGTGACGAGGGTCCGGACCCGTGCGTCACCGCCCAGCCGCTGCACGTAGTAGCGGGCGACAAGGCCCCCGAGGCTGTGCGCCACGATGTCGACCCGGCGCTTGCCCGACTGCTCGCAGATCTGTTCGACGTGCGTGCCGAGGGTTTCCGCGGCGGCGCGGATGTCGGTGGTCAGCGGTGAGTAGTTCAGCGCCTGGACCCAGCTCCAGCCGTTGGCCAGCAGCGACCTGCGCAGCATCCCGAAGGCGGACCGGTTGTCCACGAAGCCGTGCAGGAGCAGCACCGGGGGCTGCGCCCGCCCCTCGCCGGCCGGCGGAACCGCGGGCTTGGGTCCACCCTCTCCCGCGGCGGCAGTCCTGCCCGGCTTCGCCGCTGCGATGTCGGCGGGCTCCCGGGTGCTTTTCCCCGGATCCCCGGGTAGGTCCCGCGCGGTCTCCGGGTCCGTCTCTCCCTCGGGGTCCTCCCCGGCCGGCGCGGGCACGCCCGGGTCGGGGGCGCGCTCGGGGAGGATGCCGGTCGGGTACAGCAGCATGTGCCGTGCGAGGACGGCGAGGTCCATGGCTGTGACCCGGACCAGACCGGCTCCGTGGTGCCACCGGCTGTCGCCGCCGGGCTCCTCGTCCGGCTCGGCATCCGACGATTGGGCAGCCATCGCCCACCTCCCGTCGCGGCCCCGCCGGGTCTTCGTCGACCCCTCGGTGCCTTCGGGGGAAGCCGCTGCCGATACCGCCGGCCTGCCCGGAAACTGCGGGCGGGCGAACGCGATGTCCTCGCGGCTCCCGAGGAAGCTCTCGGTCCCATCCGGTCCCATCCGGCCGCCCCCGGCGGCTTCGCACCCGCGCGAGCCCGGAGGGTCCGGTCTGTCCGAACTCTCTCTGTGTGATTTCCCCCTCCCCGGCAACGGTAAAACTGTCGGCGGTCGGGCGCGAGCGATAACGTTCGTTCACACTGCGGTAGGGCGCCCGGCGCCACAGCCCCCCGTACCCGACCCGCGAGCCGTACGCATGGAGGCAGTCATGGGAGTGTCCGGACCCATTCGGGTGGTGGTGGCCAAACCGGGTCTCGACGGCCACGACCGCGGGGCCAAGGTGATCGCCCGGGCGCTGCGGGACGCCGGTATGGAGGTCATCTACACCGGCCTGCACCAGACGCCCGAGCAGGTCGTCGACACCGCGATCCAGGAGGACGCCGACGCCATCGGCCTGTCCATCCTCTCCGGCGCGCACATGACCCTCTTCGCCAAGGTGCTGGAGCTGCTCAAGGAGCGCGACGCGCTGGACATCCTCGTCTTCGGCGGCGGGATCATCCCCGAGGCGGACATCCCGCCACTCAAGGCGCTCGGCGTCGCCGCGATCTTCACCCCGGGCACCACGACCGGCGCCGTGGTGGAGTGGGTCAACGCGAACGTCCACCAGGACGCGGCCTGAGCCCGCCCCCCTTTTCGCCTCCGGGGGTCCTGTCACGGCGTGCCTCCCCCGGACCGGCCCGCGCCCAGGTCCGGGCCGGGGCTAGGTTCCGGATCCGGGCCCTGGTTCCGTTCGGCAAGCGGGGCCGACAGCGGTCCGGACGCCGCGACGTCCGGGCCCGAGCGGGGGCCGGACTGAAGGTGCGGGCGCAGCTCGGCCAGCATCACCGCCCGTAGCCGCAGGGTGCCGGTCAGTCGCTGGAACGCCTCCGACCAGTACACCGTCGCCCCCGGCGAGCCGTCCGGCGGCTCCTCCGCCGCGGCGGTGAGCACCGCGACCTGCTCGGCGGCGGCCGGATCCAGGCAGCGCTCGGCCAGGCCCATCACTCCGCTGAAACTCCACGGATAGCTCCCCGCGTAGCGCGCGATCTCCAGCGCGTCCACCACCGCCCGGCCCAGCGGGGGCGCCCAGGGCACCGCACACACCCCCAGCATCTGGAACGCCTCCGACAGCCCGTGCGCCCCGATGAAGTCCGCGACCCAGACCGCTCGTTCCTCGGCGGGCAGGATCGACAGCAGCTTCGCCGGGTCGCCGACCGCCGCGATCGGAGCGGCCGCCGCGGGTGGCGGGCCGAGCAACGCCCGCGCCCAGTCGGCATCCCGCTGCCGCACTGCGGCCCGGCACCAGGCCGCGTGCAGATCCGGCTGCCAGTCGTCCAGCACCGGCAGGGCGACGATCTGCTCCGGGCTGCGGCCGCCCAGCCGCGCCGGCCAGGTCGACAGCGGTGTCGCGTCCACCAACTGGCCCAGCCACCAGGCGCGCTCACCCCTGCCGTTCGGCGGTGTGGGAGCCACCCCGTCCCGCTCCATCGCCGCGTCGCACTCGTACGGCGCCTCCACCGCGATGCCGCCGGCGCCCATGGACACGCAACTGCGAGCCCGGGCCGCCATCCGCCCGGCCAGCGCGGAAGCGGGCAGTGCGGAGAGCAACTCGGCGGCCGTCGCCCGCACATTGCGGCTGCGGTCGGACAGCGCCTCCTCCAGGAACGGCTCGTCCCGCGCCGACAGTCCCGTCCGCAGCGAGTCCAGGAACATCAGCCGGTCCTCGGCACGCTCGCTCCGCCAGGTGGACGCGAGCAGTTCCAGCGCCGCGGCCGGGTCGGCCAGGCGCGACCGGGTCAGCAGGGCGACCCGCTCGGCGAACAGCCCCTCCTCCCAGATCCGCCGCGCCTCCTGCGCGTCCTGCGTTCCGCCGCCCGCACCCGTGTGCCCGGCCCGCAGCGCGAATTTCCAGTCCGGATTCAGCCCGGCCAGCCACAACCCCCGTGGCCCGGCCAGTGCCAGCGCGTCCGCCCGCAGATCCGTCCGGGCCCTGGCCGCGTCCAGCAGCGCGGGCAGCAGTGCGGGCGGCGCTCCGTACCCCTCACTTCGCGCGACGCCCAACCACTGGGGCAACAACTCGGCCAGATTCGGTGCGGCCCCCCCGGCGCCCCCGGCCCCCGTCCCCAATCCGGTCCGCCAGCAACGTCCCCAGCCGGTGCCGGGCCGGCCCCGGCAACTGCGGTCGCCGATCGGCCGGTGCGACGGCCGGCCGCTCCCCGGCCACGGCGGGCCGCACTCCGGCCCGGCGCCGGACCACTCCGCCCGCGGCGGCGTCCAGCAAGCCCGCGGCGGCCTCCTCCGCGTCCCCGACCAGACCGGTGGGGCGCCGCCGCTCGGTCCCGAGCAGGGCGCTTCCCACCAGGTCGTCCCACGTGCTGTCCATTCTGCGTTCCCCCTCGTGTGTGGTGCGGTTGCCTGCTGTTCGGTGCTGACGGGGCACCGGCCCCCGCCTCATGGGCGGATGACGGCCGGCTTCAGACCGCCTTCGGACCCGCTTCGGACCGGCTTCAGAGAGGTATCGGCTCGGAGGCATCACAGGGCCAGGCGGCGAGCGGGCGCAGGCCCGTCGGGGTGAGCTCACCGAAGACCGTCACGGGGTGGCCGCCCGAGACAGCCGCGAGGCGCCAGAGAGAAGAGGACGCGGTGGCGACGGGGACGGCATCCGGTGTCGAGGCATCGGCGAGCTGCCAGCGATCCGGGCCGGGGATGGGGACAGCCTCGGCGAGCAGCACCGGCCAGGCGTCGAGCCAGGGGTCGTCGGCGAGAGCGGCGCCGAACGAGGCCAGCGCGTCGGCGACGGCGGTGCCGGCCGGGGCTGAGCGGGGGAGGGCCGGCGCGAGCTGATGCGGACCGAGCACTGCGCGGAGCGGGAGCGCCGACGGGTGGTAGGCCAACTCCGCGTCGAGCACGGAACCGACCGGCAAGGTGAGCTCGGGTGCCCGGCCCGCCGCGCCGAAGGACAGCAGCAGGGCGAACCGGCCGACCGCCTCGTCGTGAAGCCAGATCCGGCGGGTGGTGAGCCGCTCGTCAGCCGAGTCGTACTGCGCCAGGACCTGCCACTGACCTCGCACGGTGGGCCCCGACAGCAGTTCGGCGGAGTCGACGGTGAAGCCGATTCGGCTGCGTACGGTCTCCGCGAGCGGTCCCGGCAGCCCCTCCCGGGCGAGGAAGCCGCGAGCCAGCAGGTGCAGCAGTGCCGTCTCTTCCAGCATGCGCGACGGCCAGTCACCCCCGGTCGCCGCCACCGACCCCAATTCCCGCACCCGCGTGGCGAGCCCGGGCGCCTGCGCGTCCACCATGCGCGCCGCGATCTCGTCCCACTGCTGATAGCTGCCGCGGTCCGCCCCCGCCAGGCCGCCGCGCAAAAGATCTGTCAGCCGCTGCTCCAACTCGGCCGCGCCGCCTTCCACCCGCACCGCCCGGCGGTCGGCGCGCCGCTTGGCCCCGTCGGGGTCGGCGGGCCCGGCGGCCCGGGGCGCCGCCTCCTGCACCTCCTGTGTCTTCTTCCGCCGCGCCGCCGTCCACTGTTCCACCCAGTCCGGCTCGGCCGCGGCGGTGACCGGCCCCGCCTCGCCCTCCGCCCAGAGCAGCAGGAGCGCCAGCGCGTGCTTGCAGGGGAACTTGCGGCTCGGGCAGCTGCACCGAAACGCCGGCCCGCTCACCTCGACCGCCGTCTGGTAGGGCTTGCTGCCGCTGCCCGCGCACAACCCCCACACCGCGCTCCCGGCCACGCCCGTGCCGCTCCACGGCGCGGGCGTGGCGAGCCGCGCGCCCGCTTTGCGTGATGCGGCGTCAGGCGCCAGCGCGAGCACCTGATCCGCTGTCCACCGTGCTTCCGTCTCCATGTCATCGAAGGTAGAACCCACCACTGACAATTGCCCTGACCTGCACAAATAGCTCTCGGTGACCGATTGTCAGTGGTGGGGTGCATGGTGGAGAACAGCACGGACCGAAGGGGTCCGGGTATGCGAGTGGGGGAAGAGCCATGATCGAAACGACGAGTGCCGCGGCCGGGTTCGCACCGGTCGCGGCGACCGAGCAGGCGCTGCGGCCGCACGCCGAGGACGCCTTCGCGGACGAGCTCGCCGCGCTCGCCGCCGCGGACGACCGGCCGCGCCCGGCCCGCTGGAACATGTCGCCGTGGGCGGTGGCGACTTATCTGCTCGGCGGCACCCTGTCCGACGGCACGGTGATCAGCCCGAAGTACGTCGGCCCGCGCCGCATCGTCGAAGTCGCGGTCACCACGCTGGCCACCGACCGCGCTTTGCTCCTGCTCGGCGTGCCCGGCACCGCGAAGACCTGGGTCTCCGAGCACCTGGCCGCGGCGATCAGCGGCGACTCCACCCTGCTGGTGCAGGGCACCGCCGGTACGCCGGAGGAAGCCATTCGCTACGGCTGGAATTACGCGCAGTTGCTCACCAACGGGCCGAGCCGGGCGGCGCTGGTGCACAGCCCGCTGATGCGGGCGATGGAAGAGGGGCGGATCGCGCGCGTGGAGGAGCTGACCCGCATCCCCGCCGACGTCCAGGACTCGCTGATCACCATCCTGTCCGAGAAGACCTTGCCGATACCGGAATTGGGCACCGAGACCCAGGCGGTGCGCGGCTTCAACCTGATCGCCACTGCCAACGACCGCGACCGCGGGGTCAATGACCTGTCCAGCGCGCTGCGCCGCCGCTTCAATACGGTGGTGCTGCCGTTGCCCGCCAACGCCGAGGACGAGGTGGAGATCGTCTCCCGCCGCGTCGACCAGCTCGGCCGCGGCCTCGACCTTCCCGCCGCTCCCCGCGGGGCCGACGAGATCCGCCGGGTGGTCACCGTCTTCCGCGAACTGCGCTCCGGCACCACCGAGGACGGCCGCACCAAGCTCAAATCCCCGTCCGGGACGCTCTCCACCGCGGAGGCGATCTCGGTCGTCACCAACGGCCTCGCACTGGCGGCCCACTTCGGCGACGGTGTGCTGCGGGCGAGCGATGTCGCCGCCGGTATCCTCGGCGCCGTCGTCCGGGACCCGGCCGCGGACCGCCTCATCTGGCAGGAGTACCTGGAGACGGTCGTCCGCGAGCGGGACGGCTGGAAGGACTTCTACCGCGCCTGCCGTGAGGTGTCGGCATGAGCACGCCCACACAGGTCGCCGGCTCCGCGCCGGGCGGTGGCGCTCCGGAGGCGGCCGCGCCCGGAGCGCGGCCGGCCGCCGCGGAAGATGTGGTGCTGCTCGGGGTGCGGCACCACGGACCCGGGTCGGCGCGGGCGGTGCGCGCCGCGCTGGACGCCTACCAGCCGGAGGTCGTGCTGATAGAGGGGCCGCTGGAGGCCGACGCGCTGGCTTCGCTGGCCGCCGACCCCGCGATGCGTCCCCCGGTGGCGCTGCTGGCCCATGTGGTGGACGAGCCGTCCCGGGCGGGATTCTGGCCGTTCGCGGAGTTCTCGCCGGAGTGGGTGGCGATGCGGTGGGCGGCCAAGGCGGGCGTGGAGGTCCGGTTCATCGACCTGCCGGCCGCACACACGCTCGCCCTGCGCGCGGCCACGGAAGAGGAGGAGGCCGCCGGGCCCGAAGGGTCTCCCGACGCCGACGCCGACGCTGATCCGGCCGCTGACCAGGGGGCCGCCCCGGACCCGGACCCGGGTCAGGCAGTCGGACCGCAGGCGCCCGCGCCCGCCGCTGTGCGGATCGATCCGCTGGCCGTACTCGCCCGGAGCGCCGGATACGACGACCCGGAGCGCTGGTGGGAGGACGCGGTCGAGCACCGCGGCCACGGCGAGGAGCGGGACGCGCTGGCCCCCTTCGCGGCACTCGCCGAGGCGATGGCGGCCATCCGGGAGACCTACGGGGACGGCGGGCACGCGCAAGATCCCCTCCGGGAGGCCCACATGCGGTTGCGGGTGCGGGAGGCGCGGCGGGCGTACGCCAGGACGGCGGTGGTGTGCGGAGCCTGGCATGTGCCGGCGCTGGCGGTGAAGACGACCGCCGCCGCCGACCGGCAGCTGCTGAAGGGACTGCCCAAGGCCAAGGTGGAGACGACATGGGTGCCGTGGACCCACCGTCGGCTCGCGCGAGCAAGTGGTTACGGGGCGGGCATCGATTCACCCGGCTGGTACCGGCACTTGTTCGCGGCGCGGGACCGTCCGGTCGCCCGCTGGATGACCGAGGTCGCCCGGCTGCTCCGGGAGGAGGACTACCCGGTGTCGTCGGCCCACGTCATAGAGGCGGTACGGCTTGCCGACACCCTCGCCGCGATGCGCGGCCGTCCGCTGGCCGGCCTGGGCGAGACCACCGACGCGATCAGAGCGGTGATGTGCGACGGCTCGGACGTGCCGCTCGCGCTGATCAGGGACCGGCTCGTGGTGGGGGATGTGCTCGGCGAGGTCCCACCGGACGCGCCGGCGGTCCCGCTCGCCCGTGACTTGGCCCGTGAGCAGCGCCGGTTGCGGCTGAAGCCGGAGGCGCTGGAGCGCGAGTTGGAGCTCGACCTGCGCAAGGACCTCGACGCCGGCCGCAGCAGGCTGCTGCACCGGTTGCGGCTGCTCGGCATCGAGTGGGGTGATCCGGCCGCGGGCCGGGAGGGCAAGGGCACCTTCCGGGAGACCTGGCGGCTGCGCTGGGAGCCGGAGTCGGCGATACGGGTCGCCGAGGCCGGTATCTGGGGCACCACCGTGGAGGCGGCGGCGATCGCCCGCGCCGAGGACTCGGCCGAGCACGCGCCGGCCCTGGCCGATGTCACCGCGGTTGCCGACCGGTGCCTGCTGGCCGGATTGTCAGCAGCGCTGCCCACCGTGATGCGGGTGCTCGCCGACCGCGCCGCCCTCGACGCCGACGTGGCCCACCTGGCCGCCGCTCTTCCCGCGCTGGTCCGCGCGGTTCGCTACGGCGATGTGCGGGGCACCGACTCGGCGGCCCTCGGCAAGGTCGCCGATGGCCTGGCCCGAAGGATCTGCGTCGGCTTCCCTTCCGCCTGCGTCGGCCTGGACACCGACGGAGCGGCGGCGCTGCGACTGCATCTGGACGCCGTCCACCGGGCCGTCGGCCTGCTGCCGGACCCGGCATCGGATCAGGCATTGGATCCGGCACCGGACGCGGATTCGGATTCGGCGCCGGGCTCGGACCGGGAGCCGAAGGCCGAGCGGCCGGCGGCGCCGAACGATCTGCGGGAGCGGTGGGCCGGGATGCTGCGGACGCTCGCCGAGCGGGACGGGGCGATACCCGGCCTGCTCCGGGGCGCCGCTGCCCGCTTGCTGATGGACGAGGGCCGGCTCGCGGCGGAAGAGGCCGCCCGGTTGATGGGGCTGGCCCTGTCACCGGGCACTGGACCGGTGGAGGCGGCCGGCTGGGTGGAGGGCTTCCTGGCGGGCGGCGGAATGCTGCTGGTCCACGACGAACGGCTGCTCGGACTGGTGGACGGCTGGTTGGCCCGAGTGTCGGGGGAGGGGTTCACGGATGTACTGCCCTTGCTGCGGCGGACATTCGCGGAATTCGAGCCCGGAGTGCGGCGCTCGGTCGGCGAGCTGGTGCGGCGCGGCCCGACGGCGGCCCGGCGTCGGGAGATCAGCTCCGAGGAGGGCATGCCCGGTTTCGGCGCCGGCCTCGATGAGGCGCGCGCGGAAGCCGCCCTGCACACCGTTCGGCTGCTGTTGGGCACCACCACGACCACCGACCTGGCCTTGGCGACCGACGCTGGCCAGACCCCCAGACCTGACCAGATCTGATCTGACCGACCCGACCGACCCGACCGACCCGACCGACCCGACTGACCCGACTGACCGGGGGAGCACCATGCCTGACACCGCGCCGACCGCCGCCACCGCATCACCCGTACCTTCGGCCGCGTCCGCCGCGTCCGCCGCTGCCTCCGCCGCCGCATCAGCCGCCGCACCGGCCACCGCTCCAGCTGCCGCGTCACCTGCCGCATCGGACGCGGCCGACGAACGACTGCGCCGCTGGCGTCTGGTGCTCGGCGGCGGCCAGGCCGACGGCACCGGCTGTGAACTCGCCGGCCGCGACGCGGCGATGGACCGCACCCTCACCGCGCTCTACGGCGGGCGGGCGGGCAGCGGCGGCCGGAGCGCGGACCGTTCGGCCGGCCTCGGCGGCTCGGCGCCCCAAGTAGCGCGCTGGCTGGGCGACATCAGGACGTACTTCCCCAGCTCCGTCGTCCAGGTGATGCAGCGCGACGCCATCGACCGGCTGGGCCTGTCCGCGCTGCTGCTGGAGCCGGAGATGCTGGAGGCGGTCGAGGCCGATGTCCACCTCGTCGGCACCCTGCTGTCGCTGAACAAGGCGATGCCCGAGACCACCAAGGAGACCGCCCGGGCCGTGGTCCGCAAGGTGGTGGACGACCTGGAGAAGCGGCTCGCCACCAGGACCAGGGCCACCTTGACCGGCGCCCTGGACCGGTCGGCGAAGGTCAACCGCCCCCGGCACCGCGACATCGACTGGGACCGCACCATTCACGCCAATCTCAAGCACTATCTGCCCGAGCACGGCACCATCGTCCCCGAGCGGCTGATCGGCTACGGCCGGGCGGACCGGGCGGTGAAGAAGGATGTCGTGCTGTGCATCGACCAGTCGGGTTCGATGGCCGCCTCGGTCGTGTACGCCTCGGTGTTCGGCGCCGTCCTGGCCTCGATGCGGTCCATCGCCACCAAGCTGGTGGTCTTCGACACCGCCGTGGTGGACCTCACCGAACAGCTGGACGACCCGGTGGACGTGCTCTTCGGCACCCAGCTCGGCGGCGGCACGGACATCAACCGGGCGCTGGCCTACTGCCAGTCCCTGATCACCCGCCCCGCGGACACCGTGGTCGTGCTGATCAGCGATCTCTACGAGGGCGGGATCCGAGCCGAGATGCTCAAGCGGGTGGCCGCGATGAAGGCGTCCGGCGTGCAGTTCGTCGCCCTGCTGGCCCTGTCCGACGAGGGCGCGCCGGCCTACGACCGGGAACACGCGGCCGCGCTGGCCGCGCTCGACGCGCCCGCCTTCGCCTGTACCCCCGACCTCTTCCCCGATGTGATGGCGGCCGCCATCGAGAAGCGTCCGCTGCCGATACCGGACAAGTGACGGGCGATGGGTGGAGAGCGGCGGGCGCGGCGACCGGCTGTGACCGTTCTCACCGCCCACAAGCGACCTGCGATTTAGGCCCCCACCGCGCTCGGCGATAACCTGCAATGCGGACATGCCGCGTACTCGGTCACCGTGTGCGCTTCCCTTGTGACAGTGCAGTCGCCCTGCCCGTAGCGGCACGCCCAGGCAGATCAGGCATCAGGCAGATCAGGCAGATCATGCAGGCGGCGCTGTACAACTTCTGGCGGCAGCGGCCTGCGCACAGCTGAATCCTCGGGAAATCCAGGGAAAAGGGAGACGGACGCGCGTGGACCTGTTCGAGTACCAGGCGAGGGACCTCTTCGCCAAGCACGGTGTACCGGTGCTGGCCGGTGAAGTCATCGACACGCCTGAGGCGGCGCGCGCCGTGGCGGAGCGACTCGGCGGCCGTGCGGTCGTCAAGGCGCAGGTCAAGGTGGGTGGCCGCGGCAAGGCCGGCGGTGTGAAGCTGGCCGCCGACCCGGCTGACGCGGTGGCCAAGGCCGACGCCATCCTCGGCATGGACATCAAGGGCCACACGGTCCACAAGGTGATGCTCGCCGAGACCGCGGACATCAAGGAGGAGTACTACGTCTCCTTCCTGCTCGACCGCACGAATCGCACCTTCCTGGCCATGGCCTCGGTCGAGGGCGGCGTGGAGATCGAGATCGTCGCCGAGGAGAACCCCAACGCGCTGGCCAAGGTGGCGGTCGACTCGCTGGCGGGCGTGACCGCGGAGAAGGCCGCCGAGATCGTCGCCGCGGCGAAGTTCCCGGCCGACATCGCCGACCAGGTCGCGGCGGTGCTGCAGCAGCTGTGGACCGTCTTCGTCAAGGAAGACGCCCTGCTGGTCGAGGTCAACCCGCTGGTCAAGACCGGTGACGGCAAGATCGTCGCGCTCGACGGCAAGGTGTCGCTGGACGAGAACGCCGCCTTCCGTCAGCCCGAGCACGAGGCGCTGGAGGACAAGGCCGCCGCCAACCCGCTGGAGGCGAAGGCCAAGGCCAAGGGCCTCAACTACGTCAAGCTCGACGGCGAGGTCGGCATCATCGGCAACGGCGCCGGCCTGGTGATGAGCACCCTGGACGTCGTCGCCTACGCCGGCGAGAGCTACGGCGGGGTCAAGCCCGCCAACTTCCTGGACATCGGTGGCGGCGCCTCCGCCGAGGTCATGGCCAACGGTCTGGAGATCATCCTCGGCGACCCGGACGTCAAGTCCGTGTTCGTCAACGTCTTCGGCGGCATCACCGCCTGCGACGAGGTGGCCAACGGCATTGTGCAGGCGCTGGAGCTGCTCACCTCCCGCGGCGAGGACGTCACCAAGCCGCTGGTCGTCCGGTTGGACGGCAACAACGCGGAGCTGGGTCGCAAGATCCTGTCCGACGCCAACCACCCGCTGGTGCAGCGCGTGGACACCATGGACGGCGCGGCCGACAAGGCCGCCGAGCTGGCTGCGAAGTAAGGGACGAGGACAGAAGACAACCATGGCTATCTTCCTGACCAAGGACAGCAAGGTCATCGTCCAGGGCATGACCGGCGCCACCGGCATGAAGCACACCACGCTGATGCTCGCCGACGGCACCAACATCGTCGGCGGTGTCAACCCGCGCAAGGCGGGCACCACGGTCACCTTCGAGCAGGGCGACGTCCCGGTCTTCGGCAGCGTCAAGGAGGCCGTTGAGGCCACCGGCGCGGACGTGACCGTGATCTTCGTCCCGGAGAAGTTCACCAAGGACGCGGTGGTCGAGGCCATCGAGGCCGAGATCCCGCTCGCCGTCGTCATCACCGAGGGCGTCGCCGTCCACGACACCGCCGCGTTCTGGGCCCTCGCCCAGGCCAAGGGCAACAAGACCCGGATCATCGGCCCGAACTGCCCCGGCCTGATCACCCCCGGCCAGTCCAACGCGGGCATCATCCCCGGCGACATCACCCAGCCCGGCCGTATCGGCCTGGTCTCGAAGTCCGGCACGCTGACGTACCAGATGATGTACGAGCTGCGGGACCTCGGCTTCTCCACCGCGGTCGGCATCGGCGGCGACCCGATCATCGGCACCACGCACATCGACGCGCTGGCCGCGTTCGAGGCGGACCCCGACACCGACCTGATCGTGATGATCGGTGAGATCGGCGGCGACGCCGAGGAGCGCGCCGCGGCGTTCATCGAGAAGAACGTGACGAAGCCGGTCGTCGGCTACGTGGCGGGCTTCACCGCGCCCGAGGGCAAGACCATGGGCCACGCCGGCGCCATCGTCTCCGGCTCCTCCGGCACCGCGCAGGCCAAGAAGGAGGCCCTGGAGGCCGCGGGCGTCAAGGTCGGCAAGACGCCGTCCGAGACAGCGCGCCTCGCCCGGGCGATCCTCGCGGGCTGACGCCCCCCGAGGTCGGTCACCGGCTGCTTGGGCCCGTACGGGACTTGGCGGCCCCGGTGACGCTCAACGCTTCGACGTACGCGGGCCCGTTCCCCCTCGGTGGGGTGCGGGCCCGCTGCGCTGTCCGGCGCCGGGCGCCCCGGGGGGAACGGGAGCGGGCGGTGGCCGACTCCCTTCCGGCCCGCGGTCCCGGATCGGCTTCGAGGCGGCCGGTACGTCGGGGTGGAAGCGCTGCGGATGGGTGCCGTGGGACGGGCTGAGCGCGATGGTCACGGTGGTCAGGGTCGCGATCAGGCCGGTCAGCAGGAAGGCGCCGACGGTACGGCGCCGCGCGGTGCGTTCGCTGGCGCTGCGGAGGGCGGCGGGGAGGTCGGCCGGGTCCGGGTCCGGGTCCGGATGCGGTCCCGGTTCCGGTTCCGGTTCCGGCGCCTGTCCCAGCCCCGCTTCCGGCCCCAATTCCAGCGCAGAGGCCGAGGCCGATCCCGACGCCGCTCCGGGTGCTCCGGACTCCGACGGTGCTGGAAGGTGCGGGAACTCCGGGAACTCCGGGCGGCTGTCGTCCGGCTGGAGAAGCCGGCCGAGCCGGGCCGGCAGGTCGTCCAGCGCCGGTACGGCCTCGGTCAGCGCCTCCCGCGCGCGGGCGAGCCGGGCGGCCGCCGCGTGGCTGCTCGCCTCGACTTCGGCCGCCGCCCGCGGCAGGCCGAGCCCCAGGCCGTCGTGCAGCAGCAGCACCCTGCGATGGGCGGCCGGCAGTTCCAGCAGCGCCGCCGCCAGCGGGTCCTGAGGGGATCGGGGCTCCGGGTGGGGGCCCGGTGTCCAGCGCTGCCAGGGCGCGAGCGCGTAGGCGTGCGCCGCCGCCCGCACCCACCCCACCGGGTCGCTGTCGCGGGCCACTTCGGGCCAGCGCTGCCATGCCTGGTCGAAGGCGTGGGCCACCGCGTGGGGGGCGAACGACGGGTCGCCGGTGAGTACCTCGATCTGCCGCAGCAGGGCGCCGGCGGTGTGGAGGTAGAGAGCATCGAAAGCGGCTTCCGGAGTGTGGGGGTGCGGGGTCGAGCGGGAGCCGGGCCGACCCCGAGCCGCTGAGCGGGTGGCGGGCACCGGTGGCTCGGCCTGCGGGGGTACCTGCTCGGGCCCGGCGGACGGCTGCCGGGGAGTGGCCTGGCGGGGCGGGGCGGGCTGCTCCCGGGTACGCGGGTGGGTACGCCGGGCACCCGCTGTTCGCGCCGGGGTCCGCCAGAGGCGCCGGCCGGGCCGCCCGGCCGCTTTGCCGGCCTTCTTCCGTGCGCTCATCGGGCGGCCCCCGCAGCCGCCCTCACGGCCTCCACAGCCCTCATGGCCCTCACGGCCTTCGCAGGAGCCGGCTGGCGGGCCTCGTACCGCCGAAGATCCGATGGTCCGAAAAGAACACACATAGCGCACATATTGGGCGACACGACGACCTTTCGCCCGCTGCGGGAGCTAAAGGGGTGTTCTTGGCACCATGGGGCGTCGTGACGCCTAGCACCGACCCCACCCCGTTCCCGGCTCCCGCCGTTCCGGCACTCCCCGCCCAGGGCGCGTCCGCACCGGCCCGCCCGGTCGCCGTCCGGCTGTCCGCCGCAGCCGTCGGGGCGGCCGCCGCCGCGCTCGGGCTCGGTGTGCTCACCGCCATCGTCCTGGTGCTGTGGATCGCCTCCCCAGGCTCCGAGAGCGGCTTCGGCGGTGCGCTGCACATCGGTGCCGGGTTGTGGCTGCTCGCGCAGGGAGCCGAACTCGTCCGGACCGACACGCTCTCCGGCTCCCCGGCGCCGATCGCCCTGACGCCGCTGCTGCTCAGTGCCCTGCCGGCCTGGCTCATCTTCCGGGGGACGGCCTCCGCGGTCTCCCCGGCGGACGAGCCGGGACCCGACCGGACGAAGAGCTGGACCGAGGCCGCGGTCGTGGCCGGCTGGCTGCTCGCCGGATACCTCTCGGTGGTGCTGCTCGCGGTCGCCTTCTCGACGGGCGGGCCGATCCACGTCGATGCCGTGACCACGCTGTACGTGCCGCTCTTCGCGATGGGCGCGGCCGGCTGCGGGGCCTGGTCGGGCTGCGGGTGGCCCGCACTCGCCGGGTGGGCACGGATTCCGTACGGGATGCGGGGTTACGTCGAGGAGGCGGGCATCGCCCTGCGGGCCGCCGGGATCGCGGCGGGCATCCTCGTCGGCGGCGGGGCGCTGCTCGGCGGGGCGTCGCTGGTCTGGCACGCGGATTCCGCCGGACCGTCCTACACACAGACCGGCGGGCCCTACACGGGACGGATCGTGGTGCTGCTCCTCGCGCTGGCGCTCGTGCCGAACCTCGCGGTGTGGTCGGCGAGTTACGCGCTCGGCTTCGGCTTCACGGTCGGCGCGGGCAGCACGGTGGGGCCGGCCGGGGCCTACGGGTACGGGCTGCTGCCGCGTTTCCCGCTGCTGGCGGCGCTGCCGGCGGAGGGCGCGGGGGGATGGGTCGAGCGGGCGGCGTTGGCGCTGCCGTTGGTGGCGGCGGGTACCGCCGGGTGTTGGATCGGCCGTCGGGGCGGGGGCGCCGGCCGTACGGCCCGGGTTGTCGCCGGTACGGCTGTGCTGCTCGGCATCCTTCTGGCCACCCTTGCCGCCTGGTCCGGTGGGTCGCTCGGCCGCGCCCGGCTCGCTGCGTTCGGTCCGGCCTGGTACCTCACCGCGCTGGCCGCGCTGGGCTGGACGGTGGCGGTCGGCTTTCCGGTGGCCTTCCTCCGCCGGTGGGGCGGGGCCCTCCGCACGAAGCCGCCTGCGGCGACCGGCCCGGCATCCCTGCCGCCGCCGCCTCCGCTCCCGGGGCCGGCCCCGGCGCCCGACCCCCTACTGCCGGACCTGCTCGCCGGGCCGCCGACCCCGCTGGCCCCACCGGAATAGCGGCGGCTGGGCGCCGCCGGGGTGCCCTTTTCCGGCTTCGCCGTGGGGGTTCGCTGCGTTGCGGGGTGCGGGTGGTGGGTGGTTGGGCGCGCAGTTCCCCGGGCCCCTTGGGGGTTGGCCTGCGCCACCGGGGTGCCCGTTTCCGGGATCAGGGGGTTGCGGGGGTTACCGCGGGGGGCGGGGTGGGGTCGCCCAGGGCGTTGAGGTTGTCGGTGGGGAGGGTGAGGGAGGTCATGCGGCGCCAGCCGCCCGCGCGTTCGTAGGCGTAGGTCGCGTGGATCCCCGCGCGCAATGTGGCGGCCTTGAGCGGGGACCACCGCAGGATGCGGCCCATGTGGGCCATCACCGCCAGGCTGACCTCGCGGTAGGTGCGGATCTCCGCCATCGCGCACTCGCGGAGAATGCGCTGGATGGTGCGGCCGTGGCCGGACCTGGCCAGCCGGAGGAGTTCCTCGTGGCAGTAGGCCAGGTGGTTGTCCTCGTCGCGGGAGATCGCCCGCACCGCGCGGCCCAGCTCGGTGTGGTCACCGAAGTGCTTCAGCAGCAGCCGCATCTGCTCCGACGCCCGCTGCTCGGTCACCCTGCTGTGCGACAGGTACGTGACGATGTCGTGCTCGCTGAGCGCCTGGTCCTGCCGCAGCCGGGCGTGCGTGAGCCCGATCCCGGCCGCCTCCAGCAGCATCGTGTAGTCCGTGTCGGGCGGCACCGGCACCGTCTTCAGCCCGCGCTTGCGCATCAGCGCCAGGAAGATGCGCCCGTGCTTCTCCTCGTCCGCCCCGTGGCGGGCGATCTTCGGCGCCATCTCCTGCTGCGAGGCCGGCACCAGCTTCGAGATCCGGCCGTTCTCCCAGCCGCCCTGCGCCTCGCCGCTGGCCGCGATCGAGCAGAAGAGCGCGAAGGACTCGTCGTTCTCCAGGATCTCCAAGAACAAACTGCGCACCGACAGCATGGCGTGGCTCCTTCCGGCAGTGACCGCGTGCACACCGTGTGCAGTCACGAGTCAAAGCCGGGCCGGAGCGGCCCGCAACCGGGGCAGGGCGCCGCTCCGGCTCAGTCGCGGAAGGTCGGCATGCTCCGGAAGGGGCCCGGCAGCAGCTTCTGGCAGGCGTGCGCGGCCGGTGAGGTCAGCGCGTCCGACCGGCAGGTGTAGTAGTCGCGATAGGCCAACTGGAAGCCGAAGGTGGCGGCGACGATCACCAGCGTGATGCTGCTGGCGACGATTCCGGTCCACGCCGAGGTCAGGAAGGACCGCTGGGCGTCGGGACCCGGGGCCGGCGGCGCCGGGCGGGCGGACTGGGCGGCGTCGGCCAGCGCGGAAGCCGCCGCCGCGCGGGCTTTGGCGCGGTCCTCCGGGGACATCCGCAGCGAACTGATCCCCCAGTAGAGGGCGAGCGCGCCGAGCAGCAGCGCGAGCGTGGTCCAGCCGGCGAATCCGGCGATCAGGCCCCAGAAGCCGAGCATCAGGGCGTAACGGGACCTGCGGTGCGCCGGGTCGGTGGGGTCGAATTTCGGCCCCCTGCCCTGGGGGCCGGTCGGGCCGCCCTCGGGGCGCCGGGCGAACGGGTCGGGGCGCCCGGACTGCGGCTGCTTGCTGCTCCACTGGCTGCCCCAGGCCGGCGGAGGCGGCGGCGTACCCCGGTCCGGGGGTCCGCCGTGCGCCCATGGGCCCGGGCTGTGGTCGTGGCCGCTGTGGCCGTCGCGGCTGTGACCGTCATGACCGTCATGACCGCCCTGGCCGTCTCCTTGGCCCTGACCTCGGCCCTGGCCCTGGCCCTGGTCGCCCGCGTGGCCGTCGTGACCGCCCTTGCCCCCCGGCTGGCCGCCGTCGCCGCCCTGGCCGCTCTGGTGGCCGCCGGGCGCCGAACCGGTGTCCTCCGGCCCGCGCGGCTGCCACGGGCGGTCCGGTGCCCCCTCGGGCGGCGGCGCGAACGGGTTGTCCCGCTGATCGCCCTCGGGCGCGCGCAGCACGATGTGATTACGGCCGCTGCTCATGATGTGATGCGCCATCCCCTTGGGCTCGACTCCTCTGATGTATCCGGCTGTCGCCTGTGTTCCATGGTCTCGCGACCCGCAGGACGGTTGCACGCGCCACCCGTCTCCCGGCAGACGCTACCGCCCGCGCGCTCCCCCGTCCCGCGGGGGCCGTCCGGTGTGCCGGTATCGTTGCTGACGGTCGGCGACCTCGTAGGGTTCCCCGGAATCCGAGCGGTCCCTGCCTCGTACGATCCTCCGAAAGCGGTCGGGACACCAGTACGCCCGCCAAGAGAACGCGCCGCAGATGGCGCCGAGACCACCGAGCCAGATCCAGTCGGACCCCGGCCAGGCCGAGACCGACCGGGTCAGAGACCTGAGAGAGCCTCCGCCCGTGGCTGCCCGCACCCCCGCCCGCCTCGTCGTCCTCGTCTCCGGTTCCGGCACGAATCTGCAGGCGCTGCTCGACGCCATCGACGCCGACCCCTCCTACGGCGCGCGGATCGTCGCGGTCGGCGCCGACCGCGACGGCATCGCCGGGCTCGAACGGGCCGAGCGGGCCGGCCTGCCCACCTTCGTGGTGAAGGTCAAGGACTACCCGGACCGCGCCGCCTGGGACCGGGCTCTCGCCGAGGCCACCGCCCGGTACGCACCCGATCTGGTGGTCTCGGCCGGTTATATGAAGATTGTCGGCAGCGCATTCCTGGCCGGATTCGGGGGACGGTTCATCAATACGCACCCCGCGCTGCTGCCGAGCTTCCCGGGAGCGCACGGGGTGCGCGACGCCCTCGCGTACGGCGCCAAGGTCACCGGCTGCACCGTCCACTTCGTCGACGACGGCGTCGACACCGGCCCGGTCATCGCACAGGGCGTGGTCGACGTCCTGCCGGACGACACGGAGGAAGCGCTCCACGAGCGCATCAAGGAAGTCGAGCGTCGGCTGCTCGTCGACGTAGTAGGGCGGCTGTCACGCGACGGCTACCGCATCGAAGGACGAAAGGTACGGGTTCCGGCATGAGCGCCGACGTCACCAACGGGTCGAATGGTTCGAGCGGGTCAGACGGGTCGAACGGGCCGGACGGACCGGGGGGATCGGGACCGGGCGGACCGGGGGGACCCGACAGCAGGCGGCCCATTCGCCGCGCGCTGGTCAGCGTCTTCGACAAGACGGGCCTGGAGGAGCTGGCCCGCGGGCTGCACGACGCGGGCGTGGAGCTGGTGTCCACCGGCAGCACGGCCGGCCGGATCGCCGCCGCCGGGCTGCCCGTCACCAAGGTCGAGGAGCTGACCGGCTTCCCGGAGTGCCTCGACGGCCGGGTCAAGACGCTGCACCCCCGGGTGCACGCGGGCATCCTCGCCGACCAGCGGCTGGACGACCACCGGCGGCAGCTGGCGGACCTCGGCATCGAGCCGTTCGAGCTGGTCGTGGTGAATCTCTACCCCTTCCGCGAGACGGTCGCCTCCGGCGCGAGCGACGACGAGTGCGTGGAGCAGATCGACATCGGCGGCCCCTCGATGGTGCGCGCCGCCGCTAAGAACCACCCCTCGGTCGCGGTCGTCACCAGCCCGGACCGGTACGCGGACGTGCTGGCCGCCGTCGCGGCCGGCGGCTTCGACCTGCGGACCCGCAAGCGGCTGGCCGCCGAGGCGTTCCAGCACACCGCGGCCTACGACGTGGCGGTGGCCTCCTGGTTCGCCGACGGCTACGCGGCGGACGGCGACAGCGGCTTCCCCGACTTCACCGGGGTGACGTACCAGCGGCAGAACACCCTGCGCTACGGCGAGAACCCGCACCAGGGCGCCGCGCTCTACACCGACGGCAGCGGGCTGGGCCTGGCCGGCGCGGAGCAGCTGCACGGCAAGGAGATGTCCTACAACAACTACGTGGACACCGAGGCCGCGCGCCGGGCGGCGTACGACCACGACGGGATCTGCGTGGCGATCATCAAGCACGCCAACCCGTGCGGGATCGCGGTCGGCGCGGACGTCGCGGCGGCGCACCGCAAGGCACACGCCTGCGACCCGCTGTCCGCGTTCGGCGGTGTGATCGCGGTGAACCGGCCGGTGTCGGTGGCGATGGCCGAGCAGGTCGCGGAGATCTTCACCGAGGTGATCGTCGCACCGGACTACGAGGACGGCGCCGTCGAGGTGCTCGCCCGCAAGAAGAACATCCGCGTGCTGCGCTGCGCGAGCGGGCCGGCCGCCACCACGGAATACCGCCCGATCGAGGGGGGCGCGCTGGTCCAGGTGAAGGACCGCCTCCAGGCCGAGGGCGACGATCCGGCGAACTGGACGCTCGCCACCGGTGCGGCGCTGCCGGCGGCGGAGCTGGCGGAGCTCGCCTTCGCGTGGCGGGCCTGCCGCGCCGTGAAGTCCAACGCGATCCTGCTGGCGAAGGACGGGGCGACGGTCGGGGTCGGCATGGGCCAGGTCAACCGGGTGGACTCGGCGAAGCTCGCCGTCGAGCGGGCCGGCGCGGAGCGGGCGGCGGGGTCCTACGCGGCCTCCGACGCGTTCTTCCCCTTCCCGGACGGGTTGGAGGTCCTGACGGCGGCCGGCATCCGGGCGGTGGCCCAGCCGGGCGGATCCATCCGCGACGAGGCGGTCATCGAGGCGGCGGAGCAGGCGGGGGTCACGATGTATTTCACGGGGACGCGGCACTTCTTCCACTGACCCGCATCCCGCTCGGGGTTCCCATATCCCGGGCCCGGCCCGGCCCGGGACGAGCCTGCGCCCCTGCGGGCGGGCCCCCTTGGCGTGGGTGGGCTGGTGCGGCGTGTGGTGGGCTGGTCGCGCAGTTCCTCGCGCCC
>NZ_FMCH01000453.1 GCF_900091855.1 Streptomyces sp. DvalAA-14
GACCGCCGGGCTTGCCCGGGGCAGCGGGACGGGCCGGCGCACCCGGGGCGGGGCCGGCGCGGAGCCGCCACCCGGACGGGCGGCAGCGGGGACGGCGTCGCCTTGCGCGGCGCCGAGGGCTTCGCAGCGGACTTGCCGGCGTTGCCACCGGGTCCCTGGAAAGCGTCGGTCAACTTGCGGACAACTGGCGCCTCGATCGTCGAGGACGCCGAACGGACGAATTCACCGAGTTCTTGGAGCTTGGCCATGACGACCTTGCTCTCGACTCCCATCTCCTTGGCGAGTTCGTATACCCGGACCTTAGCCACTTCGCTCCTTTTAGGTCCGGGGTGATCGTCCGCCGGACCGTCGCTACTTCATGGGCGTACTCATCGCGTACTCATCGAGTGCTCATCGCAATCTCGACCTACTTCCATCTCGCGAGGTACCTGACCGCACGGTGTCCCGTGCCGTACTGCTTCTTACGGTTCTTACAGCTCTTGCGGTGTCTTACGGTGCTGCCTGCTCGACATACCGGCTCAGCTCCGCGGTATCGGGCGTCACCGGCCCCCTGAAGGACCGGGCGAACGCCCGGCGGCGGACCGCCAGGTCAAGACAGGCAAGGGCGGGGTGCAGATAAGCACCCCGACCGGGCAGCGTACCGCGAAGATCGGGGACGCACGCACCCCCGCTCACCGCCACACGCAGCAGATCGCTCTTGGCCGCTCGCTCACGACAGCCGATGCAGGTTCGCTCCGGGCATGCGGGATGCAGCGTCCGACCAGACACTCTTTAGTCTACCTCCCCGCGGCGGGCTCACTCCTTCGAGTAAGCCGGCGTTCGGCTGTTCGCCGCACGTCAGTCCTGCGAATCAGTCCTGCGGCTGCTCGGTGTCCGGGCGGATGTCGATGCGCCAGCCGGTCAGCCGGGCCGCCAGCCGGGCGTTCTGCCCTTCCTTGCCGATCGCCAGCGACAGCTGGTAGTCCGGCACGGTGACCCGGGCGCTGCGGGCGCCGGCGTCCACCACCTCGACGTTCGACACCCGGGCCGGGGACAGCGCGTTCGCCACCATCTCGGCCGGGTCGTCCGACCAGTCCACGATGTCGATCTTCTCGCCGTTGAGCTCCGCCATCACGGCCCGCACCCGGGCCCCCATCGGGCCGATGCAGGCGCCCTTGGGATTGAGTCCGGACCGCGCCGAGCGGACCGCGATCTTGCTGCGGTGGCCGGCCTCGCGGGCGATCGCCTCGATCACCACCGAGCCGTCGGCGATCTCCGGGACCTCCAGCGCGAACAGCTTCTTCACCAGGTTCGGATGAGTGCGCGACAAAGTGACCGACGGACCGCGCACGCCCTTGGCGACCCGGACGACATAGCTGCGCAGCCGGGTGCCGTGCGCGTACTGCTCGCCGGGGACCTGCTCCTGCACCGGCAGGATCGCCTCCAGCTTGCCGATGTCGACCAGCACGTTCTTGGGGTCCTTGCCCTGCTGGACGACCCCGGTCACGATGTCGCCCTCACGGCCGGCGTACTCCCCGAAGGTGACGTCGTCCTCGGCGTCCCGCAGCCGCTGCAGGATCACCTGTTTGGCGGTGGAGGCGGCGATCCGGCCGAAGCCGCTCGGCGTGTCGTCGAACTCGCGCGGCTCGGCGCCCTCGCCCGCCTCCTCCGGCTCCTCGGTGGCCCACACGGTCACATGGCCGCTCACCCGGTCCAGCTCGACCCGGGCCCGGCGGTGACTGCCCGGCTCCCGGTGGTAGGCGATGAGGAGCGCCGACTCGATGGCCTCGACCAGCAGGTCGAACGAGATCTGCCTCTCCTGCACCAAACCCCGCAGGGCCTTCATGTCGATGTCCACGGCTACGCCTCCTCAGCACTCTCGTCGCCGTCGGCCCCGGCTTCTTCGTCCTCGCCGACGGCCTTGCGGTTGAATTCGACCTCGACCCGGGCCCTGCTGATCTCCGCGAACTCGGCCCGCGCCGGCTTGGGCTTGCGGCCCTTGACGCCGGGGACCTCCAGGTCGAGACCGGAGTCGTCCACCGTCATGATCCGCGCGATCAGCTCGCCGCGCCCCTCGAGCTGCAGCTTCACCAGACGGCCCTCGTTACGCCGGAAGTGACGCGGCTCGGTCAGCGGGCGGTCGGTGCCGGGGGAGGTCACTTCCAGCACGTACTCGGTCTCGCCCATCGCGTCCGAGGCGTCCAACGCCTCGGAGAAGTCCCGGCTCACGCTGGCGACCGCGTCGAGCTGCACGCCGTCCTCCGCGTCCACCACGACCATCAGCTGGCGCCGCTTCCCCTGGGCCGTCACCGTGATCTCTTCGAGCTCCAAGCCCGCTTTCACGGCAAGAGGCTCAAGCAGCGCGCGCAGCCTCTCGCTCTGGGTGGTGCTCATCCGGGTGACTCCTCGGCCGCGTCTGCTGTTGTCATGGAAGGTCGCGTGTAGGTGCCCAGGTTACCGGAGTCCGGGGGGCTGCTTTTGCCGCGCCCTCGCCGCCGGCCGCTTGGACCCGGTGAGGAACGTCGAGACCGGGCCCAAGCGCCCGGCGGCGGGAGGGCGGCAAAAAAAGACGCCGTACACTCGCGCCCATGATCGGCGCAGCGGCTCGGGTGAGTCGGCGGGGTGTGGTGGCGGTGGCGGCCGTCGGGGTCGTTGGCGGATGCTCCGGGGGTGAGGGGCGGGCCGGGCGGGCGGCCGAGGGGCCCGCGCCCGGGGTGGCCGAGAAGGCGCGGGCCGCACGGGACAGTGTCGGGCTGCTGGCCCGTTACGACGCGGCGCTCGCCGCGCACCCGGCGCTGGCCGCCCGGCTGGCCCCGCTGCGGGCCGAAGTGGCGCGGCACGTGGCCGC
>NZ_FMCH01000451.1 GCF_900091855.1 Streptomyces sp. DvalAA-14
GCCGGGCGCCGCCGCGGTCCCGCGGGTGATCCCGGCGGGTCACTCCCGCTGTTCGGCCGTGCGCAGCCCGGCGGACCACTTCTCCTCGATGTTGCCGAACTTCCAGATCGCCACCGCGACCGCCCAGGTGACGAAGAACAGCCCGACGATGACGTAGCCGACGATGTTCAGGTCCAGGCCGCCCACCCAGTCCCAGAACGCGCCGTGCAGCTTGGCCTTGTCGGCCACCAGGCCGAGGAGTTCCACGGTGCCGATGATCAGGGCCACGGCCACCGACAGGCCGGTGATGGTCAGGTTGTAGTAGACCTTGCGGACCGGCTTGGAAAAGGCCCACTCGTAGGCGAAGTTCATGAAGGAACCGTCGATGGTGTCCAGCAGCGACATGCCGGCGGCGAACAGCACCGGCAGACACAGGATGGCGTACCACGGCAGCCCCGACGCGGCGCCCGAACCGGCCAGCACCAGCAGCGCGATCTCGGTGGCGGTGTCGAAGCCGAGACCGAACAGCAGGCCCAGCGGATACATCTGCCACGGCTTGGTGATCGACTTCATCACCCGGCCGAGCAGCCGGTTCATGAAGCCGCGGTTGTTCAGGTGCTCCTCCAGCGCGGCCTCGTCGAAGTCGCCCTCGCGCATCTGCCGGAAGACCTTCCAGATCCCGGCCAGGATCAGCAGGTTGATGAAGGCGATGAGGTACAGGAACGCGCCCGAGACGGTGGTCCCGATCCAGCCGGTCACGCTGTGCAGTTGCGAGCCGTCGTCCTGCACCGGGTGCGCCAGCGACTTGACGCCCAGCGAGAGCAGCAGGGCCAGTCCGAAGACGATGCTGGAGTGCCCGAGGGAGAACCAGAAACCCACCGACAGCGGGCGCTTGCCCTCACCCATCAGCTTGCGCGTGGTGTTGTCGATCGCGGCGATGTGGTCCGCGTCGAAGGCGTGCCGCATGCCGAGGGTGTAGGCGGTGACGCCGATGCCGATGCCGAAGGACTTGGTGCCCAGGCTGTAGTGCGTCGGGGCGACGACGGCCACCAGGATGAACCACCCGATGACGTGCAGCGCGATGACGAACGCGGCCATCCCGCCGAGCCGCGTCCACTCCGCCCGGCTCATCGAGCCGGCGATCCGGCGCCAGCGGGACGCGGCGACAACCGGCATCTCGGTGGTGGTGGTCATGG
>NZ_FMCH01000446.1 GCF_900091855.1 Streptomyces sp. DvalAA-14
GGGCTGGGGCTGCGCCGGCGGCCGGAGCTGGGCTTGCGGCTGGCGCTGCTGCCGTGGGGGCTGCGGCCGCGCCTGGACCTGCTGCTGGGGCTGGGCCTGCGGCCGCGGCGGCCCCTGGGGGGTGCGGCTGGGCCGGTGGCTGTGCTTGCGGGTGTGCTTGCGGGTGTGCTTGCGGCTGTCCCTGGCTTCCCGTCCACTGCGACCTCATCGAGTCGAAGATCGGTAACCGGTCGGTCCCGTGCCCCTGCGCGCCGGCGGCCGGCTCGGTCTCCTCCTCCGAGGCGAACCACGAGAAGTCGTGGCCCGAGCCGCCCGCCTCCTCCTGGTCGTGGAACCACGGGAAGCCGCCGTCGGGCCGACCGGAATGGCGTCCCGCCGGGACCTCCTCGTACGACCGGCCGCGCGCGGGCACGCCCGCGGATCCGCGGGAGCCCTCGAACCGCGGATCGCCCGCCTGCCCCGCCGGGATCCCGCCGCCCGGCAGCCCGGCCGTTGCGGCGGTGTCGTACGGGCCGGCCCGCAGCGCCGACTGGTCGAACACCGCCGCCGCGTCCACCCGCAGTTCGCTGGTGGGCACCAGCAAAGTCAGCGGGATCCGGATGAGCGCGTTGAGGCCGGTGCGGCTCGTGCTCGTCAGGCGCACCTGGATGCCGTACTTGGCCGCCAGCCGGCCGACGACGAACAGCCCCATGCGGCGGGAGGTCGCGACGTCGAGCATCGGGGGCTCGGCGAGGCGCCGGTTGATCCGGTCCAACTCCTCGGGGCGGATGCCGATGCCCGCGTCCGCGATGTCCAGGACCACCTCGCCGGAGGTGAGCATCTTCGCGCCCACCAGCACCTTCGTCTCGGGGCCGGAGTACGTGGTGGCGTTCTCCACGAGCTCGGCCATCAGGTGCACGACGTCGGTGGCGGCATGGCCGGCCACCGCGATGTCGGGCAGCTCGTAGAGCACCACCCGCTCGTACTGCTCGACCTCGGCGGTCGCCGCGCGGACCAGGTCGAGCAGCGAGACCGGCTGGTTCCAGCGGCGGCTCTGCTCCTCGCCGGCCAGCACCAGCAGGTTCTCGTTGTTGCGGCGCATGCGGGTGGCGAGGTGGTCGAGCTGGAACAGGCTGGCCAGCTGCTCGGAGTCCTGTTCGCTGTTCTCCAGGTCGTCGATGAGCTGGAGCTGGCGCAGCACCAGGCTTTCGCTGCGCCGCGACAGGTTGGTGAAGATCGCGTTGACGTTGCTGCGCATCCGCGCCTGCTCCGTGGCGAGCCGGACCGCCTCGAAGTGCACCCGGTCGAAGGCGCGCGCCACTTGGCCGACCTCGTCCTGCGACTGCAGCTCGATCGGCTCCACCCGCACCGGCTCGTCCGTATCGGCCGGATCCACGTCGCGCAGCCGGCGGACCGCGTCCGGCAGCCGGTTGTCCGCGACGTCCAGCGCGGAGACCCGCAGTTGGCGCAGCGGCCGCACCACGGACCTGGCCAGGACCAGCGCGCCGAGGAAGGACAGCGCGACCACGGCGACGATGATGGCGATGTTCTCGTAGAGCTGGGTCCGCACCGCCGACAGCAGGTGGGTGGCACGGCGGTTCATGTCCGCCACGGCCTGCCGTTCGACGATGCGCACCGCGTGGAGCTTGTCGCTGAGCTGGCTGAACGCGGTGGTCTTGCCGATCCCGAGGCTGTCGAGCGGGATGCCCTCCTGCGCGGCGGTGGAGACCACCTGGACGGTGCCGTCGGCCGCGCCGACCTTGTCGCCGCTGACCGTCGACTGGTAGAGGTTGAGCAGCGAGGTCGGCGCGTTGTTGGCGAGCTCGTCGTTGGCCGTCTCGAACTGCGCCTGCTCGATGTTCTCCTTCAGCTCCAGCGTGAAGTCCCCGCGGTCCAGCACGTCGACGACGAAACCGCGCTCGCTCGACGTCTGCTGCTCGATCTGCTCGATGGAGGCGAGCGTGGCGACCAGGCTGCCGAGGGTGTGGTCGGAGCTGACCGCGGCGAGCTGGTCACTGAAATCCAGCAGGTCGCCGATGATCGTGCTGTACGCGTTGAAGGTGGGCGTGCCGGCGCCGGGGGCCAGGCCCCGGGTCGAGGCGCGCAGCGGGCTCAGGTCACCGAGCCGGGCCCCGGCGCGCGCGCCGAGTTGGCGCACCGCGGCCGGCAGCGTGTCGACGCTGCCCCGCTGCCGGACCAGGCTCTCGTCGAACCCCTTCACCTGCGCGTCGGTGGCCTGTTGCGCCGCCGCCAGCTGCTTGTCCTTGGCGGTGCCCGACTCGGTGAGCGCCACCTCGGTCAGGTCGCGTTCGTCGTCGAGCGCGCTGACCAGCGTGGATATCTGCTGGGCGAGCCGCGCCTGCCCTTGGATACGGGCCGCGGTCTGCAGGCTGCCGACCTCGGAGACCACGCGCACACCGACCAGCGGGATGATCGCGATCAGCGGGACCAGGACCAGGAGCAGCATGCGGTTGCGCAGCCGCCAGTCACCGAGGCGGCGCCGGGTCCACCGCCGGGACGCGGGCTTGACGGGCGGGGCGGTCCGTTTCGGCGCCGGAGCACGGCCGCGTCTGCGCGCGCTCGTCATCGTGTCGCCGCATCGTGACGCGCCCAGCGGTCCCCGCATGTCAACGGATTGCCGGCTCCGCGAGACCGCTGCTCTTCCATTCACTAACCCTTAACCCTCATAACGCCGCCGCATGGCGCGACGGCGATTGATCATTCGGTTCACCGCGATAAGCATTCGACTCCGGCCGCATACCGCTGCATACCAGGTCGCAGGCGCTTAGTATCCGGATCGCTTCGACGCCCTCGGCGGGGGACTTTATTGCAGCACACGCGAGGCCGCCGGAGCAAAGGGTTCCCCTGCTGACTTAACGCGGCCGCACTGCCGTCCACTCGCTCCAGCCGGCGGCCGGATCGGCCGAAATCGGACCCATCGAAAGCGGCGGGGATACCAGGTGCCCAACGGCGTGATAGGCGCAGAGCAGCGCATAGATTTCCTGCTGGACGAGTTCAGGGCTTTTCGACCGTAATATTACCCGTGGCCCGGTGATCTGACCGGCGAAGTGGGCGACGCCGTCGCCGCTCCGCCCGGCCGCCTGCTCGTAGCGGGTCCTGATCTCGTCGGCCGGCACGGCGCTGTCCAGGACGGAGGTGACCAGCAGCGCGGCGCGGGGTCCCGGTCCATCCGCGGTCGGGACGGCGCCGCACGGCACCACCCGGACCTCGGTTCGGGGCCGCGCGCCGCCGCCGGAGCGGGGGCCGGTGGCCAGCTCCGACAGATATGAGCCATCGGGCAGTTCGCGCAGCACCGGCAGCGGGTACGGGGCCGGGCCGAGTCCGCCGACGCGCCAGATCTGATCGGCGCCGGCCTCGGTCAGCGCCGACCACAGCGCGGCCGGGATCGGCTCCTGCTCACCGACCACCAGCGTCCGCCCGTCCAGCAAATCGTGCGGCCACTCGGCGAGCAGGCCCGCCGCGCCGTCCTCCCGGCGGGGCGTGATGGCCGCGACCGCCGAGACGCGCAGCCGGCAGTCGGTCAGCGAGGACAGCCACACGTCGAGCGAGTGATGCTTCTCGTGCTGCTGCGGCGCGTCGTCGGGGGAGCCGTAACCGGCCCGGTTCGCGGGGGTGGCCGGCACTTCCATCGCAACGCTTTCGTAGACGAAGACGCGCTCGCCGTCGGGCTGGGTGCCGTGGCCGGCCGCGTCGGCGAGGTGGCCGCAGAGCGCCTTGAGGGGTTCGACGCCCAGCCGCATCCGGGCCCGCGCGATGGCTGCCGCGCTGGCCACGTCGCCGACGCCGCCGATACCCCGGAACATCTCGGGCAGACCGCCGGTGAGTTTGGCGAGCACCTCCTCGTAGGAGGAGGTACCGAAGATCCACATCGCGAGAACGAAATACATCATGAGCTGCGCGGGCAACAGCCGCCGGCGGCGCTCCTTGCGCTCGGCTTTGTCCAGGAGCCGGTCTATGACGTCCGGCCGGAAAGTCTCCACGAGCATGCGCAGTGCGAGCCGGTCGGAAAGATGCGTTTCAAGCGGTATGCCGAGATAGCGAAACGTCATTCGCCAGAAGCTACCCCCGGAGAACCCCCTGCGTCTAACCATCCCGAACAGGCGGGACAGGCCTCGCGGTGCTTAAGTCAATACGCCCTTGTGCCACGAGGTTGGTGTCTCACGGCCGGTTCTGGCAGCCTCACTCGCGTGGCAAGCAAATCCCAGCGCGGACACAGCAATGGACACGGCAATGGTCCGGTCACATCGCCGCAACCGACGACACCGCCTATCACGATGCACGGCGTGTGCAAGTCCTTCACTACCCCGGACGGCGGAAATCACGATGTCCTGAGGAACATCGATTTCTCCGTCCGGGCCGGGGAGTTCACCGCGGTCGTCGGCCCCACCGGCTGCGGGAAATCGACCACGCTGTCGTTGATCTCCGGCATGGACCGGCCGGACAGCGGCGAGGTCCGCGTCAGCGGGCGGCCGGTGGACGGCATCGGGAAGGACGTCGGGTTCGTCTTCCAGACGGACGCGGTGTTCCCGTGGAAGACCGTCGTCGCCAACGTCGCGGCGGGCCCGCGCTTTCGCGGCGCGTCCCGCAAGCAGGCGCACGCCGACGCCGCCGAGTGGATCCGCCGGGTGGGCCTCGCGGGCTTCGAGCGGTACCACCCGCACCAGTTGTCCGGCGGGATGCGCAAGCGGGTGGCGCTCGCCCAGACGATGATCAACGAGCCGCGGGTGCTGCTGATGGACGAGCCCTTCTCCGGGCTGGACGTGCAGACCCGGCAGATCATGGCCGACGAGCTGCTCTCCTTGTGGGACCTGACCCGGCCCGCGGTCGTGTTCGTCACCCACGACCTGGAGGAGGCGATCTCGCTCGCCGACAAGGTCGTCGTGCTGACGGCCGGACCGGCCACCGTCAAGGAGGAGTTCGCGATCGACCTCCCCCGGCCGAGGAATCCGCGCGAGATCCGGCACACCCCGGAATTCGTCAAACTCCACGAGCAGGTCTGGCAGGCCCTGCGCGACGAGGTCGAGGTCGCGTACTCCCGCGGCGCGGGCGCGCGGCCCGGGTCGCCGGCAGCCGAGCCGCTGACGCCCGAATCCGTGATCTGACCCACCCGTACGGAAGAGGCATGAGCCCATGAAGACCGACACCGCGACCGGGCCGGCGACCGACGGGACCCTCGCGCGCGGGGAGCCGGCGAAGAGCGACGCCGGGACGGCCCGGGCCGTGCGGGTCCGGCGGCAACAGGCCTGGCGCGATGTGGGGGTCAATGCCGTCCGGGTCGCCGTCCTCGCCGCGTTCGTGGGCCTGTGGCAGTTACTCGCCTCGACGGGAGTCATCGACTCCTTCTATTCCGGCAAACCGTCGGGCGTCTGCTCGAAGCTGTGGGACTGGGTCCGTCACGGCACGTCCCAGGGACCGCTGTGGGACCAGGTGTGGGTGACGCTCCAGGAGACGCTGCTGGGCTTCGGTATCGGGGTCGCCCTGGGTGTCGTGTTCGGTATCGCGCTGGGCCGACTGCGCTTCCTGGCCGATGTCTTCGCCCCCTACATCAAGACACTGAACTCGATCCCGCGCATCCTACTCGGCTCGGTGTTCGCGATCTGGTTCGGCCTCGGGATCGGCTCCAAAGTCACCCTGGCCGCCGTACTGGTCTTCTTCGGCGTGTTCTTCAACGCCTTCCAGGGCGCCCGGGAGGTGGACCGCAACCTCCTCGCCAACGCCCGCATCCTCGGCGCCGGCAGCACCCGGGTGACCCTGCACGTGGTCGTCCCGTCCGCGCTGAGCTGGATCACCACCAGCCTGCACGTGGCCTTCGGCTTCGCCATCACCGGCGCGATCGTGGGCGAACTGCTCGGGGCGCAGCAGGGCCTGGGGCTGCTCATCTTCCAGGCGCAGGCCAACTTCGACCCCAACGGGGTCTTCGCGGGACTGGTCATCACCGCCGCGTTCGCGCTGGCGGCCGAGGGGCTGATCACGCTCCTCGAACGACGCCTGCTGCGCTGGCAGCCCCGCCCGCAGAAGTCCGCAGCGCAGGCGTGACCCCGGTGACCCCCGTGACTCGGCGCGACCGCCGCCGTGACCGGGGCGGCCGGCGCGATCCCCGCCACCCGCCACCCCCCGACGGTCACCCGCCCCGCACCGGCGCGCGGCCCGCGGTCCGGCTCAAGTCGGCGCACCACACACCCGCTTCCGAGGAGAAGACAACGCACATGTGGCACAAGAAGATCGTTCTCGCAGCCGCGACACTGGCCCTGGCGACAGGCATGACAGCCTGTTCGGACGACAGCTCCGACCACAGCACCGACGCGGCGAGCTCGGGGGCGCTGCCGACGGTGACGATCGCCCTGTCGAACCAGGCGAACCAGAGCTACCTCCCACTGATCCTGGCCCAGCGGATGGGCTTCTTCACCAAGCAGGGCCTCAACGTCAAGATCGCCAACCTGCAGGGCAGCCCGCAGGTCTCGGACGCCCTGCTCAAGGGCGACGCGCAGGGCATGATCGGGTTCTACGACCACAACCTCGACCTGCAGGCCAAGGGCAAGGACACCGAGGCGGTCGTCCAGCTCCTGCAGGCGCCCGGCATGGTCGAGATGACGCGCACGAGCGAGCCGTCGCTCAAGTCGCCCGCGGACCTGCGGGGCAAGTCCGTCGGCGTCACCTCCCTCGGCTCCGCCAGTGCCACTATCGGCTCCTACCTGGCGGTGCACAGCAACATCCCGGTGGCCCAGACCCACCTGGTGGCGGTGGCCGCCGGGGCCACCTTCGTCGCGGCCTTCCAGCACAACCGGGTCGACGCCGGTGTCACCACCGAGCCGACCATCTCGACGCTGCTCAAGAAGCACCTCGGGACGATCGTCGCGGACATGCGCACCGCGGCCGGCACCAAGGCCGCGCTCGGCGGCCCCTACCCGGGCACCGCCCTGACCGTGAAGACCTCCTGGGCGCAGAGCCACCAGGCCACCACGCAGAAGATGGTCAACGCGATGTACCAGACGCTGCAGTGGATGGAGTCCCACTCCGCCGCGGAGATCACCGAGCACGTCCCGGCCGACTTCTACTCCGGCAGCGGCAAGGCCCAGTACGTCCAGGCGCTCGCCAACGAGATGGGCATGTACAACCCCACCGGCCAGATGCCGGCCGACGCCCCGCAGACCGTGCTGCGGGTGCTGACCGCGGTCGACCCGGCCATCAAGGGCCACACCATCGACCTGGCGAAGACCTACACCGACGAGTACGTCCAGAAGGCGGCGCAGGACACCTCCGCCTCCTGACCGCCTCCCCGCTCCCGCCAAGGGCCCCCGGCCGGCGACCGCGCCGCCCGGGGGCCCTTGGCCTCGCGCGGGCGGGCGGTCAGGGAAACGGGTGCGGGTGCGGGTTGATCCCGTCCGGGCCCAGCGCTCCGGCGGCCCGGCCCAGCGCCCGCGGGACGCTCAGAACCCGGTCGAGCCCGGCGACCCGGCGCAGCTGGTGGCCGAAGGTCATCGGGAGCAGGCCCGGCACCACGGCCTTGACGCAGGACAGGCCGGACGCGGCGTGGACCGGGGTGGTCTGGTCAACGACGATCGCCTCCAGACCGCTCGCCGAAAAGCGCCGCACCACTTCGTCCAGATCGGCGCGCAGATCGGTGTGGCGGGGCCAGGCGTAACGGGCCTCCATGTCCCGCAGGTCGCGGCGTCCGGCTGCCTTCTGGTCCTGGTCCTGCGGTGACAGCAGGAAGTCGAGGCGACGGGCGGCGAGCGGGTCGCAGTAGAGCAGCGCGTGGTCGTCCATCTGCCGGACCAGTTCCGGGTCCTCGCGCATCCGGGCGGCGTCCGCGTGGCGCTGCGGGTAGATGATCCGGTACGCCTCGATCGCCGTGACCAGTTCGTGCAGGGCGCCGAAGATGCCGCGCTCCGGGTCGAGGCCGGAGCCGCCGGCACAGAGCACACTCGGACGGTGCGGCGCCCGCCGCGGCTCGGTGTCGAGCGCGGCGGCCCAGAAGCTCGGTATCCCCTCCGCGCCGGTCACGTCGAAGACCTCGACCCGGTAGCCGGTGCGCTCGCGGATGTGGTCGGCGAGCAGGCCGAGCCGCCGGTCGCGGGCGGTCCGCAGGTCGACGGTGGGGGCGGGCATCCGGGCGTACCAGGTCAGCAGGAAGGCGTCCCGCTCGGCGAGTTCCAGCAGGCCGTACAGCGCGGCCTCCTCCGGGCAGCCGCCCAGCGCACAGCCGTTGGAGATCTCCGAGACGAACGGGCGGGCCTGCGGGCTGTGCCTGCCGATCCGGTAGTAGGCGAGGCTTTCGGGCACCAGCACCGGCCGCTCCCGGGTCAGCGAGTAGCCCCAGACCCAGGGCATCACCAGCTCCGGCCGGTAGGGCTGGTACGGGAATCCGGGCTGCCGGTACCGGTGCGGCTCGTGGCCGCCGACCCGGGCCGGGTCGAGCACGCCGTCCGGGTCGCCGGCGGCGAGGGCGCGGTAGGACGCTTCCACCGCCGTCCGCCTGCCGCCCGGTCGTCCGCCGCCGAGCCGTTCCAGAGCCTCCGCGATCGCGGTGACCCGCGCGGTGCGGAAGTCGAGCGCCCGCCCGTAGCCGCCGTCGACCGACGCCCTCGGCCCCACCTTGGCCTCGGCGAAGGGCAGCGCGTGCAGGCCGCGCGCCCGCAGATCCTTGATCACACCGGTCTCGTCGTCGGCGTACCTGTTCTCCAACGCGGCTGTCTCCGATCGGAGATCACGCATCCGGAGGACAGCCGGATCGGGTTTCAGCCGCGCCGTGCGCGCGAACGCGGCCGCGGCGGCGGCCGGGGAGTCCTCCGGCAGGCCGCCGCAGTGGGGGCAGTGCGGATCGGGCAGGAAGGTGTGCCGGGTGATACGGAGGTCGGCCAACCGGATCATCGTGACGTCCGGGGTGCCGGCGGTCGGCTCTCGCAGGGCCACGCAGGCGGCCAGGTCGGCGGCGAGCGGGGTGAGCAGGGGGGAGACGCCGCCGGTGAGGCGGGCGCCGTAGGTCGCGTGCAGGGCCGCGTCCTCGGCGGCGTCCACCCGGGCCCCGGCGCGGCGCTCGGCGAGGCAGCGGTCGCAGCCGGGCACGCCGGGCCGGACCAGTGGACCGATGACGATCCGGTCGAGTTCGGCCACGACCGGCAGCCAGGCCCCCGCCGCCCGCGCGTGCGGCGCGTCGTCCCGCCGGGACTCGGCCCGCCACGCATCGGCGAGTTCCGACCCTGCGTCGACGGTGTCGGCCGCGATCAGTTGGACCGCCGCCGGTGGCCGCGGCAGCGCCGCGAGCCGCTGTTCGAGAGCCAGGCCGAGTCGGCCGCCGTCGTGGCGCAGGAGCGAGCCGGCCCGTACGGGGGTCTCAGTCATCGGGGTTCACCGCCTTCAGCAGATAGGGCAGGACCCAGGTGGCGGCCGGATCGTGGTCGAGCGGGACGAGCAGGGCGGCGGAGGCCTCGGGGCTGGCCTCGGCCCCGGTGCCGGCTCCGGTGTCGGCTGGGGCGCGGCTTCGGGCACCGCTTCCGGACGCGCCCCGGAGGTCCTGGCGGGCGGCCCGCACGGCGGCGTCGAAGGTGGTCCCCGAGCCGAGACCGCGCGGCGCGCGCGGGCCGCGTCCGAAGACGGCCGCAGCCGGTACGAGGTGAGCCGACCCGTGCTCGGGGGACCAGGCCCACACGGCCGGTCCGGCGGCCGTCGGAGTGTATCGGCGCGGGTCCGCGGCCAGTTGGGCGTAGACCTCCAGGGCGCGGCGGGCGGTGCGCAGCCGGGCCGCGGTGAAGTCCGGTCCGACACCGTGGACGCGGTGCTCCGCGCCGCCGGTGAGGGGATCGCGGACCACGGCGGTGGCCGCCCGCCGGGGAAACTGCGGGAGGCCGCCCTCGTCCAGCTCCGCGATCAGCCCGGTCCGGGCGTCGATGCGGGCGGCGGCGCGCCGGGACAGCTCCTCCGGGTCGACGGCCGCGCCCGCGCGCAAGGCCGCGATCTTCGCCAGGAACTCCGCCTCGCTCTCCGGGGCCGCCGTCAGCGCGGCGGGATGCGGTCGGTAGTGATGGAGGCTGCTGGTCAGGGCGATCGGGTCCAGCCGGATCAACTCGTCGGCCGCGGTGTGGGCCCCGGCGGTGAACGCGCGGTGGAAGTGGTGCACGAGCAGCGGCGCGGCCACCTCGATGCCCTCGGGCCCGAAGGCCGCCGCGCCGTCGCCGGACGCGGTGCCGTGCAGCCGCAACCAGGCGCCGAGCCACCCGCCCTCGGGCCGGTCGGGACCGGGGGCGAGCATGGGTCCGATCCACCAGGCGTCGGCGTCGCGGACCGCGGCGGCGAACCACATGCCGTTGCGGCGGCAGGCCGCATCGAGGCGCGAGACCCGGATCGGTTCGTCACCCGCAGCCAGCAGCAGCGCGTCGTACTGCCCGCTGTCCACCGATGCCTCGGCTTCGATGGGGTCGGTGACCTGGGCGACGGGGTCGGCGCCGGTCAGACGCAGGGCGGCGGCGACCGCGTCGGCGGCTAGGGCCGGCGCGACCACCAGCACCCGCAACCGTGCGTACGCGGCGGCCCGCACGGCCGGACCGGGATCGGCCAGATCCTCCACCAGGCCGTGCGCGTCCAAGCGCTCCAGGACCTCGACCACCGTGGCCCGGCGGGCCTCGTCCAGGCCGTCGAGCAACTGCCGCACGGTGCGGCTGCCGTCCAGGAACGGTGTGAGCCGGTCCAGCCAGGCGGCGATCCCGGGTGCGGCGATCAGATCGGTGCCGGTGCTGGAGCGCACATAGGCGGTGCCGCGCCCGCTCGGCACCACGAACACGTCCGGGCGCAGGCGGGGCGCGGAGTCCATCGAGATCACGGCCGGCCTCCGGCGAGTCGGTCAAGCCCGTTTGCTTCGGTGAGTCCGGTAAGTCCGGTGCGAACGAGCTGCTGGGACGGTGCGCCGGAGCCGCGTTCGGGTCCGATGAGCGCGGTGAGCAGCGCGGTGCGGCCGGGGGACACCCCCAGCACGCGGTCCGTCCGTGAACCGACGACGTCGCAGCGGAGCCCCGCGCCGAGGCCGGCCCGCGCGGCGGCCAGGCCGATGCGCTGCCCGAGGATGCCCGCCCGGATGTTGAGCATGCGGTACCAGCGGTCGCCGTGGTCGGCGTATCCGCGCTCGTAGTCGCCGACGACCAGCACCGCGCACGCGGCCTCGAAGCCGGCCAGTTCACCCGGCCCGCCCGGCGGGAACAGGTCGCGAGGCACCGCGCGTGCAGAGAAGTCCCCGTCCACCGGCAGGAGTTCACCGGAACGCGGGTCGCGGCGGTGGCATCCGGGCGCCAGCCCGGCCACGCGGCCCGCCACGCAGTACAGGTCGATGCCGGGAGCGTTGGGACCGTTCAGCGGCACCGGCTCCGCCACTTGGTCGAGGACACCTGCCAGTTGGGCCGAGGCGATGGGCACCGGCTCGAACCCGGATCCGGCGGAGCGGCGGTTCAGCAAGGCGCCGGTCGGTTCGGGGCCGGTCAACGGGCCCGAGGTGACGACCACATGGACGCTCTCGGCTCCGGGATCGAGGCCGAGCAGCCGGCTCAGCGGCCGGTCGGCGAACAGGGTGTGCGCGGCAGGACGGCCGCCGGCCGCCGCCAGCAGCGTCAGGGCCTGCCCGGCGAGCACCCCGGTGTCGAGCGCTTGCAGGCGGTGGCCGAAGGGTCCGTACCGGGCCAGATTCGCGTCATGGCGGCTGGTGATCAGCAGGATCAGCTCGGGCTGGTCTGCTTGGTCGCGCTGGTCGGGATGCTCGGGCCGGTCGGGTGGCTCGGGCAAGTCGGGTTGCTCGGTCGCGGGCGTGCGCAGGCACGCCGAGAGGTCGGCCCGCAGGTCCGCCGGGGTCAGCAGTTCGAGGGCGTGGGCGGCGGGCAGGTAGTGGCACAGCCCGGACCCGGTGGCGGCATAGACCTCGCCCGGATAGGCGCCACCGCCCGAGGGCACCGGGCGGCCAGCGCCGACGCCCGACGCCTTCCAGTCGATCCGGGTGACCCCGTACAGCAGCGCGAGCAGCCCGCCGAGGCGGTCCGCGGACCCCCCGAACGGGGGAAACGGCAGCCGGATGAGGGGAGTTCCGGGGTGGTGCTTGGGCGGGGTGTTGCTCGCGGCGAGGTCGATCACCGGCAGCACGCTGCCGTACCGGTCGTGGTACCGGCGGGCCGCGGCACCGTCCGTCTCGACCGCAGGAGGGTAGGCCGGGCCGCTGTCGGGCGGCATCAGCGGGCTTCCGGCGCGGCTGCTGCCCGCACCGGCAAGTTCGGCTCGGCCGCGACGGTGGCCAGCACCAGCTGCAGGGCGCTGACGCCGTACACCTCCTCCACCGCGTTCGCGGCGAGGTGGCAGAGCAGGTAGCGGGTCAGGCCCGGGACGCCGAGGCGGGAGAGGTGGAGATAGGTGTAGTTGAGCATCAGCCGGTAGCGCAGGAAGCGGGGGTCCCGGTACATCATCTGCTTGTAGACGGTGCTCCCGGCGATGGCGCGGTGCATCGGGCTGGCGGCCAGGAGGTCACCGATGCCGTTCTCCTCGTCGTCCGGGATCTCCGCCTCCGGGATCTCGCCGGCCGCGTACAGCGCGGTCCAGCGTGCGCCGAGCGGGTCGATCGCCGCGACCCAGCCGCGCAGGAGTTCCGCGTCGGCGTCGGCGCTGTCGGCGCTGTCGGCCGGAGCGTCGTCGAACGCGGCTACGACCGCGCGGACTTGGGCGGTGAGGACATCGCGGTTGGCCGCGTAGCGCCGGTCGAAGGCATCGCGGACCTGCGGCCCGACCGTACTCAGGTATCCCTCCGCGTGGGAGCGGAAGGAGACGAAGCCGCGCCGGACGGAGGCGTCCTCCGGGTGCCTGCACAGCATGTGCGCGGTGGCGAGCATCAGCCGCAGGGCCAGAGTCTCCCGGGGGGCGCCGGCTGCGACCGCCTCCAGATGCCGGAAGAGCAGATCGTTGGTTCCGGCGTAGAACAGGGCCAACTCGTCCGCCCCGACCGGGCAGCCGAGCACGTCGATGCGGCGGTCGTGCTCGGCCCAGATGATCGAGTTGTCGGCGTAGAACGGCGTGAGCGGGCCGGGTTCCCGTTCGGCGTCGGCGAGCCGGCGGTGCAGCGGCAGCAGGGCGGCCTCGTCGGGCGCGACCGCCCTGGACGGATGCGCACGCAGGTATTCGCCGACGACCTCGGCCACGGCGGGCTCCACGACGGCGGCGAACACCGCGGGTTCGGCCGCGACCACCAGCCGCAGATGGGGCCCGCGCCGCCAGTGCCGCAGCACGTAGATCGACTGGACGTGGTCAGCCAGGCGTTCGACGACCGGCCGGACCGCGTGCAGAAGCAACCGGTCGGTGTCGTCGCCGAAGTACGCGATGTGGGCCGCGCGCCACTGCGGTTCCGCCGTCATCGGTGTCTGTGCCATGGCAAATCCCTCGTTCTTCTCAATCGTCACTTCGATCGTCACTGTCCGGCGGCGTCACGGTCGGCGTCGCGGCTGTCGGTGTCGGTGTCGGTGTCGGCGTCCGCGCGGTCCGCCGGGCGCCCGTCGGGTCCGCCGGTCAGCTCGTCCACCGCGAGGGCGGCCAGGCCGCGCAGGGTCGCCTCCTGGTCCAGCCGCACGCCCCGGCGGTTGCAGGCCAGATGGGACAGGTGGTCGGCCAGCCGGTCCGGGGCGGCGGAGAGGTCCCGCGCGCGGCGGAAGGCGGCAAACCAGCGGGCGAGCGGGTCCTGGCCGGTGTCAGCGGTCGCCCGCCCGTTCGCCGCGGCTCGCGCCGCCCGGGCCACCGGAAGCAGTGAAGCTCGTCTGCGCCGGTACTGCTCGACCCTCAACGGCGTTCGCCAGGCGGCTGGTTGACCGGCCGGGCGGGCGGTCCCGGCGAGCAACGCGAAGCAGTACGCGAGCCGTTGGGTGGGGGAGTCGGTCGCCGCGGCGAGCGCCTGTTCGCTGCAAAGGCAGAAGCACGCCTCGGCGGCGCTCAGAGCCGGGCCACGGCCGTACTTGGCGGTCTCCGGCCGGTAGGGGATGAAGGCGAGGCTGTCGTTGGGAGCCAACCGGCCGGCCTCGGTGCCCGGTTCCATGACCGCGAGGCGGGCGGCCAGTTCGCCGTACTGACGCGCGGTCATCGGGGTCGCGGGCGACAGTGATCCGAAGAACTCCGCCGCGTTCGTTTCCAGTAGCGCGCGCAACTCCGGCTCGGCGTCCGGCGCCGCGGCCCGCAACCGCAGGCGCAGATGCGGGCCGGACTGCCAGTGGCGGATGAAGAAGAAGCGGTCGGCCAGCCCACGCCGCCGCGCGTCGTCCACGACCGCGGGCACCAGGCGGCTCAGCACCAGGTCGAGCGGGTGGGCGGTGAACACGTGCGCGCTCAACCAGGTGGGGTCGGGTTCGTCGTTCACCACGGGCCCTGCCGTTCGTTTGTCGGGTCCGAGGCGGCGTCGAGTTCGATCAGGAACTCGGCCGCGTGGCGCCGCCCGTCCCGGTGCACGGGGGAGTCCTGGAGGTCGGGCAGCGCCTCGGTGAGCAGCAGCGGGTGCCCCGAGGCGGCCGCCTGCTCGAAGATCCGCAGCAGGTGCGGGTGGGAGAAGTCGAGGTACACCGGCTTGCGGTCCTTGTCGCGCGGCGCGGCCCCGGTCCTGACCCCGACTCCGGTCGCGGCCCCGGTTCCGGCCCCGGTCCCGGCCTCGGTCCCGGCTCCGGCCTCGGTTTCCGCGCCGGCTTCGGCATATCCTTCGGCGGGTCGGGCGGTGAGCCGGCGCAGGTAGCACCGCAGCGGCAGCCCGCGTGCGGTCCGCCAGGCGTGCACCCGCACGAGGTAGTCGGCGTCCGACTCCGCCGCGGCCCGGGCCGGCGCCCGGCCGGGTTCCACGAACCAGCAGGCCCGGCGCAGCACCACGGACCCGAGCGCGATCCGCGCCACCCGTCCCGGCGTGCCGCCGTGCGTGGCGGTCCGCCACAACTGCGGCCAGTCGGACCAGAAGGAATACGAGTTCTGGCCGAACGCCTCCACCAGCATGCGGGCCGGCAGCGGGAGCAGCGGAGTCGCCAACAGGCCCAGGTGCAGCGGTCGCACCGACCGGCCGGTCGCGCGCAATTCCAGGCGAAGCCGCCCCGCGCCCACGTCGTGCACCACCTCCAGCTCCGCCGGGCGGATCAGCTGCGACGGCGGCCGGTCGGAACCGGAGCCGTCCAGGTCGATCGCGTAGGGCACCGACGGCACACGCTGGTTGAGCGTGCTGCCGAAGGAGGCGTCGAACTCGGCGTAGAGAGGGGCGCCCGGGGGGCCGGCGGAGTGCTGCGGGACGCTGTCCGCGCCGAGGCCGAGCAGGTGAGCGGTGCGGGTTCGCCCCGTTCCGTGGCCGCAGGTGACCGTGTTGAGCACGAGGCCGAGACCGGCGGGCGCGTCGGGCATCGCCAGCGGCTGGACGTAACAGGTGTACCGGTCGCCTGCCGCGTGCGGGTCGATCCAGCCGCCGCACAACGCGCGTACGGCGTCCCGGGTGAGCCGGATGGTGCCGTCCGCGTCGGGTGCGGTCGCCGTCAGCAGGCCGCGCAGTTCGGCCTGCCGCCGCGCGTCGCGCTCGGTGGGGGCGGCCGTCGTCGTGCTGCCCCACCAGGCCCCGAAGTCCCGCAGGACGGCGGCGAACGGCTGCCGGAAACCCGTGCCGTAGGCCGCCGCGGCTCGACGCAGGAGGTGGTCGCGCCGGGGAGCGAGGGCGTCGAACGGGGCGAGCAGGCAGGGCACCAGAGCGAGGTCGGCGAGTACCTGGTGCCAGGAGCCCCGGTCCAAAGTGGCGGCGTTGCCGGGGATGACGGTGTTGTGGAAGTACGGGGTGACCTGCTCCAGGCCGTCGCCCGGTTCGAGCAGCCCGAGCCGGCGGGCGGCGTCGGCAGTGCGGGCCCGCAGGGTCGCCGCGATGTCGCGGTGCGCGGCCGGGTCGCTCGGCGGTGGGGCGGCGGCCCGGTCCCGAATCGCCCGCAGATCCTCTCCCAGCAGCGTCAGGCGTTCGCCGCGGCGTGCGGCGGGCACCCGCGCGTCGAGCCAGCGGACCAGGGTCGCCGCGCCGAGGCGCTGGTCGGGGAGGTCGACGCGGCATTCGAGCAGGCCGAGCCGGACGAGTTGCGCCAGCACCGCGTCCGCTCGTTCGCCCGCCCCCGGGTCGGACGGGCGCCCCCGGGCTCCGGCGGCCGCCGAGCCGAGCCGCGCGCGCAGGCCGGCCGGGGTTCCCGCGTCCCGGGCCGCTGCGAGGATGGCGTCCAGAGCCGGGGTGGCCGGCAGCGAGCGCACCACGCCGGACGGTCCGGGAGCGGTGAACAGCCAGCGGCGGCTGCCGTCCGCGGACGGCACGAGCGTGGCGGACGGGCTGACCCGGATGTGGGCCACCCCGTCGAGTTCGGGCAGGTGGGCGAGGGCGCCGGCGATCCGGGCGAGCGGCAGCAGGCCCACCTCGACCACCTCGGCCCGGACCGACCCTTCCAGCCGCACGGCCGCGTCCACGCCGGAGGCCACGGCATCCACGCCGGAGGCCGACGCGTCCACTTCCGGGGCCAGCGGGTCCACGCCGGTAGCCGCCGCGTCCACCTCCGAGGCCCAGCGCCCGAGTCCGCTCGCCGCGAACGTCGTCAACGGACTCGGCTTGGCCACTGCCCGGGCCGCGTACTTCGCCAGGCTCACCGCCGCCCGGTCGAGCGGGCGCCGCCCGGGCCGGACGCGTTCGCGCTCGGCCCAGCGCAGCACGTCGTCGTAGAGGTCGGGGCTGGCGTAGCCGAGGCCGAGGCCGAACAGCGGGTCCTCGGCGAGCTTCGCCAGGGCGGCGGCTGCCGACCGCAGTTCCCCGGGCAGCCCGGCCGCCAACTGCTCGAACATGTCCTGGCGGGCGTCCTGCAGCTCGGTGTGGCGGTGGAGCCGGGCGGTCAACTCCGCGCCGATCACCTCCGGCGGGGCGGCGCGTTCGACCAGCGCCCGGAGCCGGCCGCCGCGGTGCACGGCCCGGCGCAGGCCGACGAGCCGCGGCTTGAAGGGCAGGGCCCGTTCGGTGGCGATCAGGGCGTACAACGCCTCGCCGATCTGCTCCGCGTCGGCGTGGATCTCCAGGTCCAGTGCCACGATGCGCAGCGCGCGCCCGGTGCTCAGCGGGATACGGGAGTCGTCGAGCGCGTCTGCGGGCAGCCCCGCGACGCGCACTCCCACCGGATCGGCCGCGAGCGGGTCGGTGGCGCCCTGCGGCAGCGTGTCGTTCATCAGAAGACCACCGGGAGCCGGAAGCCGGCGTCGGGCCCCGACGTGCCGACCGCGATCTGGAACAGGACCGTCTCGCCGGACCCGGTCAGGCCCAGCAGGCGTTCGGCGGTGGCGGCCTCGTACCCGTTGTGGACCCGCGCGCTGTGGCCGTGGCGTGCCGCGACCACGCTGAGCAGATGAGCCGCGGCCCCCGCGACCAGGTGCAGGCGGCGGAACGCGTCCGCGCCGTGTTCGGCCACCGCCGCGTCGCGCGGCACGGAGAGATAGGCGGTGAAGGAGACAGCCCGGAAGTTCATCGACACCCGGCCCTCGGTCTGCCCGATCCGTTCGACCTCCGGAACCACGTCGCCCGCCCGGACCAGTCGCAGGCGCCCGCCGGCGAGCAGGTAGCGCCCGGCGGGCAGGCCGGTGACCCGGCTCAGGTACAGGTGGCAGGAGAGGTCCGCGAAGGGAGCGTGGGCGAGGACCGTGCCGAGTTCGTCCAGCATCGCCCGCGGAGCCGCCACCGGCTGGGGGTCGAACAGCGCCGCGCCGGACTGCCTGGCCCGCAGCGCCCCCGCGAGGTCCGCGGGCACCCAGTCATGGTGCTCCGCGCCCGGGCCGACCTCCAGATATGCCATCGGGTGCTCGGCTCCCGACTCCAGCCATCCGTCGGTCAGTGCGAGCAGGGTCGCGCGGTCGAGACCGGTCCGGGTCCGCAGACCCAGCGCGGCGGCCACCAGGTGGACGGCCCCGAGCAGCATTCCCGCCTCCTGGGCGCACAGCCGGGGCGCGTAACCGCCGTAGAGCCGCGCGGTCCGGGCGTGGCGGCTGGTGATCACCAGGAACCGGGACGTCCCGGGGCCGGCGGACGGATCGGGGCGGCAGCCGTCCACGGCGGCCCGTACCAGGGCGAGTTGGTGACGCAGCGGGTCGAAGCGGTGGACGTCGGCCCGCTGGTTGTCCGCGCCCGGCGAGACCAGGTAGAGCTCGCTCGGATACAGACATCGGGCGGAGGCCACCGCCCGATGCAGTGGCCATCCGCCCGGGGTCAGGTCGTGCTGCATGAGGCCGAAGGAGTAGTGGAACAGGGCGGCCAGGACGGACGGGTCGGCCAGGCCGCGGGAGGCATGGGCGGCCGGTTCGAGCCGAAGCGGCGGCGGGTCCAGCGGGAAGCGCGGACCGGCGGGCGGCGTACCGGAGCCGGAGTGGGCGCCGGGCTCCTCGGGGGCGTAGTCGCCGGTGGCGAGGGTGGCGGGGATCGACCGGCGGGAGTAGACGGCCTCGGACCACAGGTCCAGCGGGAAGGGGGTCCCGCCGCCGGGCACGCCGGGCACGCCGGGCACGCCGGGCACGCCGGTCCGGCCGGTCGTGTCGGTCGTGTCGGTCGCGTCGGTTGCGTCGATCGCGTCGGTCGCGTCGGCTACCCGGGCCGTGCCGGTCTCCCGGGTCACGCCGGTCGCGCCGTGAGAAAGCGCCCGGTCGCCAGATCCAGCACGGCGACATCCGAGGCGGACGTGCCCCCGCTGTCCTCCCGCTCGTCCAGTCCTGCCACCTGGCACAGCAGTCGCAGGCACAACTGGTTGGCCGCGAGGGCCGCGTTGGGGCCGCCCAGATACGTGACGCCGGGCTCTTCGAGCCCTTCATCGGCACCGGCGGCCGGCGCCGCACCGGCTTCCGTGCGGACGCTGATGAACGCGTGCCGGCCGGAGGCGGTCAACTGCCCGTAGCCGACGCCCTCCCGCGCGGCGAGTGCGCGCACGCGCGCGGCCAGTTCCGGCTCGAGCGTGTCGCACGCCAGGAGTGCCACGCCCGTGTCCGCCGGCAGGTTTTGCGGCTCGCCGTGCGCGGCTTCATAGCGAAAGGACAGGTTTTCCTTTCGCAGGAGTTCGACGCATTCGTCCAGTCGCGCCAAATCCGTTCGGTTTTCGCTCCGGTGTCCGGTGTCTTCGATACAGAGACGGACCTGCTCGACACCGGAGGTGAGCAGAGCAAGAACCAATGCACTCGCGAGACGGCCGAAACCGACCACCACCGGTGCACAGTTCCTATAACGCTCGAAGTGATACTCGGGGGAGTCGGCCCGCAACGCGATGAAGTCGATCAGCGCGGCGTGCCGGGTTCGGATTTCGGGGCTCAGTCCGTGTCGTAGGTCCCCTTCGGCGTCGCGCACGAAACCTTCCCGGACCAGCAGTTCAACCAGTGCGCGCACATGGTTGGCCGCCTGCGGGGCCAGATCCGCGACGAGTTCGTCCAGTCGTCTGCTGCCGTCGAGAAAGGGACGAATACGTTCGAGCCAGGGGTATATTCCGGGCATGGGGAGTGCGACGGTGCGTTGGGGGCCGCGGATCACCACGCCCTGGTCGGACGGCAGCAGATGGGTGTGAGGGAGCAGTCTCGGCCGCATCGTCACCCCTGTCCAAACCGGGCGGAATTGTGTTCCCGCCTCTGCGGAAGCGCCGGACAAAGCCTCGCTCTGGGCCTCTCGGCCCCTGAGATTAACCGAGTTGACTGGTCTAGTCCATAGCCTTCCCGTGCACCGTTTCCTGCAGTACTGTCACGTCCGGACGCCGTTGCGGTGTCTGCATATTGACCCGACGTCATATTCTGATAGGAGGTCTTCCGATGGACGAGTTCAAGCAGAGTTCCCCCTCGTTGGCGGCTGCGGTCGCCGACCTGGCACTGGAGCTCGACCTTGCCTCGCTGGCCGGTGACGAGCAGAGCCAGTCGCTCACCGCAGGCCACGGCATGACCGAGGCCAGTGCGTCGTTCTGCTGTGCCCCGCCGCCGAACTGCTGCAACTGCAGCTGTTCCTGAGCGAACCTCAGGTCGGATCAGCGTGGACGCGCGCCGATCCGACCTGTTTGCGCTGCCGCTTCGGTCCGAACCGAGGCAGGCGGACCGCCGCTCGCGCAGTTCTCGCTAGACCGGGAAGGTCACGCCGGTGAGCTCCTGTGAAAGGGCCCAGAGCCGGGCCTGCAGGTCCGCGTCGTGCGACTGCTTGCTGGAGTGGGCCACCTCGGGGTGGCCGCGGAACCCGCCGAGTCCGCCGGGGCCGTAGTACTGGCCGCCCGCGGCCAGCGGGTCGGTCGCGGCGCGCAGGGTCGGTAAGGCGCCCATCGCCGCCGGCTGGGCCACCGTCGAGAGCACCGGTGCCAGCGCCTGCGGCAGATGCCGTTGCAGGTCCGTGTCCGAAGCGCCGGGGTGCGCGGCCACGGCGAGGGTGCGCTGGTGCGCGGCTTCGAGTCGCCGCTGGAGTTCGTAGGTGAACAGCAGGTTGGCCAGCTTCGACTGGCCGTAGGCCGCGACCCCGCTGTAACGGCGCTCCCAGTGCGGGTCGTCGAAGTGGATGGCGGCCCGGAAGCGGTGCCCGACGCTGCTCACCGTCACGACCCGGGACCCCTCGACGGGCAGCAGGCGCTCCAGCAGCAGTCCGGTCAGTGCGAAGTGGCCGAGGTGGTTGGTGGCGAACTGCAGCTCGAAGCCGTCTTCGGTGGTCTCTTTCGGCGGGAACATCACGCCTGCGTTGTTCACGAGTAAGTCGATGCGGTCGTAGGTGGCGGACAGTTCGGCGGCGGCGGCCCGGACGGAGGCCTGCGAGGACAGGTCGAGGTGCCGCAGTTCGACCTCCGCGCCCGGGGTCGCCGCCGCTATTCGGGCCTTGGCGTCCTTGCCCTTGTCCAGGTTGCGCACCGCGAGGACGACACGGGCGCCGTGCGCGGCGAGCGCGGCGGCGGTCTCCCGGCCGAGACCGGTGTTGGCCCCGGTGACGACCACGGTTCGGCCGCGCTGGTCGGGTATGTCGGCGGTGCTCCATTTCGGCACGGTCGCTCCTTGGTTAGAATCACAAAAGCGGGGCGTTCGCCCCGCCTAATCGACTGTACGGAACGTGCGCCCCGCTTTGTCAAGGGATGGCGTCACGGAGGTGATGAGGGTGGTCCGGGCCGCCGCCAAGCCGCTGCGCGCCGACGCGGCACGTAATCGCGAACGGGTGCTCAAGACGGCCTACGCGACCTTCGCCAGCGAGGGGGTCGCGGTGCCGCTGGACGAGATCGCCCGCCGGGCCGGCGTCGGCGCGGGCACGGTCTACCGGCACTTCCCGACCAAGGAGGACCTCTTCCGCGCGGTCGTCGAGGACCGGATGGGCCAGATCGTCGCGGCCGGCCGCGCACTGCTCGAAGGCCCGGACCCCGGCGAGTCACTGTTCGGCTTCCTGCGCGCGCTGGTGCTGGAATGGGGTGCGCAGGACCGGGGCCTGGTGGACGCGCTGGCCGGCGCCGGCATCGGCTGGACATCGGTCGGCCCGGAAGCCGAGACGGGCTTCATGGCGCTGCTCGGCGACCTGCTCCAGGCGGCGCGACAGGCCGGCACGGTGCGCGCCGAGGTCACGGTGACCGCGGTGAAGACGCTCATGGTGGGCTGCCAGGCGATGCAGGGCTACAACAACGACGAAGCCGGCAAGGTCACCGAAGTGGTCCTCGACGGCCTGCGTTCTCGCCACCGCCCTTAGGCCGTACCGGGCAGCGGCGGGGGCCGTCCCCGGCGCGGGTGACGGCCGCGGGCCCGCTCGCGGGCAGGGGCAGGGGCAGGGGTCCGGGTCCGCGACGGCGCCGGTGGTCAGGGGGCGCGGCCAGGCCGCCGGCGAGCAGGTCCGCCAGCGCGCCGGCGAAGGATCCGTCGATGGGCCGCT
>NZ_FMCH01000445.1 GCF_900091855.1 Streptomyces sp. DvalAA-14
GGCTTGCCGACCGCGGCGGTGGTCGTGCCGCAGCCGGTCGGCGGCGGGGTGGTGCTGCCGCCGCCGGAGCCGCCGTAGACCTGGAACTCCCACAGCGAGTAGCCGTACGCCGTCGCCCGGGCGGTGCCGTACACCCGCACATAGCGCCCGGTGCCGGTGACGGCCAGGGTCTGGGTGCCGCCGGTGCCGGCGGTGGTGGAGTAGACGCTGCTCCAGGTGGCGCCGTCGGCCGAGGTCTGGATCTGGAAGGAGGTGGCGTAGGCCGCCTCCCAGGTCAGCACGACCTGGGATATCGACTGGCTCGATCCGAGGTCGACCTGCAGCCATTGCGGGTCGCTGAAGCCGCTGGACCAGCGGGTGCCGGGGTCGCCGTCGACAGCCGCCGAGGCCGGGGTGCCGGCGTTCTCGGTGGAGGAGGCGGTGGCCGGCTTGCCCTGCGAGAGCAGCACGGGGCCGGCCGCGCCGGCCAGATGGGGGGTCGCCACCAGCGCGAGGGCGACGACCAGGACGAAGCCGACCAGGGCGGCGATCCGTGAGCGACGGGTCGCGGCCTGCCGACGGGCCCGGCCGGGGGGAGAGGGGGGTGAGCCGGGTGGTGATTGCCATGCGAACTGCATCGATTCGCCTCTCGAGTACGGCCCTGGGGCCGGCGGAGGAGGTGGGGGGTTGCCGCCCCGGGCCCTTGCCGGGCCCGGGGCGGCCGACGCGCGTCGGTTACTGCGAGACGCGCACGTAGTCGATCAGCATGCGTTGCGGGAAGACGGTGGTGGCGTCCGGAGCACCGGGCCAGTCACCGCCCACCGCGTTGTTGAGAATGATGTAGAACGGGTGGTCGTACACCCAGGGGCCGCGGGTCTGCTCGATCGTCGACTTGTCGGCGGTGAAGAAGGCGTGGCCGTCCACCGAGAACGTCATGTGGGAGGAGTCCCAGTCCACGGCGTAGGTGTGGAAGTCGCTGGCGAAGTCGCTGCCGGTGACCGTGTACGGCGACCCGTAGCCGTTGCCGCCGTTGTAGGCGGGGGCGTGCAGGGTGGAGTAGACGGAGTCCGGGACCTTGCCGACGTGCTCCATGATGTCGATCTCACCGGAGTTGGGCCACGGGGTGCCCGTCTTGAAGTTGGACCCCAGCAGCCAGAACGCCGGCCACAGGCCCTGTGTGCCGCTCACCTTGATCCGCGCCTCGACGTGGCCGTAGGTGAAGTTGAAGTGGTCCGAGGTGTTGATCCGGCCCGAGGTGTACTGGCCGTTGGCCTCTTTCCGCGCCTCGATGACGAGGTCGCCGTTGCCGTCCATCGTGGTGTTGTCGCCGTTGGTGTAGGTCTCCAGCTCGCCGTTCTGCCCGGCGCCGGTGTCCTGGGTCCACTTGCCGGTGTCCGGCTTCGTGCCGGCCGCGCCGTTGAACTCGTCGCTCCACACCAGGTGTTCGGGGTTGCCCGGGTTCGGCGGCAGGGCGGGCGGCGCGGTGGGGTTGCCGCCGGTGCCGTAGACGTCGAAGGTCCACAGCGAGTAGCCGTAGCCGTTGCTGCGGGCGGTGCCGTACATCCGCACGTACCGGCCGGTGCCGTCCACGTTCAGGGTCTCCTTGAAGCCCTTGCCCGTGGTGGTGGAGTAGATGCTCGTCCAGTTGGTGCCGTCGGCCGAGGTCTGGATCTGGTAAGCGACCGCGTAGGCCGGGTCCCACTGCAGCACGACCTGGGTGATGTGCGCGGTCGCGCCGAGGTCCACCGAGATCCAGCCGGGGTCGACCCAGCCGTTGGAGTCGCTGGTCGCCCACCGGGTCGCCGGGTCCTCGTCGAACGCCTTGGCGGCGGTGCAGCCGGTGCAGCTGTTGGCGTCCTGGTACGTGGAGGCGGTGGCCGGCTTGTTGTAGGACAGCAGCGTCGAGCCGGGCGGGGGGTTCGTGCCGCCCGTCGTGCCGCCCGTGGTCGTGCCGCCGGTGGTGGTGCCGCCCGTGGTGGTCCCGCCGGTGGTGGTGCCGCCTGTGGTGGTCCCGCCGGTCGTACTGCCCGCGGTGGTGCCGCCGTTGCCGCCGCTGCCCCCGGTGAAGACCTGGAACTCCCACAGCGAGTAGCCGTACTGCGTGGCCCGCTGGGTGCCGTACATCCGGATGTACCGGCCGGTGCCGGTCAAGGTGACGAGTTCGGTGGCGCCCGGGCCGGTGGTGGTGGAGTAGGCGCTGGTCCAGTTGGTGCCGTCGGTGGAGGTCTGGATCTGGTACGCCTTCGCGTACGCGGTCTCCCACACTAGATTCACCCCGCAGATGTTCTGCGTGGAGCCGAGGTCC
>NZ_FMCH01000444.1 GCF_900091855.1 Streptomyces sp. DvalAA-14
TGAGCCGAGCGCCGCGGCGTGCCGCCGGGCCTGGCGCTGTTCGAGCCGGTCGGCCGCCTCGGCGAGCCCGGCCGCGGTCGGCCGGCCGGTGAGGGTGACGGCCGCGTTGTGGGCGGCCAGCGAGGCGAGGTTGAAGAGCGGCTCGGGGCTGCGGCCGGGCGTCCCGATCACCGGAACTCCCGCGAGCAGCGCGGCCATCAGGGCGTTCTGGCCGCCCCGGGTGATCATCAGGTCGGTGCGCTGGAGCAGGTTGGTGATGCCCGGGGTCCGGGCCACCGTGATGTGGCCCTGGGTGAAGGGCACTTGGCGGCCCGCCACATCGGCCTCCCGGGCGGCCACGACGACGCTGTTGTGCGGGGCGGGAAAGGCCGCCGCCAGCTCCGGCAGGAACTCCTCCAGGGTGACCGCCCCGAAACTGAGGTACACCAGGATCCTGCGCGCTGCCCCCGGGCTGTACTCGGCGCCGGGTGCCAGTTCGAGCGCGGGCAGTAGGACGGGCCCCACGTAGGCGGTGTTCGGGAGCTGGGCCAGGGCCGGTTCGAGGACCTCCGCCGTGGGCGCGATGTTCACCGCCGCCCGCTGGTGGAGCAGGTCCTCCAGGTGGGGCGGGCGAGCGAGCCCGTGCCGTTCGCACAGTTCGCCGTAGGTGTCGGCGACCTTCCGGCAGTCCGCCGGCCGGGCGCTGGGGGCGGCGAAATGGGTGAGGTTCGGGCTCTGCACGGTGCAGGCGAACGGGATGCCCGCCAGGTGCGCGGCGATCGGCACCGTGGGCTGCATCTCGGTGACGACGATGTCGGCGGCGAAGTCCCGGTACGCGCGCAGTTCCGCCGCCAGCGCCGCTTCGGCGTACTCCGCGCGGCCCATCCCGCGGACCAGCATGGCCTCGGTGAAGCCGTCGGCCTCGCCCCTTCCCACATCGTCCGCGGTACGCACGGGGAACGGCGCGGTGTAGCGCCCGGCGTACGCCAGGTCGTCGACGAGCGGGTAGCCGTCGGGCGCGAGGACGGCGACCCGGTGGCCGCGCATGGCCGCCGCCTGTGCCATAGCCAGGCAGCGGGTGATGGCGCCGATGCCCAGGGCTCCCCCGATGGGCTCGAAAAGTATGTTCATCGCTTGTTCTGTCCGATCGGTGGGGTGGTGGCCGGCGGTGTGAGCGGGGTGGCGGGATTGCCTCGGGCCGGCGCCTGGCCGGCCAGGAGGCAGGCGCCCGCCGCGGCGCCCGCCAGTTGCAGACCGCCGACGGTGCACAGCAGGACCGCGGGGCCCAGATGGGCGGCGGCGCCGGCTGCGGCGGCCCCCGCCGCCGCGGCGGTGCTCTTCAGACCGGCGCCCAGGGTGAAGACCTGGGTGCGCAGATCCCTCGGCGCGTACCGCTCACGGGCGGCCAGCAGCGCGCTGAACAGCGGGCCGGTGGTCCAGCCCGCGGCGGCGAACCAGGCCGCCACCAGGGCCGTCGACCGACAGGCCCCTGCCGCCGCCAGCAGCGGGGCCGCGGCCAGCAGGCAGACCAGGACGACGCGCTCGGGACGCTCGCGGGCCCAGGGGCGGGCCGCGTAGGTCAGGGACCCGGCCAGCGCGCCGGCCGCGAAGACGGTCATCAGGCCGCCCGCCGCCCAGGAGGCGTGCTGCCGGGTCGCCTCGATCGCGGCGATGACCGGGAGCGCCCCGATGCCCGCCTGGCCGATGCTGCTGGCCCACGTCACGCTGCGCAGCGGCGGGTTGCTGACGAGCTGTCGGGCGCCGCCGAGCAGGACGCCGGGGCCCTGGTGCCGACCGACGGCGGACGGCGGACGCGGGGCCAGGCCGGAGCAGCGGCACGGCCAGACCGGCGGCGAGAGCGGAAGCACTCAGCGCCAGGACGGCGCTGGTGGCGCCCGCCAGGGACGCGATGGCGGCGGCCAGGGCGGGACCGGCGATGCCGGCCAGGTTGTACGTGGTCGAGTCGACACTGAAGCTGCGCGTCAGGTAGGGCGGGGGCACCAACTCGCCGAGCAGGCTGGTCAGTCCGCCGGTGAGCAGCGGCGCGCAGCTGCCGGCCAGCGCCATCAGCGCGACCAGGACGCCGGTGGGCACACGGCCCACGGCGGCGGCGGTCGCGGCCAGGCACAGGCCGTAGACGATCAGTGCGGCGCCGTGCAGGGGCGCGCGCCGCCGTGTCCGGTCCGCCAGGGCTCCGACCAGCGGTGCGGCGGCCACATGCGGGACCATCAGCGCGGCGACCAGCAGGCCGCCCAGCGCGGGGCTGTTCTCGCGGTCGACCGCCATCAGCACCAGCGCGACCCTGGCGCCCTCGTCGGCGAGCCTCGCGGGCAGGGCGACGCACAGATAGCGGGCCAGGGAGGAGCGGGCCGGTGTGCGTAAGTGGGTCAAGGGGAGTCCCTGGCGGGTGAGTCGGGCGGACGCGTCGGCGGACGAGTCGGCGGACGAATTGGCGGACGGGGTGTCGCACACAGCGCTGTCGTCATCGGTTGAAGGTATGATTTCCTGATCCGGCGGCTTCATGCGAGCGGCTTCATGCAGCGGCTTCATGCGAGGGCACGCGAGGCGATGCCATGGACTTCCTGTTCGTCAGCGACCACATCGGGCTCGACTTCGCCGCGACCGTGTCGTGGCGCGCCACCCACCCCGTCGAACTGCTGGCCGAGCCGGACGATCTGACGCGGTGGCTGACCGAGGCCGGGCTGTCCCCGCACCCCGACGAGGCCACCCGCGCCGACCTCGAACTCGCCCGCGCCCTGCGCGAAGCCGCCTATCGGGCGGCCGGCGCGTGCGCGACCCGGCAGCCGTGCGACCCGGCCGACCTCGCCCTGCTCAACGGCTTCGCGGCGCGGAACCCGATGCGGCCTGTCGTCACGGCGGCGGGCGCCATCGCCTGGTCGGGAGGCGTGGAGCAGGGCCTGTCCACCGTCGCTCGGGCGACCTGCCGGCTGATCGGCACCGCCGCGCACACCCGCGTCCGCGCGTGCGCGGGCCACTC
>NZ_FMCH01000442.1 GCF_900091855.1 Streptomyces sp. DvalAA-14
GGCCTTCGCCGATCTGGGACCGGTGAAGATGTCGAACAGCCGCAGGGACTCCAGCAGCGGGCCGGCGCCCTCGCGCAGCGCCTGTTCGACGTCGGCGGCCGGGACCGCGTCGTCCACCACCAGGGCGACGTCCTGGGTGGCGACCGGGAAGGTGGAGACCCGCGGCCCGGTGACCGGGGCGCCGCCGGCCCGCTCCAGCAGGTCCAGGTCCAGCTCCATCGCACAGGTCCGCTCGGGCAGCCCGAGCGCCTTGGTGACCCGCGGGTGCAGCTCGCCGGCGTGGCCGACCGGCACCTCGGTCCCGTCGGCGGCCACGGCCAGCAGCACCGCGCACCGCCCGGGGTGGAAGGGCGCGTACTGGTCCTGGCGGACGGTCAGCGCGGCGCGCGCCTGGCGGGCCACCAGCCGGGCCGCCTCGACCGCGTCGGCCCAGGTCGCCGGATGGCCCTTGCCCCACCAGCCGTCCTGCTCCCGGGCGCCGGCCAGCACGACGGCGAGCCGGCGCGGCTGGTCGGGCAGCGCCGCTTCCACCGCGGCGATCTCCTGAGGAGTGGGCCGCCGGTCGACCGGCAGGCGCGGCGGCAGCGGCGCCCCCGGCCGGGGCCGGAAGACCAGCCCGCTCTCGAACAGCGCCAGGTCGTGCGCCCCGCGCCCGGTATTGCGCCGCAGTGTGGCCAGCAGCCCGGGCAGCAGCGTGGTCCGCAGCAGCGGCTCGTTCTCGTAGAGGGGGTTGGCCAGCCGTACCGCGCGGCGGCGCGGATCGTCCTTGTCCAGGCCGAACTGGTCGAAGACCTCGGCGCCGACGAAGGGGTAGCTGGGGGCCTCGGTGTAGCCGGCCCCGGCCAGGGCCCGGCCGATCCGGCGGCGCAGCAGCTGCGACTCGGTCAGGCCGTTGCCGGACGGCAGGCGCGGCAGGGTGGACGGCAGGTTCTCGTAGCCTTCGAGCCGGATGACCTCTTCGGCGAGGTCGTTGGGGAAGGCCAGGTCGGGCCGCCAGCTCGGCACGGTGACGATCAGCTCGCCGGTGTCCGGGCCGGAGCTGTCCGCCGGGTCGGGCTCCTTGACCTCGCAGCCGATCTGCCGCAGCCGGCGGACCACCGTCCGCCTGCCGTACTCGGTGCCGGCCACCCGGTCGGGGTGGTTGGCGGGCATGGCGACCGTGCGGGGCGCCGACGGCTCGGCCAGTTCGGTGACGCCGGGCTCGGCGGAGCCGCCGGCCAGCAGCACCAGCAGGTCCACGGCCCGCTGGGCGGCGGCGGAGGTGATCTCCGGGTCGGTGCCGCGCTCGAAGCGGCGGGACGCCTCGGAGGCCAGCTTGTGGCGGCGGGCGGTGCGGGCGATGGAGACCGGCGCGAAGTGCGCGGCCTCGATGACGATCTCGGTGGTGCCCGCGTCCGAGCCGGTGTCGGCGATCTCGGTGTGGGCGCCGCCCATCACCCCGGCCAGGCCGATCACCCCGCGGTCGTCGGTGATGACCAGGTCCCCGGGATCGAGCACCCGCCCGACCCCGTCGAGGGTGGTGAGCTTCTCGCCGGCCTCGGCGCGGCGGACCCCGATCGGTCCGTCCAGCCGGGTCCGGTCGTAGGCGTGCAGCGGCTGGCCGATCTCCATCATCACGTAGTTGGTGATGTCCACGGCAAGGGAGATCGGGCGCATGCCGACCTTCTGCAGCCGCCGCTGGAGCCAGATCGGCGAGCGGGCCTCGGAGTTGACGCCGGTCACCGTGCGGGCGGTGAAGCGGTCGCAGCCGGCCGGGTCGGCGATCTTGACCGGGTAGCCGAGGGCGTTGGGCGCGGGTACGTCGATCAGCGCGGGGTCGCTCAGCGGCACCCCGTAGGCGATCGCGACCTCGCGGGCCACGCCCCGCATCGACAGCGCGTAGCTGCGGTCGGGGGTGACGGCGATGTCGAGCACCTCGTCCACCAGCTCCAGCAGGCCGATCGCGTCGGTGCCGGTCTCGTGCTCCGGCGGCAGCACGATGATGCCGTCGTGGTCGTCGCCCATGCCGAGCTCGGCGGCGGAGCAGATCATGCCGTGCGAGGTGCGGCCGTAGGTCGTACGGGCCGAGATGTGGAAGTCGCCGGGCAGCACACCGCCGGGCAGGATCACCACGACCTTGTCGCCGACCGAGAAGTTCCGGGCGCCGCAGACGATCTCCTGCGGTTCGCCGGTGCCTCCCCCGGCGCCGCCGACGTCCACCGTGCAGAAGCGGATCGGCTTCTTGAAGCCCTCCAGCTCCTCGATGGTGAGCACCTCGCCGACCACCAGCGGGCCCTTGACGCCGGCGCCGAGCTGCTCGACGGTCTCGACCTCCAGGCCGGCGGAAATGAGCTTGGCCTGGACGTCGCGGCCGGTCGCACCGGCGGGCAGGTCGACGTACTCCCGCAGCCAAGAAAGCGGGACCCGCATCAGATCTCCATCCCGAACGGGAGGGTGAAGCGCACGTCACCCTCGACGATGTCTCGCATGTCCTCGACGTTGTGGCGGAACATCAGCATCCGCTCGATGCCGAAGCCGAACGCGAAGCCGCTGTACTTCTGGGGGTCCACGCCGCAGGCGATCAGCACCTTCGGGTTGACCATCCCGCAGCCGCCCAGCTCGATCCAGCCCTCGGAGGAGCAGGTGCGGCAGGGGCGGTCCGGGTTGCCGACGGACTCGCCGCGGCAGACGTAGCAGAGCATGTCCATCTCGGCGGACGGCTCGGTGAACGGGAAGTGGTTCGGCCGCAGCCGGGTGGTCATGCCCTCGCCGAACAGCGCGACGACCATGTGGTCCAAGGTGCCCTTGAGGTCGGCCATGGTCAGGCCCTCGTCCACCGCCAGCAGCTCGACCTGCATGAACACCGGGGTGTGCGTGGCGTCCAGCTCGTCGGCGCGGTAGACGCGGCCGGGCGCGATGACGTAGACGGGCAGCTCGCGATTGAGCAGTGCGCGGATCTGCACCGGCGAGGTGTGGGTGCGCAGCACGATGCCGGACGGCTCGCCGCCCTCGGGGGCGGGGGCGTCCTCGGCGGCCTCGACGAAGAAGGTGTCCTGGGTCTCGCGGGCCGGGTGGTCGGGCGGGAAGTTCAGCGCGTCGAAGTTGAACCACTCGGCTTCGACCTCGGGACCTTCGGCGACCTCGTAGCCCATGGCGACGAAGACGTCCTCGATCCGGTCGGACAGCGTGGTCAGCGGGTGGCGGGCACCGGCCGGTACGCGGTCGTACGGCAGGGTGACGTCGACGGCCTCCTCGACCAGCACCCGGGTGTCGCGCTCGGTCTCCAGTTCGTCCTGGCGCGCGGCCAGGGCCTTGTTCACCGCGCCGCGGGCCTGGCCGACCCGCTTGCCGGCCTCGGCCTTGGCCTGCGGCGGCAGTGCGCCGATCTCCCGGTTGGCGAGCGCCAGCGGCGAGGTGCCGCCGGCGTGCGCGGTCTTGACGTGCGCGAGGGCGTCCAGGTCGCGGCGCCGGCGATGGCGGCGATCGCCTCGTCACGCATCCGCTCGATCTGTTCCGGCTGCAACGCCTCGACCTCTACAGGGTCGTACGACTTGTTCGGTGCCGACATCTCTTCCCGTTCCGAAAGTGGGTGCTGTTGGGGGCGCCCCCAGGGCCGGGCCTCCGCAGAGGCTCTGCCCGGCCGGACACATGCCAAAGACTGAGTCTAGTGGGCTCGCTCGGCACGCTCGGGGACGCCCGTGGTCGGGCGGCGGCGCCCGCCGGGGCGGCTCCGGTGCGTTCCGGCGGCGGGCGGGCGGCCGATGGACGGCCGGCCCGCGGGCCGATGGGAGGGGTAGGCCGGCTCGCGCGGCGCGTACCGGTCCCGGGCGGCCCTCAGGCCAGGAACGCGGGGGCCCCGACGGGCAGGATAAATCGGAACTCGGCGCCGCCGCCGGGGGCCCGGCCGACCGCGATGGCGCCGCCGTGCGCCTCGACGATGCCCTTGACGATGTACAGCCCCAGGCCGGTGCCGCCGCGCTTGCTGCCCCGCCAGAAGCGGGTGAAGACGCGGCTCATCGACTCCTCGGGGATGCCGGGCCCTTCGTCGCTCACGGTGACCGCGGTGCCTTCCGTTGTCCGGTCGCCCTCGGTGCCGGGGGCGGCTGCCACCTCGATGGTGACAGTCCCCTCGCCGTGGCGCACCGCGTTTTCCAGCAGGTTGCCGAGGATCTGGTCCACTTTGTCGGGGTCGGCCCACAGCGCCGGCAGCGGTCCGGCGACCCGCAGGTGGAAGCGGTCGGCGGGCTGGCCGGCGGCGACATGGGCGTCGAGGTGCCGCTGCACGGCGGCGGCGATGTCCACCGGCTGGCGGCGCACCTCCAGCCGCCCGGTGTCGATCCGGGAGATGTCGAGCAGCTCGGCGATCAGCCGGGTGACGCGGTTGGCGTCGGCGTCGACCGTCTCCAGCATGACCTTCTTCTGGTCCTCGGTGAAGCGCTCCCACTTGGCGAGCAGCGTGGCGGTGAAGCCTTTCACCGAAGTCAGCGGGGAGCGCAGCTCGTGGGCGACGGTGGCGATCAGCTCGGCGTGGCTGCGCTCGGTACGCCGGCGGGCCTCGGTGCCGCGCAGGGTGACCACCAGCCGGCGGACCGGTCCGCCGGGGTGGGTACGGACGAAGCGGGCCACCACCAGCACCTCGCGCCCGCCGGGCAGCAGCAGGTTGCGCTCGGGCTGGCCGACCCGGATGGTCAGGCCGGCGTAGGGGTCGGTGAGCTGCCACCAGCGGCGGCCTTCGAGGTCCTCCAGCGGCAGCGCCTGTTCCACCGGCAGGCCGATGACGTCGGCGGCCCGCAGTGCGGTGATCCGGGCGGCGGCGGCGTTGAAGCAGATCACCCGGTGCTGCTCGTCGGCGATCACCAGGCCGTCGGGCAGGTCGTCGGGGTCGACGCCCAGCGCGTCGAGCGGGCCGCCGGAGTCCGGGTCCGGGCCGTCGAGCGGTTCGCCGGCGGCGGCCGGGACGGGGGTGGCGGACCGTGGTTCGCCGGGCGGGTCCTGGGGGTGGGGCTCGGGGGTCCGCCGGTCTTCGGGCCGGCCGTCGAGCGTGCTGCGGATGCCGTTCTGCGGCATTACGTCCATCTCCGCCACCCCCCTCTCAGGGCCCCCGGGCCGCCACCCTACTAGGTTGACGCGAGGCTGCGGCACCCTCCGGGAGCGCGCTGGGCGCGCGCGGAGGCGTACAGGCACACGGCGGCCGCCGTAGCGAGATTGAGGCTTTCCGCGCGCCCGTGCATGGGTACGCGTACCACCCCGTCGGCCAGGGCCCTGGTCTCCTCGGGCAGACCCCACGCCTCGTTGCCGAACACCCAGGCGGTGGGGCCGCCCATGGCGCCCGCGTCGAGTTCGTCGTCCAGGTCGCGGCTGCCGGCGCCGTCGGCGGCCAGCACCCGGACGCCCGCGGCGCGCAGTCCCGCGACCGCCTCGGCCACCGGCACGTCCACCGCGACCGGCAGATGGAACAGGCTGCCGGCCGAGGCGCGTACCGCCTTGGGGTTGTAGAGGTCCACCGAGGCGTCGGTGAGCACCACCGCGTCGGCGCCGGCCGCGTCGGCGCAGCGCAGCACGGTGCCGGCGTTGCCGGGGTCGCGGACATGGGCGAGCACGGCGACCAGCCGGGGCCGTCCGGCCAGCACCTCGGCGAAGGGCGTGTCCAGGAAGCGGCAGACCCCGACCAGTCCCTGCGGGTTGACGGTGTCGGAGATCTCGGCGACCACCTCGGGGGTGGCGCTCAGTACGGGGACGCCGGCCGCCCGGGCGGCGGCCACCAGGTCGGCGTGCCGCTCGGCCGCCTCGGGGGTGGCGTACAGCTCGACCAGGGTCCGGCCGGCCGCACCGCCGGGATGCCCGACGGCCTCCCGGACGGCCTGCGGCCCCTCGGCCAGGAAGCGCCGCTCCTTGCCGCGGAAGCTGCGCTTGCCCAGCCGGTGCGCGGCGGTCACCCGGGCGGAGCGCAGCGAGGTCAGCTCGGGGGTGGACATGCGGGGCTCACTTCCCGGTGGCGGGGCGGCGCCGCCCGGCGGCGCCGGACCCACCGCGGGCGGACAACGAACGGGCCCGCAGGGGAGGATTCACCCGCGGGCCCGGAAACCACGTCGTGCCGGAGCGGCGTCACGCCGCCTTGGGCGCGTTCACGTCGGACGGCAGCGCCTTCTGGGCCACCTCGACCAGCGTGGCGAACGCGTTGGCGTCGTTCACGGCCAGCTCCGCGAGGATCTTGCGGTCCACCTCGACGTTGGCGGCCTTCAGACCCTGGATGAAGCGGTTGTAGGTGATGCCGTTGGCGCGGGCGGCGGCGTTGATCCGCTGGATCCACAGCTGACGGAAGTCGCCCTTGCGCTTCTTGCGGTCGTTGTAGTTGTAGACCAGGGAGTGGGTGACCTGCTCCTTGGCCTTGCGGTACAGGCGCGAACGCTGGCCGCGGTAACCGCTGGCCTGCTCGAGGATCGCCCGGCGCTTCTTCTGGGCGTTGACTGCCCGCTTGACGCGTGCCACTTGATAACTCCTTCTCAGGGGCCGCGGCGATGCTCACACGGCCCGAAAGCGAATGGGGTCCCGGATCGGACCGCGCGCCCCGGTCGGGGGCGCGCCGGTCACTTGCCGAGAAGCTTCTTGATCTTCTTGACGTCCGACTTGGCCACCTCGACGGTGCCGGTCAGGGCGCGCGTCTTGCTGGACGGCTTGTGCTCGAGCAGGTGGCGCTTGCCGGCCCGCTCGCGCAGCACCTTGCCGGAGCCGGTGATCTTGAAGCGCTTGCTCGCACCGCTGTGGGTCTTGTTCTTCGGCATGGCGCCGTGGTCTCCTCGTCGCTGGCCCTCCCGTACGCCGGTAGGCGCACGGAGAGCGTCAGTTCTGCATTCCGACCCGCGAGCCGGGGGCTCCGGGATGTTCTCAGCCGGCGTCGTGCGCCGGTACCTCTTCTGCCGCGTCCTCGGCGTCGTGCGCCTGCACGTGGTCCTCGTGCTCGTCCAGGTGCTCGTGCTCGTCGTCCGTGCCGTCGTCCGAAACGTCGCCGCCGTCACCCTGGCGGCTCGCCTTGCGGGCGGCCTGGGCCTCGCGGGCCTCGGCCATCGCCTCGGTCTTCTTCTTGTGCGGGCCGAGAACCATGATCATGTTGCGGCCGTCCTGCTTGGGGTTCGACTCGATGAAGCCGAGCTCCTGGACGTCCTCCGCGAGCCGCTGCAGCAGTCGGTAGCCCAGCTCGGGCCGGGACTGCTCACGGCCGCGGAACATGATCGTGATCTTGACCTTGTCGCCCTGCTTGAGGAACCGGACGACGTGACCCTTTTTGGTGTCGTAGTCGTGCGGGTCGATCTTCGGCCGGAGCTTCATCTCCTTGATGACCGTGTGCGCCTGGTTCTTGCGCGCCTCACGGGCCTTCATGGCCGACTCGTACTTGAACTTCCCGTAGTCCATGAGCTTGCACACGGGGGGACGGGCGTTCGCCGCTACCTCGACCAGGTCGAGGTCGTACTCCTGCGCAAGCTCCAGGGCCTTGGCAAGCGGCACAATGCCCACCTGCTCGCCACTGGGACCGACAAGTCGCACCTCGGGAACGCGAATCCGGTCGTTGATGCGGGGCTCGGCGCTGATGGGGCCTCCTCGGTTGTACGACGCGACTGACTGGCCGACAGCCGCGCTTGAGTCTGTCTCGTCCGACCCCGTACCCAAGGCGTGAAAAAACGCCCCATACGGGAGACAGGCGGGGCTCCTCACAACCGGGAGCACCGCCGCGCTATTCCGCGGGGCGCATCGGACGGGGCCCGATCGGCGGGAAGCCGTCCGGGTGACCGTCTGACCGGGACCCGTCGGCCCTGGGGCCGACCAGGTGGGAGATCGGAGCCTCCACTTGCTGGCCGGACACATGGGTGTCCAGCCGGTCGTCCCCCCAGTGTACCCGCCCGGGGCCGAAGGCCGTAATCGGCCGGACGGGGCATATCGTGTGTCGCATGAGCGACGCACCCTCCGCCCCTGCCGCATCGTCCTCCCAGGAGGCACCCGGCTTCGACGATCTGACCCGCGACATCGCCGACGTGCCGGCCGTCGAGGTGATCACGACGGTGGCCGTGCACCTGATGAGTGCCGCGGCGGTCAACCTGGGCCTGGCCGAGGAGGGCGAGCAGCACCGGGACCTCGACGAGGCGCGCAAGCTCATCGAGGCGCTGGCCGGACTGGTCACCGCGAGCGCGACCGAGATCAGCTCCTTCCACGCGGCGCCGCTGCGCGACGGGCTGAAGTCGCTGCAGCTGGCCTTCCGCGAGGCGTCGACCGTGCCGGACCAGCCGGGCCAGGGGCCCGGCGAGAAGTTCACCGGGCCGGTCTACGGCTGAGCGGCACCACTGACCGCGCGGTGCGGCCGACCGCCGGCTCCGCAGCCGCGTGTACGGGGCCGGCCACCGGGCAGGCACCTCTGCGGGCCTCTTCCTGACCTGTTCCCGACCTATTCCCGACCCGGTCCCCCGGGGCCGTCCGGCCCTCCCGGGCCCTGCGAGCCGCCGGGCCCGTCCTGGTCCCCGGGCCCCCGGGAGTCACCGGGCCGCCGCCCCCAGCGCCCCTCGGGTCGCGTCGAGCCGTCCCGGCCCTCGGATTCCTGGGTTCGGGCGTCCAGCTCCGCTTCGGTGGCGGCCACCCTGGCGGCCTTGGCCGCCATCAGCGCGGGGTGGGTGAATTCGTGGACGACCGCCGCGAGGGCCCCGCCGACCAGCGGCGCGACCAGGAACAGCCACACCTGGTTCAGCGCCGGGCTGCCCGCGAAGACGGCCGGGCCGAAGCTGCGGGCCGGGTTCGCCGAGGCGCCGGTCAGCGGGATGCCGATCAGGTTGATGACGACCAGCGCGATGCCGATGGGGATGCCGCCGAAACCCACCACGGCCACCCGCTGGGTGACCGCGAGGTACACGAAGACCAGCAGGAAGGTCAACATCAGCTCGGCCACGAAGGCGCCGCCGATATTGACGCCGATCGCGGACCGGGCGTTGTAGCCGTTGGTGCCGAAGGCGCCCTGCCGCTTGAAGCCGGGGACCTGGTCGGCGACCAGCAGCAGCAGCGCGGCGCCCACGATCGCGCCCACCAGCTGCGCCACGACGTACACCACGGCGGCGCGGACGTCGATCCGCCGGGTGAGCAGCATGCCGAGCGTGACCGCCGGATTGAGGTGGCAGCCGGAGATCGGGCCGAAGACGTACACCAGCGCCAGCAGCACGAAGCCGAAGGCCAGCGCGATACCCAGCGCGCCGATGAACTGGCCGGAGAGCACCGCGGCGCCGACGGCGAAGAACACCAGCAGCAGCGTGCCGAGGAATTCGCAGATCACCGGCTTGGGGTCCATCGTGCGCAGGGCGGCCAGGTGCTCGCTCATCGGACCTTCTCGGATCTCCATCGGACCTCCTCAGCGATGATCGACAAGCTCGCACTTTGCATTGTGCGGCTGCGTGGTGATCCCCACATCTCGGGAGGAAGCGGGCGGCAGGCGCGGACAGCGGTCGGTCGAGGGCCGGGGGGAACCCGGATCGTCCGCACGCCGGCGGGGAGTATCCGGGCTGATGGCGTCGGTGCCGCCGACCACCCCGCTCGCGGCGCTGGTGGTCAGCGCCGACCGCGGTCCGCGCGGCTCAGGGAGTAAGTGCTCCGGGTCAGCGGCTGAAGAGCGGCTCGCCCGGCACGGTGGCGTCGGCCGGCAGCAGGGCGAGGTCCAGCCCCTGGACGAGCGCGCCGCGCAGCACCTCGTCGGCGGCGAGCGCGGCGGCCAGCGCCCGGCCGGTCACCGCGGCGTCGGCGCCGGGGGCCAGGACCAGGCCGAGGGTGCCGTCGCTGCCCGGCTGCCCGGTGCTCAGATGGGCCCGGGCCACCCCCCTTCTCCGGCGGCCACCGCGGCCCGCAGGGCCTCCCGCACGGCCGGGTCGGCCAGCGGATCGGCGCGGCCGGGGCCGAGCGCGGCGGTCCGCAGCGCCGCGCCGGTCA
>NZ_FMCH01000441.1 GCF_900091855.1 Streptomyces sp. DvalAA-14
CGGCCCCGGACATCGGGGAATGCCCGAGGAATGATCGAGGAAAGGAGCTGAGGTATGGCCATCGTGGTCGTCACCGGGACGGGTACTGAGGTGGGGAAGACGGTGGCAACCGCCGCCGTCGCCGCCGCGTCGCTGGCGCAGGGGCTGAGCGTGGCGGTGCTGAAGCCCGCGCAGACGGGGGTGACGGGCGGCGAGCCCGGGGACGCCGCCGAGGTCGCCCGGCTCGCCGGGGAGGTGACGGCGGCGGAACTGGCCCGTTACCCCGAGCCGTTGGCGCCGGCGACGGCGGCGCTGCGGGCCGGACTGGACACGGTCGGGCCGGAGGACATCGCGGAGGCCGCGGCCAAGCTGGCCGCCGTGCACGACGTGGTGCTGATCGAAGGCGCCGGCGGGCTGCTGGTGCGCTACGACGCGCAGGGCTCCACGCTGGCCGACGCGGCGGCGCTGCTGCGCGCCCGGGTGCTGCTGGTGGCCCCCGCGGGCTCGGCACGCTCAATGTGACGGCCCTCACCGCGCAGGCCCTCCAGGCCCGCAAGCTCAGCTGCCTCGGCGTGATCATCGGAAGCTGGCGGGCCGACCCGGAGCTGGCCGATCGCTGCAACCTCGCCGAACTCCCGCAGGCGGCCGGCGCCCCGCTGCTCGGCGCCCTCCCCGAGGCCGCCGGGTCGCTGTCCCCGGCCGACTTCCGCGCCGCCGCCCCGAACTGGCTGGCGCCGCAGCTGGGCGGCACCTCGGGACGCCGCCGCCTTCACCAGGGTCTACGCGCCGGCGCCCTACGCGGCTGCGACGGGCGACGCGTAGGCCGGCGGGGGATTGTCGGACCCTGCCGTCATGCTGGAGCCACGACCGCCGCTCCCCCGTCAATGGAGACGTCATGGCCACCGGCACGCTCGACCCCCGCTTCAGCGACCCCACCGCGCAGCCCTCGGCGTGGGAGGAGGTGGAGGCCGTGCTGCTGGCGGCCGGCACCTTCTGGCTGACCACCGTGCGGGCGGACGGCCGTCCGCACGTCACTCCGCTGATCGCCGTCTGGTACGACGAGCTCCTGTACTTCACCACCGGCGACACCGAGCAGAAGGCCCGCAATCTTGTCGCCAACCCGCAGGTGGCGCTGACCACCGGGAGCAATTCCCTGCACGAGGGCCTGGACGTGGTCGCCGAGGGCCCGGCCGTGCGGGTCACCGAGCCGGCGCTGCTGGAGCTGCTGGCCGGCGCCTGGGTGGCGAAGTACGGCGAGGAGTGGCGGTTCGAGGTCCGGGACGGCAGTTTCTGGCACGCCGGGGGCGCGGCGGGGGTCTACGAGGTGGCGCCGGCCAAGCTGCTCGCCTTCCGGAAGGAGGGCACGTACGCCCAGACGGCCTGGCGGCTCAGATAGGGCCCGGCCCCGCCCGGCCGGGTCGCGAGGGGCTCCGCTCCGGCCGGCGGGCAGAACGGGGGCTCCTCAGCCGGTCCGGGGGACAGGACCGGGCTCCTCAGCCGAGCCGGCGGGCCGGGCTCCTCAGCCGGTCCAGGCCCGCAGCTCGGCCGCGATCCGCTCCAGCCCGGCGCCGCCGTCCTTGACCAGCCGGGCCAGTTCCCTGACCTGCTCGGGCGTGGTGGTGACCTTCAGGCCGCAGGCCACCAGATAGGCGTAGGCGACCGCGGTCGCGAAGAGCGCGTTGGAGCGCTCCAGGGCCGGTACGTGCAGCAGCAGCTGGAGCAGCGCGGCGGCCCGGGTGTGCTCGTCCGGATAGACGGGATGTCCGAAGATCTCGGCCCGGTGCCTGCTGACCGCTGCGACCAGCGCTCCCCAGTCGGTGACCTGCGGGTCCCCCGGGGTGTTGTGCTCGGCGACCATCAGCAGCCAGGCGAGGTCGATCCGCAGGGTCAACGCGTGCCTTCGCCCCGGCCGCCGAACTCCTCTTCAAAGACCTGTTCGTAGCGCTGCATGAAGTCGGCAGCCGCCTGGACGAACGCCCGGCCGTTCTCGCCCTCGTCCTGCTGGACGAGTTCCTCGATGTAGCGATTCACGCTGATGCCGCGCTGTGAGGCCCGTTCCCGCGCCGTCTCGGCGGTGGCTTCGTCCACCCGAACGTTCAACTGGGTCTTCGCCATGCGACCACGCTAGCGCTGCGGCGCTAGTAGCGGCAAGAGTGCCATCCCGGATCGCGGAATCGCCGCCGCCCGCGGGCCCGGGAGTGATTGGCTGCCGCCATGAGCGACCTTCGGATACGGCCCGCGGCGAGAGGTGACGCGCCGGCGGTGCTCGCCTTCTGGCGGCTGGCGGCCCAGGGCACCAGTATCAGCGACGACGAGGCAGGCGTGGCGCGGCTGATCGAACGCGACCCCGAGGCCCTGCTGCTCGCCGACCGGGACGGGGTGCTGGTGGGGTCGGTGATCGCCGGCTTCGACGGCTGGCGCTGCCATCTGTACCGGCTCGCCGTGCACCCGGACGCCCGCCGCCAGGGCGTGGCCCGGACCTTGCTGGAAGCGGCCGAGCAGCGGTTCCTCGCGCTGGGCGGCCGGCGCGGCGACGCGATGGTGCTGGAGCGCAACGCGTCGGCCCATCCCGCCTGGCGGGCGGCCGGCTACGAACCCGAGCACCAGTGGCGCCGCTGGACCAAGCCGCTCGCCGACCGGTGAGCCGCGGGGCCGGAACCGTGATCGGCCGGTCCCAACGCGTGCGTTCCCCGCGCCCGTGGCCGATCATGGGACCGAGGTGTCCGGATGATCGAAGTGCTGCTCCTGGTGGTGGCCCTGCTGCTCACCTTCGCCTGTGGCGTGTTCGTGGCCGCCGAGTTCTCCTTGACGACGGTGGAGCGCGGCGAGCTGGAAATCGCCGCCGAGCGGGGTGAACGGGGCGCCGCCGCGGCGCTGGCCGGCGTCCGGACGCTGACCGTCCAGCTGTCCGGGGCCCAGCTCGGCATCACCGTCACGGGGCTGGTCGTCGGCCTGCTGTCCGAGGCATCGGTCAGCAAGCTGCTGCGCGGCCCGCTGCGGGCGGCCGGCCTGTCGAAGTCGACCGCGTCCTCGCTGGGCCTGGTGCTGGGCACGGCGATCTCGACGGTGGCGCTGATGGTCATCGGCGAGCTGATCCCGAAGAACTGGGCGATCTCCCGGCCGCTGCGGGTGGTACGGGCGGTGGCCGGGCCGCAGGGGATGTTCACCGCGGCCTTCGGGCCGCTGATCCGCCATCTGAACAGTGCCGCCAACCGGGTGTTGCGCCGGATGGGCCTGGAGCCGACCGAGGAGCTGGCCTCCACCCGCGGACCGCAGGAGCTGGTGGCGCTGGCCCGGCACTCGGCGAAGGAGGGCGCGCTGGAGGCGGACACCGCCGAGCTGTTCGTCCGCTCCCTGAGCCTGGCCGACCTCACCGCGGAGAACGTGATGACCCCCCGGGTGCAGGTGACCGCCCTGGAGGAGCAGACCACCGCCGAGGACGTGGCGAACGCCACCCGGGCCACGGGGCTGTCCCGCTTCCCGGTCTACCGCGACACCCTCGACGCGGTGGTCGGCACCGTGCACATCAAGGACGTGCTGGCCGTACCAGCCCATCGCAGGGCCCGGCTGCCGGTCGGTGAGCTGCTGCGCGAACCGCTGCTGGTGCCGGAGTCGCTGACCGTGGACCGCCTGCTGGAGCGGCTGTCCGGCCGGCAGACGATGGCGGTGGTGATCGACGAGTACGGCGGCACGGCCGGGGTGGTCACCATGGAGGACATCGTGGAGGAGGTGGTCGGCGAGGTCCGCGACGAGCACGATCCGCAGGAGGTGCCGGTACTCCTCTTCCTGCGCGAGGACGCCGAGGGCCGCCGGATCTACGACGCCGACGGCGCCACCCGGACCGAGGACCAGCTGGAGCGGATCGGGCTGCGCGCCCCGGAGGGCCCGTACGAGACGCTGGCCGGCCTGGTCGCGCAGCGGCTCGGCCGGATCCCGCAGGAGGGGGACACCGTCGAGATCGACGGCTGGCGGATCGAGGTCACCGAGGCGGCGGGACGGCGGGCGGCCCGGGCCCGGCTGCTGTCGCCGCCCAGGGCGGGCGAACCGCCGGGGCGGGCCCGATGACCGTCGCCCAGTTGTTCATCGGCCTGCTCACCGTGGTGGTGAACGCGTTCTTCGTCGGCGCCGAGTTCGGGATGATCTCGGTGCGCCGCAGCCAGATCGAGCCGCTCGCCGAGGAAGGCGACCGGCGCGCGCACCGGGTGCTGTGGGGCCTGGAGAACCTGTCGCCGATGCTGGCCGCGGCGCAACTGGGCGTCACCGCCTCCACCGTGGTGCTCGGCATCGTGGCCGAGCCGGCGATCGAGCACCTGCTGGAGCCGCTGTTCCGCGCGGCGCACGTGGGCGACGGGGTGGGACGCCCGGTGTCCTTCGTGATCGGGCTGGTGGCGGCCACCTATCTGCACATGCTGTTCGGCGAGATGGTGCCGAAGAACATCGCGCTGGCCCAGCCGGTGCCGACCGCGCTGCGGCTGGGACCTCCGCTGGTGGGGCTGACCCGGGCGCTGAAGCCGGTGATCTTCGGGGTGAACGCGCTGGCCAACGGCGGGCTGCGGCTGTTGCGGGTGGAGCAGAAGACCGAGGTGGAGGCGGTGTTCTCGGACGACGAGCTGTCCCGGATGGTGGTGGACGCGGGCGCCGCCGGGCTGCTGGACGAGCGGTCCACCGAGCGGTTGCGGGACGCGCTGGAGCTGGGCCGGCGGCCGGTCGGCGAGATCGTGCTGCCGGCCGGGCAGGTGGTGCGGGCCGAGCTCGGGATCACCCCGGAGGGGCTGGAGGCGCTGAGCGCCCGGTCGGGTTTCTCCCGGTTTCCGGTGGCCGACGCGGACGGGCGGGTGCTGGGCTATCTGCACGTGAAGGACGCGCTCGACGCCGAGCCGCGCGACGAGCCCTTCCCCCGTTCGGCGCTGCGGCCGATCACCCGGGTGGTGGCGGCGACCCCGCTGGACGACGTGCTCACCGCGATGCGCGCGAGCAGGGCCCATCTGGCGGCGGTGGTGGACGACGAGGGGCGCGGGGTGGGCCTGGTGACGATGGAGGACGTGCTCAAGGAGCTGGTCGGCAGCACCCGCGGATAGCCCCGGTGCTGTTTCGCTGCCGCCCGCGCGGTCGCATAAGATCACCGGGCCATGCAGACGCCTGTCACGTACTCCAGTTTCGTCGCGGTCGGCGACTCCTTCACCGAGGGGATGTCCGATCTGCTGCCCGACGGCACCTACCGGGGGTGGGCCGACCTGCTCGCCGCCCGACTGGCCGCGCTCGACCCCGGTTTCCGCTACGCGAACCTCGCGGTGCGCGGCAAGCTGATCCGGCAGATCGCCGAGGACCAGGTGGACACCGCGGCGGCGATGGGCGCGGACCTGATCACCCTGGTCGGCGGGCTCAATGACACGCTGCGGCCCAAGTGCGACGTGGACGAGGTCTGCGCCCTGCTGGAGAGCTCCGTGGCGCGGCTGGCCCCGGCCTGCAAGCAGTTGGTCCTGATGCGCAGCCCGGTGCGCACCGGCCCGGTCGCCACCCGGTTCCTGCCCCGGATGGAGCACGTGTTCGGCTTCATCGGGGAGTTGGCGCAGCGGCACGGCGCGCTGGTGGTGGACCTGTACGGCGCGGGCGTGCTGAGCGACGCCCGGATGTGGGCCGACGACCGCCTGCATCTCACCGCCGAGGGCCACGAGCGGGTCGCGGAGGCCGTCTGGCAGACGCTGGGACTGCCCGCCGCGGCCGAGTGGACCCTCGCGCTGCCGCCGGCCGTCCGCGCCGGATGGGCGAGCCGCCGCGGCGCCGACCTGCGGTTCACCCGTGAGCACCTGCTCCCGTGGATCGGCCGCCGGCTCACCGGCCGCTCCTCGGGCGACGGCCGCCCGCCCAAGCGCCCGGACCTGCTGCCCTACCACGACGAGTAGAACGTCCTCCTGGTCGTCGTCCTAGTCGTCGCCGTCCGACGGCAGGGTCTCGGCGCGCAGCGCGATCGCCTGCAGCACATCGGCCGACGACAGATCGTCGCGCCCCATGTCGTGCACGTGCGCGAGCTCGACGAACGCCGCCGAGAAGGAGCCGACCAGTTTCAGCAGGATGCCGCCGACCTGATGGTTCAGCGCCACCACCAGTTCGTCGGGCGGCACGTCGAGCGGCAGCTCGATCGGCTCCAGCAGCTCGTTCAGCAGTGCGATCACATGGTCGGACGCCGCATCGGGACCCGTTGCCGCCTCTTCCGGCAGGGCGGCCAGCTCCTTGGCCTCGGTGAGAATGCCGATCACCCGCTGCACGAACTCGGTGTCCCTCATGCCCGGAGGCTACGTGATCACTTCCCCCGCCGCGGGGCACATCGCCGGTGGTCCGGGCCGCTGGAGCGGGACGGCGGCCGGGCCGCAGCCGGTAAGCTCTCCCTACGTGACTGCCAAGCCTCGCATCCCGAACGTCCTCGCCGGCCGCTACGCCTCCGCGGAGCTCGCGACCCTCTGGTCGCCCGAGCAGAAGGTGGTGCTGGAGCGGCGGCTGTGGCTGGCGGTGCTGCGGGCGCAGAAGGACCTCGGTATCGAGGTGCCCGAGCGGGCGATCGCGGACTACGAGCGGGTCCTCGAAGAGGTCGACCTGCCGTCGATCGCCGAGCGGGAGAAGGTCACCCGGCACGATGTGAAGGCCCGGATCGAGGAGTTCAACGCGCTCGCCGGGCACGAGCAGGTGCACAAGGGGATGACCTCCCGCGACCTGACCGAGAATGTGGAGCAGCTGCAGATCCGGCTGTCGCTGGAGCACGTCAGGGACCGGACGGTCGCGGTGCTCGCCCGGCTCGGCCAGCTGGCGGCGCAGTACGCGGAGCTGGTCATGGCGGGGCGCTCGCACAACGTGGCCGCGCAGGCGACGACGCTGGGCAAGCGCTTCGCGACCACCGCCGACGAGCTGCTGGTGGCCTTCGAACGGGTCGAGGACCTGATCGGGCGCTATCCGCTGCGCGGCATCAAGGGGCCGGTCGGCACCGCCCAGGACATGCTGGACCTGCTCGGGGGCGACAGCGGCCGGCTCGCCGAACTGGAGCACCGGATCGCCGACCACCTCGGCTTCTCCCGGGCGTTCACCTCGGTCGGCCAGGTCTACCCGCGCTCCCTGGACTACGACGCGGTGACCGCGCTGGTGCAGCTGGCCGCCGCGCCGTCCTCGCTGGCGAAGACGATCCGGCTGATGGCCGGGCACGAGCTGGTCACCGAGGGCTTCAAGCCGGGCCAGGTCGGCTCGTCCGCGATGCCGCACAAGATGAACACCCGGTCCTGCGAGCGGGTCAACGGCCTGATGGTGGTCCTGCGCGGCTACGCCTCGATGACCGGCGAGCTGGCCGGCGACCAGTGGAACGAGGGCGACGTGTCGTGCTCGGTGGTCCGCCGGGTGGCGCTGCCGGACGCGTTCTTCGCCTTCGACGGGCTGCTGGAGACCTTCTTGACGGTCCTGGACGAGTTCGGCGCCTTCCCCGCGGTGGTGGCCCGGGAGCTGGACCGCTACCTGCCGTTCCTGGCCACCACGAAGGTGCTGATGGGCGCGGTGCGGGCGGGAGTCGGCCGGGAGGCCGCCCACGAGGCGATCAAGGAGAACGCGGTGGCGTCCGCGCTGGCGATGCGCGAACAGGGCACCGAGCGCAACGAGTTGCTGGACCGGCTGGCCGCCGACGAGCGTATTCCGCTGGACCGGGCGGCACTCGACGCGCTGATGGCCGACCGGCTGTCCTTCACCGGCGCCGCCGCCGGGCAGGTGGCCGAGGTGGTCCGCCGCATCGAGGAGGTCACCAAGGCGCACCCGAGCGCGGCGGCCTACCGTCCGGGGGCGATCCTCTGACGCCCGAACAGCTGGCCGAGGCCCGCGCCCGCACGCTGGTGGACATCGTCGACGACGGTCTGCGGGTGCTGTTCTGCGGCATCAACCCGGGGCTGATGTCGGCGTGGACGGGCTATCACTTCGCCCGGCCCGGCAATCGGTTCTGGCCGGCCCTGCACGCCTCGGGTTTCACCCCGCGCCGCTTCGCGCCGGCCGAGCAGCAGGGAATGCTCGCCCTCGGCCTGGGCATCACCAATGTCGCGCCCCGGGCCACCGCCCGTGCCGACGAGCTGACCGCGGACGAGCTGACCGCCGGCGGCAAGCGGCTCACCGCGAAGGTCGAGGCCCGCCGGCCGCAGTGGCTGGCGGTGCTCGGTGTCACCGCGTACCGGGTGGCGTTCGACGACCGGGCGGCCAAGGTCGGGCCGCAGGAGCGGACCATCGGCCACACCCGGATCTGGGTGCTGCCGAGCCCCAGCGGGCTCAACGCGCACTGGTCGCCGGCCGCGCTGGCCGCCGAGTTCGGCCGGCTGCGGACCGCCGCCGAGGCGCCGCCGACCCGCTGACCCGGCCGCCGCCCGGGCCTGCGGATCCCCTCGCCGGACCCGGCCCGCGTCACCTGGTGGTCCGTCGGGAAAGCGGTGGCCGGGCCGCCGGGAAAGCGCCGCCCCACATGTCACGCAACCGGAACCCGGCGGCACTCGCCGCGCGGCCCCGCGCCGGGTACGATCCGCGACACACAGGTACATGCTGGGAGGACACACCTTGGGGCGACTCACCGGCGGGGACCCGTCCCTGCTCCGGCGGATCAATTCCGCGGTCGTCCTCCATGCGCTCCGCGGGGCACAGACCCCGACCCTGACCGAGCTGGTGCACAGCACCGGACTGTCCCGGCCGACGGTCGAGGGGGTCAGTCGAGGGGCTGGCGGAGTCCGATCTGGTGGTCGAGGTCGCCCCGGAGCCGGGCGACACCCGCAAGCAGGGCCGGCCGGCCCGCCGCTTCCGCTTCCATGCCGAGGCCGGCCATCTGCTGGGTATCGAGATAGGCGCCCACCAGGTGCGGGCGGTGCTGTCGGATCTCAGCGGGCAGGTGCTGGGGTCGCACGGGCGCGAGGTCGACGAGTCCGCGTCCGCCGACGACCGGCTGGAGCGGGTCCGGATCACCGTCGCCGAGCTGCTGCGCAAGGCCGGTGTGGCGCGCAACCTGCTGTGGGCGGTCGGGGTGGGCAGCCCCGGCATCGTCGAGGCGCACGGCGAGGTGCGGCTGGGCACCGCGCTGCCCGGCTGGACGGGCCTGGCGCTCGGCGAGCGGCTGCAGCGCTCCTTCCGATGTCCGGTGCTGGTGGAGAACGACGCGAATGTGGCCGCGGTCGCCGAGCACTGGAAGGGCGCCGCGGTCGGCACCGACGATGTGGTGTTCGTCCTGGCGGGCCTCAGCCCGGGCGCGGGCTCGCTGATCGGCGGGCGGCTGCACCGCGGCTTCGGCGGCGCGGCCGGCGAGATCGGCGCACTGCACCTGCTGGGCCGCGAGGTCACCCCGGAACATCTGCTGTCCACCACCGGCACGCCGCTGCACCCGCTGGACGAGCCCGCCGTGGAGCGGGTGTTCGCGCTGGCCAAGGAGGGCGACGTACAGGCGAAGGACGCCGTGGAGCGTTTCCTTCGCCGGCTGGTGCACGACGTGGCCGCGCTGGTGCTGGCGATCGACCCCGAGCTGGTGGTGATCGGTGGCTGGGCGGCCGGCCTGGACGGCGTACTGGAGCCGCTGCGTTCGGAGTTGGCCCGCTACTGCCTGCGGACGCCGAACGTCGTGGTCTCCGCCTTGGGCCAGGAGGCGATCGCCACCGGCGCGCTGCGGCTGGCACTGGACCACGTGGAGGAGCAGCTGTTCGCCGTCGAGCAGACCTCGATGGCGCGGCGCTGAGGCCGTTCGCGGCGGGGCCGGGCGTTTGCCGTGCCGCCGCGCTTCCGGCGGCCGACAGCACCGCGGCCCACCGGCGGGAGGCCGGTGGGCCGCGGTCGGCCGTTCGGGGGCGGGCGGGCGCCGGTCAGGACGCCTGGCGGCTCTCCGGCTGGTGGTGGGTGACCTCGAGTGCGCCGGAGTCGCCGAAGGTCAGCCGGCAGGTGTCCGCGCGGTAGGTGGCCACCGAGGCGGCGGCGACCCGGCCGCCGGCGTAGTAGCGGGTGGTGACCACGAGCACCGGCGCGCCGGGCAGCCGGTCGAGCTGCTTGGCGTCCTCCGCGCGGGCCGAGCCCAGCTCCACCGCCCGGTCGTCGCCGTCCAGCGTCAGGGAGTGCAGCTCCCGCAGCACGGCCGGGGCGTGGGTGGCGGGCGTGAGCAGCCCGGACAGGTTCGGCACCGAGGCCGGCGGGACGTAGAGGAGTTCGGTGGCGACCGACTGGCCCTGCATCACCCGCTCGCGGCGGATGGTGTGCACGGCGTCGTCCGTTCCGGTGCCGAGCAGGGCGGCGATCGCCGCGGGGGCGACGGCCTCGACGCAGCCGACGGTGTTCCACGCGTCGCGGCCCGCGCCCGGCCAGGCGTTGGTCAACGGTCCGACGGCGACACCCATCCGGGGCGGCGCCACCGTGGTGCCGACGCCGCGGCGCCGCTGCAGCCGGCCTTCCAGCTCCAGTTGTTCGAGCGCCTGGCGCAACGTGGCCCGTGCCACACCGAAGCGGGCCGCCAGGTCACGTTCGTTCGGCAGGATCTCGCCGACCTCGAACTCGGAGTCGAGGGCGTCGTTCAGCACCGTCTTGAGGTGCCAGTACTTCGGCTCCTGCACCGCTTCGAGCTGCGTGGTCCCCACCCTGTCCTCGCATTCCCCGGGGCCGCCGCCGGCCGATCGGGCCGGGTCGGGCGGCTTGTTAAGCCTTGTTTCGGAACCTGTGTTTATTAAAGGTCCTTGCACTACTACTGGTGACGATAGAGCCGGTGCCCAAACTTGGTCAAGACCAATACTCGGACCCGCCCAAGCCCACCGGAACCGGATACATGAGAGGTTCACGCGGTGTTGATCGTCCGCTGCGATAGCGTTCGTGATCCGCGCGGGCACAGCGCGCGGCCGCGAACCGCGGTGGACGGCGGCCAGCAGCGGGAGGACGGCTTCGATGGACCAGGTCACGGTGGTCACCGGGGGTGGCCGGGGCATCGGGGCCGCGGTGGCGCTGCGGCTCGCGGCGGACGGGCACCGGATCGGCATCGGCTACGAACGGGCGGCGGAAGCGGCGCTGGAGGTGGCCGGCACGGTGCGGGCGGCCGGCGGGGAATGCCTGGTGCACCAGCTCGACACCAGCGACGAGGACCAGGTCGACGCGTTCTTCGACGCGGTGACGGCGGGCCTGGGGCCGGTCACCGGGCTGGTGAACAACGCGGGCATCACCGGCCCGCTGGGCCGGTTCACCGAGACCCCGGTGGCGGTCATGCGCCGCGTGGTGGACGTCAATGTGATGGGCGCGCTGATCTGCGCCCGCCGCGCGGCGCAGGAGATGTCCACCCGGCGCGGGGGCGGCGGCGGCGCGATCGTTAACATGTCCTCGGGCGGCGCCACGCTGGGCAGCCCCGGCGAGTACGTGCACTACGCGGCCAGCAAGGCGGCGGTGGATGCGCTGACGACGGGCCTGTCCAAGGAACTGGCGGCCGAGGGGATACGGGTCAACTCCGTGCAGCCCGGCATGATCGTCACCGGAATCCATGCCGCGATGGGCGACCCCGAGCGGCCCTGGCGCGATCCGGGCCGTATCCCGATGGGACGGCCGGGGCAGCCGGAGGAGGTCGCGGGCGCGGTGGCGTGGCTGCTGTCGGCGCAGGCGTCCTACACCACCGGTGCGGTGCTGCGGGTGGCCGGCGGTCTGTGAGGAGCAGGTGGTGATGCGGCGGATCGCGGAGTCGGCGCCCCCGCGGACGGCCTTACGGCGACCGTGCGGACCCCGGTGTTGACCGGCGCATGACTGAAAACCGACGGTGTAACGCGGCCGAAACCCGCGACCCGTCCGGCGGGAGCACAATCCGTGTGCCCCGCCCGCTTGCACCCTTTGTTGGAGCGGCGTTTCCCCGCCCGCCGTCCGTCCACGCCGTCCCGTTCCCCGCGGCGCCGCCGCCCTGTCCCCGCCGTCCCCCGCCGACCCCCGACCGATCCCCCTCCCCCCACCGACCCCGGTTCGATCTCAGAGGAGTGCCATGTCCGGACCCACCGTGGAAGCAGAGAAGCCGACGTCCCCGCCACCGCCGACCGGCAACCGGCTGGACCGCTACTTCCGGATCACCGAGCGCGGTTCGACCCCGGCGCGGGAGGTCCGCGGCGGCCTCGCCACGTTCTTCACGATGGCCTACATCCTGGTGCTCAATCCGATCATCCTGGGCAGCGCGACCGACAAGTTCGGGCACCACCTGTCCACCGCCCAGCTGCTCACCGCGACCGCCCTGGTGGCGGCGGTGATGAGCGCGGTCATGGGCGTCGGCGGCAATCTGCCGCTGGCCATCGCGACCGGCCTGGGCCTGAACGCGGTGGTCGCCTTCCAGTTGGCGCCGAGGATGAGCTGGCCGGACGCGATGGGTCTGGTGGTCCTGGAGGGCCTGCTGATCTGCGTCCTGGTCGCCACCGGGCTGCGCGAGGCGATCATGAACGCGATCCCGCAGGCGATCAAGCAGGCGATCAGCGTGGGTATCGGTATGTTCATCGCGTTCATCGGCCTGGTCGACGCCGGGTTCGCCAGCCGAATACCCGACGCGGCCAAGACCACCACCCCGGTCCAGCTCGGCGGCTCCGGAACGCTCACCGGCTGGCCGGTGCTGGTGTTCTGCCTCGGAGTGCTGCTGACGGTGGCGCTGGTCGCCCGCAAGGTGCGCGGCGCCATCCTGATCAGCATCGTGGTGATGACGGTGGTGGCGATCATCGTCAACTCGATCGCGGACATCCCCGACGCCGCCTGGGGCCTGACCGTACCGAAGCTGCCGCACCACGTGGTGGCCAGCCCCGACTTCGGGCTCATCGGACACTTCAGCCTCTTCGGCGGGTTCCGGGAGGCGGGCGTGGTCACCTCCCTGCTGTTCGTCTTCACCCTGGTGCTGTCGGACTTCTTCGACGCGATGGGCACGATCGTCGGCATCTCCAACGAGGCGGGGCTGCTGGACGAGCAGGGCCGGGTGCCCAACATCGGGCGGGTGCTGTTCATCGACGGGGCGGCGGCGGTCGCGGGCGGCATCGCGTCCAGCTCCTCCAACACCGCCTTCGTCGAGTCGGCGGCCGGCGTCGGCGAAGGCGCGCGCACCGGGCTGGCCAGCGTGGTGACGGGGCTGCTCTTCGCGGTCGCGCTCTTCTTGTCGCCCCTGGCCGGGGTGGTGCCGTCACAGGCGGCGGCGCCGGCCCTGGTCGCGGTGGGCTTCCTGCTGATGGCACAGGTGCGGAACATCGACTGGACGCAGTACGACATCGCGATCCCGGCCTTCCTCACCATCGTCGTGATGCCGTTCACCTACAGCATCACCAACGGGATCGGGGCCGGCTTCCTGTCGTTCGTCGTCATCAAGGCGGCGCTGGGCAAGATCCGTGAGGTGCACCCCCTGGTGTGGGGCGTGTCGGTCTGCTTCGTGGCGTACTTCGCGATCGACCCGCTGCAGCAGGCGCTCGGCGTCAAGTAGCCGGGTGGCCGGGCCGCCCGGCCGTCCGCGCGGAGCCGGGGCCGCACCGCCCAGCGTCCGCGGGAGGAGGGGGCCCCGCGGACGCGCGGGCGGCCCAGAGCGTGTCCGACACGTCGGCCGGGCTCTGGGCCCCGACCGGGACGGGGGCGCCCGGCCGGGGCAGCTGGCCGGGCCGGTGCTCGCACCGGCCCGTACTGAGACAACTCCCCCCCATCCCGGCCGAGTTCCCGGGCCGTGAAAGATTTTCGCCGGACCGGGCCGGACCGGACCGGAAGGGCCGCCGGGGACGACGAGGCCGCCGTCAGCCCCGGTGCGTCCGGGGCAGGGCCGGCAGTGGGGCGGGCACCGCGGCCTGGGCGCGCCGCCGCCCGCGCGATGGCCGTACGCCCGCTGAGCGACCCCCGGTTCGGCTCCGGCCGGGCGCCGAAGGCAGGGGCGCGAGGAACGGCGCTAGGAACCCACCACCCGCCGGAGGCCCGGACACGACAGCAACAGCCCACCCGGCCGGTGACGACCCGCACCCGGCCCGACTGGCTGGCCGTGCAACTCCCCGCGCTCCTACGGGGCAGCGTCGCCGGAGGCGATCACCCGGGCGGTGGCCGTGCTCCCGGCTGCCCGGCGCCCCCGGTCACGGGCGCTCCCGCCCAAGCGTTCCCGCCCGGCGCCTCCACCAGGCGCTTCCACCCGGTTCTCCACCCGGGCGGCAAAAAGGTTGAAAAGGTAAGTTAACCGGGAAGATCAGGCCTTTACCGTCTGGTCATGACACGTTCGTGGCCGCGCAACAAGCCTTCGGCATGGTGGCGGTATGCGTCACTCGACTCCCGCCCAGACCCGAGCCCGGCAGCGCCACTGGGGCCGCGATCTCGCCGAAGTGGCCGCGCTGTTCACCGCGATGGCCGCGGCTGACTTCGTGGCCGACCTGGTGAACCACGGCCCGGACGGCGGAGTGCTGCTGGCCACCTCGTCGCTCGGACTGCTCGGCGCCGCGGGATTCCACACCTGGTGGACACGCCGGCACAGCCACGCGCCACCGGGCCCGCCCGAGACCGCCCCGGCCGGCACCGAGACCACGCTGTGGCGGCTGCGGACGACCCTGCGCGACACCCCCGGCAGCCTGGGCGAGGTCTGCACCGCGCTGGCCGGCAGCCGGGTCGACATCGTCACCCTGCAGACGCATCCGCTGGCCGACGGCACCGTCGACGAGTTCCTGCTGCGGGCGCCCGCGGCGCTGCCGGCCGCCGCGCTGGCGCTCACCGTCGCCGACGCGGGCGGCGCGGACACCTGGCTGGAGCGGGCCGACGCCCACGATCTGGTGGACGCGCCCACCCGGATGCTCGCCCTGGCCACCAGGACCGCGCTGGACCCGGCTGAACTGCCCCTCGCGCTGCGCGAGTTGTTCGGCCGCTGCACCATCAGCTCGACGCCCGCGACACCCGGCGGCGCCGCGGGCTCGGCGCGGGACGACGCGGCGGAGGAGCCCGGGGTCCAGGAGTCGCCCCGGCCCACCGTGATGCGGTTGCGCGACCCCTCCGGCGGCACCATCGTCGTCCGGCGCGACCATCTGCCCTTCACCCCGACCGAGTTCGCCCGGGCCAGGGCGCTGGTGGAGCTCGACGCGCGGCTCGGCGTCCGGATGCCCGCCCGCCGGGACGTCCTCACCCTCCCGGAGGGCAACGAGATCACCGTGCGCCGGGCCGGCTCGGACGACCACGCGGCCGCGCTGGCGATGCACGACCGCTGCTCCCCCGCCACCCTCTCCTCCCGCTACCACGGGCCGGTCGGCGACGCCGACCGCTATCTGGCCCATCTGCTGAGCCCGCGCTTCGGCCGCACCCTCGCGGTGGAGACCGCCTCCGGACGGCTGGTGGCGCTCGGCCACCTGCTGTGGGACGGCGACGAGAACGAGGTCGCGCTGATCGTCGAGGACGACTGGCAGCGCCGCGGCATCGGCGCCGCCCTGCTGCGCCGGCTGGTCGAACTCGCCGCGGAGGCGGGCCGGGACAGCGTCTACGCGGTCACCCGCTCGTCCAACACCGCCATGGTGGCGACCATGCGCGAGCTGGACCTGCCGCTGGACTACCAGCTGGAGGACGGCACCTTGGTGATCACCGCCGCGCTGCCGTCGGCCAGCGGCACCGGTCCCGCGCCGGCCGCGCTGCCCTGGGTCACTGGCCCCCGCCGCTGACCGGGCCGCTCCGCCGGACGCCGGGACGCGGGCAGCGAAGATTTTTTACTAGTGACGCGGACGGCGTCGGCGTACGAGGATGGCGGTATGTCCATCCTCAGCAGCAGTGCCCTGCCCCGCCAGATCGCCGACGCCTACGTCGACGACCTGCTCGAACTCGATCCGATCCTCGGCACGTATCTCGGCGCGCCCGGTAGCAGCCGCCGACTGCCGGACTTCTCACCGGCGGGCGCCGACGCACTGGCCGAGCTGGCCCGCACCACGCTGGACCGGCTGACCCTGGCCGAGGCCCGGCCCGGGGCGGAGAGCGACGCCGAGCGGCGCTGCGCCCGGCTGCTCCGGGAGCGGCTCACCGCCGAACTCGCGGTCCACGCCGCGCAGGAGCCGTTGCGGGCGGTGAGCAATCTGGCCTCACCCGCGCACGCGGTCCGCGAGGCCTTCACCTTGATGCCCACCGGGACACCGCAGGAGTGGGCGGACATCGCGGCCCGGCTGCGGCAGATCCCGGCCGCGCTCGACGGCTACCGGGCGTCGCTCACCGAGGGCCTGGCCCGCGGTCTGCGGGCCGGCCCGCAGCAGGTGGAGACGGTCATCGGCCAGTTCACCGAGTGGACCGGCGACGGCGGGTCCGGCAGCTGGTTCGCGGAGCTGACCGCGGGCGGCCCGGAGGAGCAGCGCGCCGAACTGGACGCGGCCGCGGCCGAGGCCACCGCCGCCTACACCGCGCTGCGCGACTGGTTCCGGGACACCTACGCCCCGGCCGTCGCCGGCGCCCCCGACACCGTCGGCCGCGAGCGGTACGCCCGCTGGTCCCGGCTGTGGAACGGCACGGATCTGGACCTGGACGAGGCGTACGCGTACGGCTGGTCCGAATTCCACCGCCTGCACGGAGAGATGGTCGCCGAGGCCGGCAAGATCCTGCCCGACGCGACGCCCTGGGAGGTGCTCCGGCACCTGGACGAGCACGGCCAGGCCATCGAGGGGGTCGAGGAGGTGCGCGACTGGCTCCAGGCCCTGATGGACGAGGCCATCGAGGCGCTGGACGGCACCCACTTCGAACTCGCCGAGCGGGTCCGCCGGGTGGAGTCCCGGATCGCCCCGCCCGGCGGCGCGGCGGCCCCGTACTACACCGGCCCGTCGGAGGACTTCAGCCGCCCGGGACGCACCTGGCTGCCCACCATGGGCAAGACCCGCTTCCCGGTCTTCGACCTGGTCTCCACCTGGTACCACGAGGGGGTGCCCGGCCACCACCTGCAGATCGCGCAGTGGGCGCACGTCGCGGAGAACCTGTCGCGGTACCAGGCCACCGTCGGCATGGTCAGCGCCAACGCCGAGGGCTGGGCGCTGTACGCGGAGCGGCTGATGGACGAGTTGGGCTTCCTCACCGACCCGGAGCGGCGGCTCGGCTACCTCGACGCCCAGATGATGCGCGCCAACCGCATCATCGTGGACATCGGCATGCACCTGGAGCTGGAGATCCCGGCGGACTCGCCGTTCCACCCGGGCGAGCGCTGGACGCCGCAGCTGGCCCGGGACTTCTTCGGCGGCTACAGCGGCCGTCCGGCCGACTTCGTGGACAGCGAGCTGGTCCGCTACCTGGGCATGCCCGGGCAGGCGATCGGCTACAAGCTCGGCGAGCGCGCCTGGCTGACCGGCCGGGCCGCGGCCCGGGCGGCCCACGGCGACGCCTTCGACGCGAAGGCCTGGCACATGGCGGCGCTGTCGCTGGGCTCGCT
>NZ_FMCH01000436.1 GCF_900091855.1 Streptomyces sp. DvalAA-14
CGGTGTGCCGGCGCGCGGACCTCGGGGGCCATGTGCGGGAGCGGGGGCTCGGATGGTGAGAGCGCGGGCCGGGCCGGCGGCAGGGGCCGCGCCGGGAGTGGCTCGGTGCCCGGGAATCGGGGCGCGGCCCGCAGGGCGCGGGCTCTGCCGAGTGCGGTGGCCAGCGCGAGCAGCGCCGCGGCGATCTCCTCCGGTCGGTCGGCGCTGGTCAGTTCGCTGATCCGCTCCGCCGAGGCCCGCCCGACCCGGCCCGGCGGCAGCTCCGCGCGCAGCCTTCGCAGATGGCCGCGATCATCAGGGTCCGGCACGGCCTCGGCGACGATCTCGGGGCCGAGCAGCGCGGCCCAGACCGCGGCCTCCTCCCACGCGTCGTGGGCGTCCCGGACGAGCTGGGCCGTGCGGCGCGCCCGCCACCCGCGGGGTCGCTCGTCCTCACCTGCCGCCACCGCCTCCCGCAAGTCCGCCGGCAGCGGCCCGTGCAGCAGGGCCGGGCGCCGGTCGGCGAACTCCGTGAGCTCCCGGGCGAGGTAGATCCACACCACGGCCTGGTACTGGTTGACGTACCAGCGGACCGGGCGGACGTATCCCGCTCTGGCCAGCCGGACGAATCGCTCCCGGCCGATCCCGAGCAGTCTCGCGGCCTCGTCGCTGTTCACCAGCCGTAGCCGGGCGAGCAGGGCCTCCCGATGGTCCGGCTCGGCGCGCAGCCGGGCGACGGCCTGCGCGGGCACCTTCCACTGACCGGGTCCGCAGGCGACGCAGGGCACCTCGCCGATCTGCAGGGCCACCTCGAACTCGTCGTAGTCCAGGCCGAGTTCGTCCCGGGCTCGGGCGAGCGGCAGCAGGCCGCGCTCCGCAGGCCCGCTGCCGGGCGGCGGCGCCACCGCGCCGGACCCCCAGGAGCGCTGTTGCGTCGTCTCAGCCGCCCGCAGGTCACTGCCCGCCTTCGAGCCGGCCGTCCCGTTCGACCGCTTCACGGCGCTGGCCGGCCTGCCGGACTCCGCGCCCGCCGCCGGCTTCGCGGCTTTCCCCGACCCCTTCGACCTTCTCGACTCGCTCGGCCGGGTCGGCCCGGTCGCGGCGGCCCCCCTCTCCGCCCTGACCGCCCTGGTCAGCCTGCTCCCCTTGGTCGGCTTCGCGTGCCGCGCCGACTTGACCGTCTTCATTGCCATCACTCCCCCACCGATTGATCACTGACAGTGATCAATCTAGCGCGGGACGCGACAGCTCGTCGGCGGGCCTGTGGACAACTCGCGAACACCGGACGGCGCAGGCCCTCCAGGGCTCAGAAAGGCGCCTCGGTCTGGCGCGCCGGCACCCCGAGGTGCTCGCCGACCCGGTGCACCAGCAGCGTCATCTCGTAGGCGACCTGGCCGACGTCCGCCTCCATCTCGCTCAGCACGGACAGGCAACTGCCGTCCCCTGCCGCGGTGACGAAGAGGAAACCCTCGTCGAACTCGATCATGCTCTGGCGCACACCGCCGGTCCCGAAATGCCGCCCGGCGCCCTTGGCCAGGCTGTGGAAGCCGGAGGAGACAGCGGCCAGGTGCTCGGCGGTCGGACGGTCCAGCTCGCCGCTGGCGCCGGTCACCAGCCCGTCGTTGGACAGGACGAGCGCGTGCCGCACGTGCGGCACCCGCTGCGTCAGGTCGTCCAGCAACCACGCAAGCCCGTTACTCACCGTCATCGCCTACCTCCCGTCTCCGCTGCGTTACGCAGCCTGGTACGGACTGCCCGCGACGGCAACCCCTCCTCGGGGGTTGTCCCAGATCGACTCCCCCGGACGGTCGGGGTCGGTGGGTCCGGAGAGTCGAGTGGGGCGGATGGGAGCCACGGGCGAACGCGACGCGAACCGCGCACGCACCGGAGGGCGTCACCGTCCGCGCGGCGCGTACATGATGACTCCGACGCCGAGCAGACAGATCAGCGCGCCGGTGATGTCGAACCGGTCCGGCCGGTATCCGTCGGCGACCGCCGCCCACAGCAGCGAGCCGGCCACGAACACTCCGCCGTAGGCGGCGAGGATCCGGCCGAAGGCGGCGTCGGGCTGCAGCGTGGCGACGAAACCGTAGAGGCCGAGGGAGACCACGCCGGCGCCCACCCAGCCGATTCCGCGGTGCTCGCGCACACCCTGCCAGATCAGCCACGCGCCGCCGATCTCCAGGATCGCGGCGACGACGAAGAGGGCAATGGAGCGAAGGCTGATCATACGACCATGATGCACAGCCACCAGCGACCCCTCGGAGCGCGGGTCGACGGGGTGGACCGGCTCCACCGGGCACGACGGGCCCCGGACGCGGTGTCGCCGTGCCGACGCCGGCGAGTACGCGCCGCCGCCGCACCGGCGCACCTCTCCGAGCGGATTTTCCCCCGGGCGCGCTCTCGACGGGGACGTTACCGGCTGGTTAAGGTGCGCGGACCGGGATGCGAGGGGGACGGCGGATGGCCGCGGCGGAGTTTGCGGAGGACGGGGACGCGCTGTTCGTGCTGACCGCGGCGATGCTCACGCCGGAGCGGTTCCCCGGCGTGCTGGGAGACGACTACCCGGCCGCCTGCGCGGGGCTCGGCCTCGCACCGCTGGACGCCGGTTACGGCCTGGTGTTCGGGCAGGACGGCACGGGCGCCCGCTGGACGGTGGCCAGCACGGATGCCGCCATGGTGGCGTGTGCGCTGGCGGCCTGGGACTGCGGGCTGGAATACGACCTGTCCCCGGAGGAGGTCAGCATCGCCGCGTCCCTGCCGGGCTGGCCGGTGCCGGTGGCGGTCGCCGCGCCCGGCGTCCCCGAGCCGTACGACCCGGACGAGGCAGCCGCCGGGCGCCCGCCCCTGACGCCACCCGACAGCTCCGTGTGGGGGGCCGCCCAACGCCGGCTGGGCGCCGACGAGATCGCGGTCCACTGGCGGGACTGGCGCGACCAGGTCGCCGGCCCGGAGGACACCGCCGACCCGCGGACCGGCTCCGAGCCCGGCCCCGAGCCCGGCCCTGAGCCCGGCCCCGATTCCGCCGCCGACGCTGCCACCGACTCCGCCAGATCCGCGGCCCCCGCCCCTTCCCACCCCGGCGTGCGCCGCGCCCTTGCCGCCGCCGAAGGCTATCTGCGGCAGGTACCGCCGGCCGGCCGGGTGCGGACCGCCCATGGCGCGCTGCGCGCCGACGGGCCCGGCTGGAGCCTGGTGGCGCGGATCGACGACATGGCGTTCGTGCTGCTGGACGAGGCTCCCGGCGAGGTGCTGCCGGTCGGACGCGGGCCGTCGCTGCCACCGCTGCTGGAAGCCCTCGGCCGGCTGGCCGCCGCTCCGGCGCGGACCACCGCCGTCACGACGTCGTGACGGTCGGAGCGGTCACGACTTCCTGATGTCGGCCGCCACCGCGTCCGCCGCCTTCCGCGCCGCGACCAGCACCGGGTCCCACACCGGGGAGAACGGCGGCGCGTAGCCCAGGTCCAGATCGACCATCTGCCCCACCGTCATGCCCGCGGTGAGCGCGACCGCCGCGATGTCGACCCGTTTCGCGGCGCCCTCGCGTCCGATGATCTGGACGCCGAGCAGCCGGCCGGTGCCGCGTTCGGCCAGCATCTTGACCGTCATCGTGGCCGCGTCGGGGTAGTAGCCGGCCCGGGTGGTGGACTCGATGACGGCGGTCACGAACTCGAGGCCGGCGGCCCGCGCCTGGGCCTCCAGCAACCCGGTCCTGGCCAGTTCCACGTCGCACACCTTGCTGACCGCGGTGCCCACCACGCCGGGGAAAGTGGCGTACCCGCCACCGATGTTGGTGCCGATGATGCGCCCGTGCTTGTTGGCGTGGGTGCCCAGCGCGATGTGCTGGAGCGCGCCGGAGACCAGGTTGAGCACCTCCACGCAGTCGCCGCCGGCCCAGATCCGCTCGGTGCCGGGCACCCGCATCGCGCGGTCGGTGAGCAGTCCGCCGTGCGCTCCGAGCGGCAGGCCGGCGGCGCGGGCGAGTTCGGTGCCGGGACGGACGCCGATGCCCAGGACCACGATGTCCGCCGGGTATTCGTCCTCGTCGGTGGCCACCGCCCGCACCCGGCCGTCGTCGCCGGTCAGTACCGCGCTCACCGTGACACCGGAGACCACCCGGACACCGAGGCCCTCCAGGGCGACGCGCACCAGCCGCCCCATGTCGGGGTCGAGGGTGGTCATCGGCTGTTCGGCCCGGTCGACCAGTGTCACGTCCAGGCCGTGCCGCAGCAGCGCCTCGGCCATCTCGACGCCGATGTAGCCGCCGCCGACCACGACGGCCCGCCGTACGCCGGCCCCGCCGAGACCGTGCAGCACCGCCTCACCGTCGTCGAGCGTCTGCACGCCGTGGACACCGTCGGCGTCGATGCCGGGGATGGACGGCCGCACGGGTACGGCTCCGGTGGCGATCACCAGATGGTCGTAGCCGGTCCACTCCTCGCGGCCGTCGGCGTCCCGGGTACGCACCCGGCCGGCCGCCGGGTCCACCTCGATCGCCTCGGTGGCGAGCCGTACGTCGATGTCATGGGCGCGGTGTTCGTCGGGCGTCCTGGCGATCAGCGCGTCGCCGGTGGTGTCGCCCCCGATCCAGTAGGGGATGCCGCAGGCGGAGTAGGAGGTGTGCCGGCCGCGCTCGAAGGCGACGATCTCCAGTTCGTCGGCGGACCTGCGCCGCCGGGCCTGCGAGGCCGCCGACATGCCGGTGGCGTCGCCGCCGATCACGACCAGACGTTCCGTCATCTCCTGCGGGTCCCTTCCCCTTGACCGCGGTGCGGGCGGTACGGCTTACCGCGACGCGGCCGCCTTACGGTTCACGGCGCCACCGCGTAGGGCATTTCAGCGATTCGGCTGACGGGTCAGCGGCACGAAGGCCGCTGCTCCGCACTCTACGGCCGCGGGTCGGCGATCAGCCGTTCCCGCGCCTCCATCAGCGCGAACCCCAGCAGATTGAGCCCCCGCCAGGCGGCCGGGCGGGCCGCCCGCTCGTCGTCGGCGGCCAGGCCGATGCCCCAGATCCGGTCCACCGGGCTGGCCTCGACCAGGACCCGCCGGCCCGTACCGAGCAGGAAGGCCCGCAGATCGGGGTGGGCGGCGAACTTGTGCGTGCTGCCCTCGACAACCAGGGCGAAGCGTTCGCGGACCCACTGCGCCTCGTCGAAGCCGCGGACCGTCCGGCCGGCCGCCTTGGCGGCGTGCGGGTGACCGGCTGCCAGCACCCGCCGCTCGGCGTCGGTGTCACCGAAGAGCCGGGCCTTGCCGGCCATCATCCAGTGCTCGGCGGTGGCGTAGCGGACGCCGTCCACGCTGAAGGGGGCGTGCCACCACTGGCTGAGGCAGCCCGCACCGGGGCTGCCGTCGCGCTGCGGGCTGTGGCCCCAGAAGTGCAGGTACTTGACCCGGGTGCCCTTCGCGGTGAGGACGCGCAGGTCGTCCACCGAGCGGGCGGCAACAGGGACCGGGGCGGGGCTGTCGGGTCTCAAGGGGGCTCAGACTCTTTCCAGCGGCCGGTGCGGGGCGGCCGGGAGGTGGACGCCGACGAGGTCGCCGGGGCGGACGTCGCCGTCCGCCAGGACCACGCCCATGACGCCGCTGCGGCGGACGGTCCGGCCGGCCTCGTCGCGGCCGACGACGTGTTTGAGCAGGCCGCCGCGGAAGCGGTCGATCTGGCGGCACGGGTTGCGCAGGCCGGTGATCTCGACCACCGCGTCCGGGCCGAGGTGCAGCCGGGTGCCGGTGGGAAGGCCGAGGAGGTCCACACCGTGGGTGGTGACGTTCTCGCCAAGGTCGCCGGGGGCGATCTCGTAGCCGGCGGCGCGCAGTTCGGTGAAGAGCTCGTCGTGGATGAGGTGGACCTGGCGCAGGTTCGGCTGCGCCGGGTCCTGGGCGATGCGCGACAGGTGCTGGACGGTCACGCCCAGGTGCGCGTCACCCTCCACGCCGAGGCCGGTGAGCAGCCTGATGGCGTCCTGGTTGATCTTGGTGAAGCGGTGCTCGGCGTCGCGGCTCACCGCGACGACCCGACTGTTGCTCATGACGGCGACCGCCCCCTCGATCCGATGCCCGGGCCGTACACGCACCGTACCGGGGGCCGCGCCCGGTCAGCGACCGATTTGCCGGCGGCTCACATGACGCAGCCGGCGCCGCTGCGAGGAGTCGAGGGTCATGTAGGCGATCGCCGGGACGCCGACGATGATCAGGAAAGTCACCCACCACGGCACCCAGATGAGCAGAATCAGACCTACTACCGCGCCACCGACTGCGAGCTTCGCTCGACTCGACATGTCCCCGCCTCCATCTCACGGCGGCCCGCGCCGCGTGTGCTCCGTACTTACCCAGAGGAACGCGCCGCGGACCGCCCTGGTTCCCGCCGGCGTTCCCGGCGGCGGTCTTTTATCCGTTTTGTCGAGTTCTTGTCGCGCCGTGGCCGGCCCGCGCGTCAGCCCAGGTCGGCCGCCCCGGTGAAGGACGGCGCCGAGGCCGCCGCCGGCCCCGCGACCAGGCCGTGCGGCGCGGTGGCGGCCAGTCGCGACCGCAGACCGCCCGCTCCGCCGACCAGGGGCAGCCGGACGACCGACCGCCGCAGGTCGACGGTCACCTTCGGCGTGGTGTCCGGCGGCAGGATCAGCCCGCCGTCGGTACCGGCGACGATCAGTGCCAGCCGGTGCCCGGCCGGCACCACGTGGTCGGTGGCGGCCAGCTGGATGGTCATGGTGTACGGCTTGCCCGGGGTGAGCGGCACCCCGTGGGCGAGCGACTTGAAGTGGCCGAGGTCGGCCCAGCCGCGGCTGAAGACGTTGTGGTCGACGTTTTCGGTGTCGGCCGCGGTGTCCAGGAAGCAGGGGCTGTCACCGGCGGTGCTGGCGCCGTAGCAGGAGCGGGTGTCGAGGGTGGTGATGCCCTCGCCGCCGCCCAGGTAGTTCCGGATGGTCTCCGGCCCGAGGTCGACCAGGACCGCGGACAGGTGGGCGCTGGTGGTGGACGAGGCGGCGGTGACGGTGACCGTGCCACCGCCGGAGACCCGCAGGTCCTCGGCCAGCACGCCAGTGGTGAAGACGGTCTTGTCCGGGGTGGCGGTGTCGGCCGCGGCGGCCCAGTCCTCCTCCCACAGATCCGGGTTGTCGGTGAACGACTCGGTCCCGGCGGTGGCCGGTCCCGCGCCCAGGGTGCCCAGGCCGTCGGTGGCGGAGGCGCCGAGGGTCAGCGCGGTGTCACGGGTGCCGGGGGCGGGCCACACCGCGTCGGTGGTCCAGTGGTCCACCGTCCGCTCGATGTCGGCCATCGGCTCGCGCTGAATGCCGTTGTCCACCCCGAGCAGGTAGTGGTCGAACCAGCGCTGGAGGGTGGGCACCCAGGCCGAGCGGCGGTAGTCGAACGGGTCGACGTGGCCGGTCTGCGACAGCCACACCTTGCGCTCGACGCCTTGGGCGGACAGCGCCTGCCACCACTGGCCGAAGTTCTTGGTGCGGACGTTGAGGTCCTGCATGCCCTGCACCGCGAAGACGCTGGCGCGTACCTTGCCGGCGTCCTTCACGTAGTCCCGGGCGGTCCAGAACGGGGTCCAGTCGCCGGTGCGCGGCGAGCCGTCGATGATCTTCTGCTGCTCGGCGGCGCAGTTCGCGTGCGCGCTGTCGCTCTCCACGTAGTCCGACAGCCACTCGGGGCCGTCCTGGAGCGGGGCGCCCTGGTGGAAGTAGTAGTCGTACCAGGAGGAGATGGAGCTGATCGGCACGATGGTCTTCAGGCCGCGCACGCCGGTCGCGGCCACGCCGTTGGCGATGGTGCCGTCCCAGCTCTTGCCGATCATGCCGACCGAGCCGGTGGTCCAGGTCGCCTGCACGGCGTGGCCGCCGGCCCGGGCGCTGTAGCCCTCGGCGCGTCCGTTCAGCCAGTCCACCACGGCTTTGGCGGACTGGATGTCGGACGGGCCGCCGATGTCCACGCAGCCGTCGGAGCGGTTGGTGCCGGCCAGGTCGACCAGCACGGTCGCGTAGCCGCGGGGCACGAAGTAGTTGTCGTAGAACAGCGGCGCCTGGACGATGTCGCCGGCGGCGTCGTAGGTCTTGAGCTGGTTCTCGTTGCCTCGCCCGCAGCAGGAGTAGTAGGGGCTGGCGTCCATGATGACCGGGACCTTGCGGCCGGCTTTCGCGGGCTCCGAGGGGCGCACGATGTCGACCGCCACCCGGTCGGTGCGGCCGTCGCCGTCGCCGTCGAGCCCGGTGTCCACCCAGACGGCTTCGCGGATGGCGTCGGCGTACGAGTAGTCGGGTTGGCTGAGGCCGTGCCGGACGGTGCCGCCCCCGGTGCCGGCCGCGTGGGCGGCGGTGCCGGGGGCGACGAGTACGGCGGCCAGGGCGGCGAGTACCGCCAGCAGCACGGAGATCCACGGAATGCGGGGTGCCCGCGTCTTTGAGATCACCCGGGGAGGCTAGCGCCTGTCGGGGTCACGTCAACAGAGGGCGCCCTGCGGCTACTTGCCGCCGGTCAGACCCGCCCGCCGCAGCGCGTCGGCCATCGCGCCGCCCGGCGCGGGCTGCCCGGCCCCGGATCCCGGTCCGCCGCCGCGCCGGCCGCCGCCCTGACCGCCCTGGCGTCCACCCTGACCGCCCTGACCGCCTTGGCCGCCCTGGCCGCCGCCCCGGTTGGCCTGCCGCGGCGGAGCACCGCCCTGGCGCTCGCCACCGCCGCCCCGCTGCCGGCTGCCGCCCGCCGCGGGCTCGTCGTTCAGCCGCAGCGTCAGCGAGATCCGCTTGCGCGGCAGATCGATGTCCAGCACCTTGACCCGGACGATGTCGCCGGGCTTGACGACCTCGCGCGGGTCCGACACGTACGAGTCGGACAGCGCCGAGACGTGCACCAGCCCGTCCTGGTGGACACCGACGTCCACGAAGGCGCCGAAGGCGGCCACATTGGTGACCACGCCCTCCAGCAGCATCCCGGGCCGCAGGTCCTTCATCTCCTCCACGCCCTCCTTGAAGGTCGCGGTCTTGAAGGCGGGCCGGGGGTCGCGGCCCGGCTTCTCCAGCTCGGTGAGGATGTCGGTGACGGTGGGCAGGCCGACGGAGTCGTCCACGAAGTCCTGCGGGCGCAAGGTGCGCAGCAGGGTTCCGTTGCCGACCAGGCCCGCGATCCCGGTGCCCGCGCTGGCGCTCATCCGGCGCACCACCGGATAGGACTCCGGGTGCACGCTGGAGGCGTCGAGCGGGTCGTCGCCGCCCTGGATGCGCAGGAAGCCCGCGCACTGCTCGTACGCCTTCGGGCCGAGCCGCGCCACCTCCTTGAGATCCTTGCGGGTCCGGAACGGGCCGTTGGCGTCGCGGTGGGCGACGATGTTGGCGGCCAGGCCCTCGGTGATGCCGGAGACCCGGCGCAGCAGCGGCACCGAGGCGGTGTTCACGTCCACCCCGACGCCGTTCACGCAGTCCTCGACCACCGCGTCCAGCGAGCGGGACAGCTTCACCTCGGACAGGTCGTGCTGGTACTGCCCGACGCCGATCGACCGGGGGTCGATCTTGACCAGTTCGGCCAGCGGGTCCTGCAGGCGGCGGGCGATGGACACCGCGCCGCGCAGCGAGACGTCCATGCCGGGCAGTTCGGCCGAGGCGTAGGCGGAGGCGGAGTAGACCGAGGCGCCGGCCTCGGAGACGACGGCCTTGGTGAGGTTCAGCTCGGGGTGCGCCGCGATCAGGTCGGCGGCGAGCTTGTCGGTCTCGCGGGAGGCGGTGCCGTTGCCGATCGCGATGAGGTCCACCCGGTGGGCGGCGGCGAGCCGGGCGAGGGTGGCCAGCGAGTCGTCCCAGCGGTTGCGGGGGGCGTGCGGGTAGATGGTGTCGGTGGCCACCACCTTGCCGGTGTCGTCGACAACCGCGACCTTGACGCCGGTCCGCAGGCCCGGGTCCAGGCCCATGGTGGAGCGGGTGCCGGCCGGCGCGGCGAGCAGCAGGTCGCGCAGGTTCGCGGCGAAGACCCGCACCGCCTCGTCCTCGGCCTCCTGGCGCAGCCGCACCCGCAGGTCGATGCCGAGCCGGACCAGGAAGCGGGTGCGCCACGCCCAGCGCACGGTGTCGGCGAGCCACTTGTCGGCGGGCCGGCCGCGGTCGGCGATGTCGAAGCGCTGGGCGATGCGCCGCTCGAAGCTGGTGGGGCCCTCGGCGGGCTCCTCCGGCTCCATGGTGAGGTCGAGCACCTCTTCCTTCTCGCCGCGCAGCATGGCCAGCACGCGGTGGGAGGGCAGCTTGGTGAAGGGCTCGGCGAAGTCGAAGTAGTCGGAGAACTTCGCGCCCGCCTCCTCCTTGCCCTCGCGCACCTTCGCCGTCAGCCGTCCCTTGGCCCACATCCGGGTGCGCAGTTCGCCCACCAGGTCGGCGTCCTCGGAGAAGCGCTCGGTGAGGATGGCCCGCGCGCCGTCCAGCGCCGCCGCCGTGTCCGCCACGCCCTTGTCGGTGTCGACGTAGGCGGCCGCCCGGGTCTGCGGGTCCGTGCCGGGGTCGGTGAGCAGCGCCTCGGCCAGGGGTTCCAGACCGGCTTCGCGGGCGATCTGCGCCTTGGTGCGGCGCTTGGGCTTGTAGGGCAGGTAGATGTCCTCCAGCCGCGCCTTGGAGTCGGCGGCCATGATCTGCGTTCTGAGGGCGTCGTCCAGCTTGCCCTGCGACTCGATCGACTCCAGGACGGCCGCGCGCCGCTCGTCCAGCTCCCGCAGGTAGCGCAGCCGCTCCTCCAGGTTGCGCAGCTGTTCGTCGTCGAGGGTGCCGGTGGCCTCCTTGCGGTAGCGGGCGATGAACGGCACGGTGGCCCCGCCGTCGAGCAGGTCGACGGCCGCGTGCACCTGCCCCTCGCGTACGCCGAGCTCCTCGGCGATCCTGGCCTCGACCGACCGCACAACCGACGTCGTCACGATGCTGAACCCGCTCTCTTCGCTGGACTTGTGACCGCATTATCCAGGTCGGTGCAGCTTCTTCTCGAACCAGTGGTCGGCGAGCCAGTTGTCGTTGTAGGACTCGATCTCCGCATAGCCCTGTTTGGCGTACAGCCCGCGGGCCTCCACCAGATCCTTGCGGGTGTCCAGCCGGATCAGGCGCGCGCCGAACGCGGTGACGGCCAGCCCCTCCACCGCCTCGATCAGGAGCGCCGCGACACCCTGGCCGCGGGCTTCGGGGACGACGTACATCCGGGTCATCTCGACGGTGGTCGCGTCCAGGACCCGCAGGCCGACGCAGCCGACGGGAACCCCGTCGCGGCGGCCGACCAGGAACTCACCGGTGGGACGGGCCAGGTCGTCGCTGGGGAGTTCGGCCAGCGTCGCGGTGACCTCCTCGTCGGTGGTCGGACGGTCGTAGTAGCGGACGATCAGTTCGGTGTAGTAGCGGCGCAGCAGGGCGGCGGATTCGGGGGCGGACACCGGGTGGGGAGCCGCGCTCCAGCCGGCCGGGCGCGGGGCGCTCGCCGTCGCGCTCCCGGGGCCGGCGTTCGCGGTGCGGTCCGTGGTGCCGTCCGCCGTGGCGTCGGTCGTGTGATTCGTCGTGTGGTTGGCCGTGTGGTTGGTCGTGTGGTTGGTCGTGTCGTTCGTCACGCGTTTCATCGTGGCATCGGGGCCTGGGGTTATCCCCCGGTTTTCCACCCGGGCCGCCCCCCCGGGGAAGCGGGGTGATGGCGCCATGGTCCGGGACCGGCCGGATTCGTAGCGTCGGGAGTGCGACCCGGAAGGCCCGGCCGCACCCCCCGCCACCGCTTCGAAGGAGCGCCCATGCCCGCAGCCGGCAGCCCACTCGCCGTCACCTCCGTCCGGCCGGAGGCGGAGCCCGGCCGGGCCCGCGCGGCGCCGGCCGGGGGCAGCGAATTCGCGCCGCTGCTGCGGCAGATCAAGGACGCGGGGCTGCTGCGGCCGAGGACCGGCTACTACGCCCTGATGATCGGCGGGAATCTGCTGGCCCTGGCCGCGGTGTGGGCGGCGGTGGCGCTGATCGGCGGGGGCGGGTCGTGGTGGGTGCTGGCGCTGGCGGCGCCGGCCGCGGTGCTGTCGGCGCGGACCGCGTTCATCGGGCACGACGCCGGGCACCGGCAGATCGCGGCCGGCGCCCGTGCCAACCGGGTACTGGGGCTCCTGCACGGCAATCTGCTGCTGGGCATGGGGGCGGGCTGGTGGACGGACAAGCACAACCGCCACCACGCCCACCCCAACCACGTCGGCAAGGACCCGGACGTCGAGGTGGGCGCGCTGGTGTGGACGCGGGCGCAGGCGACGCGGCGGCGCGGCTTCGCCGCTTTCCTGACGAGGTATCAGGCGTGGCTGTTCTTCCCGATGCTGCTGCTGGAGGGCCTGGCGCTGAAGGTGGCGAGCTTCCAGGACCTGCGGCGGCTGTCGGGCCGGGACCGCGCGGTGGAGGGCGGCCTGCTGGTCGCGCATGTCGCGGGCTACACGGCGCTGCTGCTCGGCGTCCTGCCGCCGGGCCAGGCGATCGCCTTCGCGGCTGTGCACCACGCGCTGTTCGGCCTGCACCTGGGATGCTCCTTCGCCCCCAATCACAAGGGCATGGCTATGCCGGAGGAGGGCGCGCGCTGGGGCCATCTGCGCCGCCAGGTCCTCACCTCGCGCAATGTCCGCGGCAATCCGCTCACCGACTTCTTCCTCGGCGGCCTCAACTACCAGATCGAGCACCACCTCGTCCCCAGCCTCCCCCGGCCGCACCTGCGGCTGGTCCAGCCCTTGGTGCGCGCGCACTGCCGGCGCCTGGGCGTGCCCTACACCGAAACCGGCCTTGCGGCCTCCTACGCCCAGGCGCTGCGCCACATGAACGCCGTCGGCGCGCCCCTGCGCTGAGGCCGCCGGGCCGGGCGGCCGTCACAGCCGGGCGGGCTTGGCCTTTCCGTAGAGCCAGGTGGCGAACAGCGGCGTCAGGTCCTTGCCGGTCAGGTGCGCGCAGAAAGCGGTGAACTCCGCGGTCGAGGCGTTGCCGCCGCGGTGGGCGGCGGGCCAGGTGCGCAGCAGCGTGGCGAACGCCCGGTCGCCCAGGGCGCGGTGGAGTTCGTACAGGACGAGGGCGCCGCGGTCGTAGACCGGGGCGTCGAAGAGGTGCGCGGCGGTGGGCGAGGCGGGTGGGAAGGCCCAGTCGGCGGGGTCGGCGAAGGCCGAGGCGGCGCTCCGGGCCACGGATCTGCCGCCCTCGTGCTGCTGCCAGAGCCATTCCGCGTAGGTCGCGAAGCCCTCATTGAGCCAGATGTCCTGCCAGTCGGCCGGCGTGGTCCAGTCGCCGAACCACTGGTGGGACAGCTCGTGGACGAGTGTGCCGACGGCGACGGCGGGCGGGCCGTCGTCGCCCGGGAAGACCGGGCGGTTCTGGGTCTCCAGCGCGTAGCCGCCCCGGCCGGTGGGCAGCCGGGCCACGATCGCACCCGCCGAGGCGAAGGGGTAGGGCCCGAACACGCCGCTCTCCCAGGCCAGGATCTCGGGAATGCGCCGCAGCGCGGCTGCTGTGCCCGGGTCGTCGGAGCGGGGGTCGACGGCGACATAGAGCGGCAGTCCGCCCGGGGTGCGGGACCGGGTGACGGTGTAGTGGCCGATGGCGACCGTGGCCAGGTAGGTGGCCATCGGCTCGGTGGTGCGCCAGTGGAAGGCGGTACGGCCGCCGGCGCTGCTGCGGCCGGCGAGTTCGCCGTTGGACACCACCGTCAGGCCGGCCGGGACGGAGACGGTGATGTCGTAGGTCGCCTTGTCCGAGGGATGGTCGTTGCCGGGGAACCACGCCATCGAACCGACCGGTTCACCCAGGGCCACCGCCCCGTCGCCGGTGCGGAACCACCCCTCGTGCGAGCCGTCCGGGTCGGTGAGCAGCTTCGGTACGCCGCTGTACCGCACGGTGATCTCGAAGCGGGCGCCGCGGGTGATCGGCCGGGGCGGGCGCACCACCAGTTCGGTGCCGTCACGGCCCTGGCCGGCCGGCTTCCCGTCGACGGCGACCCGGTGGACGGTGAGGCCCGCCAGGTCCAGGTCGAGGCGGCCGAGGTCCGCGGTGGCGGTCGCGCTGATCCGGGCGGTGCCGGTCAGCTCCCCCGGCCCCGGGTCGTAGCGCAGGTCGAGCCCGTAGTGCGTCACGTCGTAACCGCCGTTGCCCGCCCGGGGGAAGAGCCGGTCGCCGGCTCCGGGTACGCCGGCCGGGAATCCGGGCAGGGCCGACGGAACCGCTCCCGCGCCGCCCGAGCACGACAGGCAGCAGCCGAGGAGCAGCGGCAGGGCCGCCCGCAGCGGGGTCCGGACCGCAGGAAGACGCATCGGGCCAGCGTACGGGCCGGACGGGGACCGGCCGGTGCGCGCCGCCGCGGGCGATCGGGCGAAGCGGGCCGGGGCCGCGCGGCCACGTCTCCCCCATCCCGGACGCCTCCCGTACGGCGGCCCGCGCGGCCTTTCACAGCGCCGGTGGCACAGCGATACTGTTCCGGTGCCCCAGACCGGTCTCACCGTCGACGAGCTGGCCGCCCGCGCCGGGGTGACGGTCCGCACCGTCCGCTTCTACAGCGCTCGCGGCCTGCTGCCACCGCCGGACATCGGCCCGCGCCGGGTGGGCCGTTACGGGCCGGGGCACCTGTCCCGGCTGGCGCTCATCGGGGAGTTGCAGCACCAGGGCCTGACGCTGGCGGCGATCGAGCGCTATCTGCGGCAGCTCCCGGACGGCATCAGCGCCCACGACCTGGCCATCCACCGGGCCCTGGTGGCGTCCTGGCTGCCGGAGGGCATCGAGGAGATCGACCGGGAGAAGCTGGAGCGCCGGGCCGGCCGGCCACTGGCGGACGGGGACCTGGACCGGCTGGCGGCGATGAACGTGCTGGAGCGCACCGGCGATCCGGACGCCTTCCGGGTGGATCCCGGCATCCTGCATCTGGGGATGCGGCTGCTGGACATGCCGATCCCGGTGGAGGCGATCCTCGCTGCCCGCGAGGTGATGCTGGCGCACGCCCGCGCGGCCGCCCACGAGATCGGCCGCGTCTTCCGCGACGGGGTGCGGCTGCCCGAGGCCGCGGCGGTGCGCTCGCTGTCGGCGCAGATGCAGCCGCTGGTGGTGCAGGCCCTGGTGACGGCTTTTCAGCGTTCGCTGCGCGAGGAGGTGCGGGCCTGGCCGGAGTCCCGGCCGGGCCCGCACGCTCCTTGACGGCAGAGCAGTGACGGCAGGCAGTGACCGCGGAGCGGTGATCGCGGATCAGTGACGGCGGATCAGTCCGTGAACCGCTCCCCCGCTTCGGCCTTGGCCACCAGGAGCGCCGGCGGGCTGAAGCGCTCGCCGTAGGCCGCGGCCAGCTCCCGGGCCCGGGCGGTGAATCCGGCGACCCCGCCCGGGTAGCCGTTGATGTACTGCAGCACCCCGCCGGTCCATGCCGGGAAGCCGATGCCCAGCACCGAGCCGATGTTGGCGTCGGCGACCGAGGTGAGGACACCTTCTTCCAGCAGCCGCACGGTGTCCAGTGACTCGGCGAACAGCATCCGCTCCTGCATGTCCCGCAGCGGGATCCGCACGGCCGGCCGGCCGCTGCGGTCCCCGGGGGCCGATCCGGCTCCGAAGTGCTCGGCCAGCCCCGGCCACAGGCCGGTGCGGCGGCCGTCCCGGTAGTCGTAGAAGCCGGCTCCGCCGCTGCGACCCGGCCGGCCGAACTCGTCCACCATCCGGTCGATGACCCGCTCGGCGGGGTGCTCCTGCCAGGTACCGCCGGCCGCTTGGACCGCCTCGCGGGCCTCGCGGCGGATCTTGCGCGGCAGGGTCAAGGTCAGCTCGTCGAGCAGCGCCAGCACCTTGGCCGGGTAGCCGGCCTGCGCGGCGGCCTGTTCGACGGACGGGGCGGGCAAACCCTCGCCGACCATGGCGACGCCCTCGTTGATGAACTGGCCGATGACCCGCGAGGTGAAGAAGCCGCGCGAGTCGTTGACCACGATCGGGGTCTTGCGGATCTGCCGCACCAGGTCGAAGGCGCGGGCGAGCGCCTCGTCGCCGGTCTGCGCGCCGCGGATGATCTCCACCAGCGGCATCTTGTCCACCGGGGAGAAGAAGTGCAGGCCGATGAAGTCCCGCTGCCGCGCGACGCCTTCGGCCAGCAGGCCGATGGGCAGGGTGGAGGTGTTGGAGCACAGCAGCGCGTCGGGCGCCACGATCTGCTCGATCTCCTGGAAGACCTTGTGCTTCAGGCCCGCGTCCTCGAAGACCGCCTCGATCACCGCCTCGCAGCCCGCGAGGTCGGCGGGATCGGCGGTGGGGGTGATCCTGGCCAGCAGCGCGTCGCGCTTGTCCGGGTGGTGCGGCCCTTGGCGAGCGCCCGGTCGAGCAGGGCGGCCGAGTGCGCCTTGCCGCGGTCGGCGGCCTCCTGGGTGACGTCCTTGAGCACCACGTCGATGCCGGCGCGGGCGCAGGAGTAGGCGATGCCCGCGCCCATCATGCCGGCGCCGAGCACGGCGACCCGGGTGACCTGCCGGGCGGGCACCCCCTGGGGGCGGCTGGCACCGGAGTTGACCGCCTGCATGTCGAAGAAGAAGGCCTGGATCATGTTCTTCGCGGTGGGGCCGCAGGCCAGCTCGGTGAAGTAGCGGGCCTCGATGGTGAAGGCGGTGTCGATGTCCACCTGCGAGCTCTCGACGGCCGCGGCCAGGATGGCGCGCGGCGCCGGGTAGGGCGCGCCGGCCAGCTGCTTGCGCAGGTTCGCCGGGAAGGCGGGCAGGTTGGCGGCGAAGGCGGGGCTCTTCGGGGTGCCGCCGGGGATCTTGTAGCCGGGGGCGTCCCAGGGCTGGCGTGCTTCGGGGTTGGCCCGGATGAAGGCGCGGGCGCTGTCCAGCAGGGCGTCGCGGTCGGTGGCCACCTCGTGGATCAGCCCGGCTTCCAGGGCGCGCCGCGGGGCGTACTGGCGGCCCTGGAGCAGCACGGTGAGCAGCGCGTCGGCGATGCCGAGCAGCCGTACGGTGCGGACCACGCCGCCGCCCCCCGGCAGCAGGCCGAGGGTGACCTCGGGGCAGCCGATCTTCGTGCCGGGCGTGTCGAGGGCGATGCGGTGGTGGCAGGCGAGGGCGATCTCGTAACCGCCGCCGAGGGCCGCGCCGTTGATGGCGGCGACGACGGGTTTGCCGAGGGTCTCCAGCCGGCGCAGGCGGCGCTTGATCCGCATCGAGCCGGCGAAGACCCGCTCGGCGTCGTCCGGGGTGGCCCGGATCAGGTCGCGCAGGTCGCCGCCGGCGAAGAAGGTCTTCTTCGCCGAGGTGACGATGACGCCGGCGACCTGGTCGAGTTCGGCTTCGAGCCGGTCCAGGACGGCGTCCAGGGAGTCGGCGAAGGCGGCGTTCATGGTGTTGGCCGACTGGTCGGGGTCGTCCAGGACGAGGGTGACGATGCCGTCGGCGTCCTGCTCCCAGCGGATGGTGGTGGGCTCGCTCATGGTCGGGTGCTCCGTTGGATCCGTAGGGGTCAGGAGAGGCGTTCGACGACGGTGGCGACGCCCATGCCGCCGCCGACGCAGAGGGTGGCGAGCCCGTACCGCAGGTCGCGGCGTTCCAGTTCGTCGATCAGGGTGCCGAGGATCATCGCGCCGGTCGCGCCGAGCGGGTGGCCGAGGGCAATGGCGCCGCCGTTGACGTTGACCTTGTCGATGTCGACGCCCATGTCGGAGGCGAAGCGCAGCACGACCGCGGCGAACGCCTCGTTCATCTCGATCAGGTCGATGTCGTCGATGCCCAGCCCGGCCTTGGCCAGCGCCTTGCGGGCGGCCGGGGCCGGGCCGGTGAGCATGATGGTGGGCTCGGAGCCGCAGACCGCGGCGGAGACGATGCGGGCCCGGGGGGTCAGTCCGTAGCGCTCGCCGATCTCCCGGTTGCCGACCGCGACCAGCGCGGCGCCGTCCACGATGCCGGAGGAGTTGCCGGCGTGGTGGACGTGCTCGATCCGCTCGACCCAGTGGTACTTCTGCAGGGCAACCGCGTCGAAGCCGCCGGCCTCGCCGATCGCGGCGAAGGACGGCTTGAGGCCGGCCAGCGTCTCGGGGGTGGTGCCGGGGCGGACGTGCTCGTCGTGGTCGAGGACGGTCAGGCCGCTGGCGTCCAGCACCGGCACGACCGAGCGGGCGAAACGGCCGTCCTTCCACGCCTCGGCGGCGCGTTCCTGCGACAGGGCGGCGTAGGTGTCCACGTCGCGCCGGGTCCAGCCGCCGAGCGTGGCGATCAGGTCCGCGCCGATGCCCTGCGGGACGAAGCCGGTCCGGTAGGAGGTCATCGGGTCCATCGCCCACGCCCCGCCGTCGGAGCCCATCGCCACCCGGGACATGGACTCGACACCGCCGGCCAGGATCAGGTCCTCCCAGCCGGAACGGACCTTGGCGGCCGCCAGGTTGACCGCTTCCAGGCCCGAGGCGCAGAAGCGGTTCTCCTGGACGCCGGCCACGGTGTCGGGCAGCCCGGCCGCGATGGCCGCGATCCGGGCGATGTCGGAGCCCTGGTCGCCGATGGGGCTGACGACGCCGAGCACGATGTCGTCGACGGCGGCCGGATCCAGGCCGGGGAAGCGGCGCCGCAGCTCGTGGATGAGGCCGACGACGAGGTCGATCGGCTTGGTGCCGTGCAGGGATCCGTTCGCCTTTCCGCGCCCGCGCGGGGTGCGTACGGCGTCGTAGACGTAGGCCTCGGTGCTCAACGTGGTGCCTTTCGGTGCGGAGGCGGGCGGGGCGTGCGGGTTTGCGGGTTTGCGGCTTCACGGCTTCGTCCCCTGCACGGCTCACGGCCGAGGTGCCGGTCTGCCGAGCAGTGCGGGGACGTCCCAGTCTCCGGCGACGTCCTCGGTGTGCGCGCCCGGCCGCGCGGGCGGGCGGCGTATCGCGGTGGGGGTGGCCGAGAAGCGCGGCGCCGGCGCCGGCTGGACGATCCCGGCGTCCTCGGTGAAGGTGCCGCGGGCCGCCAGGTGCGGGTGGCCGGGCGCCTGGGCCGGCGAGAGCACCGGGGCCACACAGGCGTCGGCGGTCTCGAACACCCCGGTCCACTCGTCCCGGCTGCGGGTGCGGAAGCGGGCGGCGACCGCGGCCCGCAGCTCTTCCCAGCGCGCCGGGTCCGCCCGCAGGGCGGCCTGTTCGGCGGACAGGCCGAGCAGCGCCGCGAAGGTGTCGTAGAACCGCTGTTCCAGCGCCCCTACCGCCATGTGGCCGCCGTCCGCGGTCGGGTAGACGCCGTAGAACGGGGCGCCGCCGTCGAGCAGGTTGGCGCCGCGCCGGTCCTGCCAGGCGCCGGCCGCGCGCATGCCGTGGATCATCGCGGTCAGGTGGGCGGTGCCGTCCACGACGGCGGCGTCCACCACCTGGCCGCACCCGCCGGTCCGCGCGTGGTGGAGGGCGGCGAGGACGCCGGTGACGAGGTAGAGGGCGCCGCCGGCGTAGTCGCCGAGGAGATTGGCGGGGGCGGCCGGCGGGGCGTCGGCCGGGCCGGCCAGCGCGAGGGCGCCGGTGATCGCGATGTAGCCGATGTCGTGGCCCGCGGTGGCGGCGAGCGGGCCGTCCTGGCCCCAGCCGGTCATCCGGCCGTAGACCAGGGCCGGATTGCGGGCCAGGCAGGCCGCGGGTCCCACGCCGAGGCGTTCGGCGACGCCCGGGCGAAAGGCCTCGATCAGGATGTCGGCGCGTTCGGCCAGCTCGAGTACGGCGCCGGGGCCGCCGGCGGCCTTGAGGTCCACCAGCACCGAGCGCTTGCCGCGGTTGGTGACGTCGAAGGCGGGGTCGATGCCCAGGCCCGGGCCGCCGGGCCGGTCGACGCGTACCACGTCGGCGCCGAGGTCGGCGAGCAGCATGGCGGCGAACGGACCGGGGCCGATGCCGGCCAGTTCCACGACGCGGATGCCTGCCAGCGGACCGGGCGCCGGGGAGGCGGGCGGCCGGTCTGACAGTTCTGATGTCACATCAGTGATGCTAGGAACGTGTTCCAGTCTTGGCAAGGGCTGACTGAGCGCTCGCTCAGTCAGCCCTCGGCCGGTCTGTCAGGTGTGGCAGTGGTCCTCGGCCCCGTGGCCCTTCTCCTTCGGCAGGTCCAGCGCGGGGTTCCGGTCGAAGAAGCCGGTCGGCTTGAGGGTGAAGCCGCACACGTCGACCGGCATCACCGGCCAGTCCTCCAGCCGGGGCAGATGGGTGGGACCGAAGCAGTGCCAGACGGTGAGATCGGTGTTCTCCAGCGCATCGCCCGGCTGCGACCAGGCGACGACGCCGGTCCGTCCGGGGTGCTGGTTGGGGTAGTCGCCGTCCGGGTAGTGCCGTTCGGGCCGGTAGCGGGTCACCCACAAGTTCTTGGTGGCGAAGGCCACCCGTTCGGCGACCGGTGAGCCCGGCTGGGCGAGCAGCAGCGGATTCTGCTCCGGCAGCAGCGTGTACGCGACCGGCCGGCCCATCCGGTTCAGCGAGGCGGGGTTGCTGATCCGCCAGCGCCGCCCCACCGAGGCGTCCGCGACCCGGCCGCCGTCGCCGCTGTCCGCTATCGCGGTGGCCCGGCTGGTGAAGGCGTTGCCGTTGGGGTTGTCCGGCCCCATCGGCAGCCGCACCACGTCGACTTCCTCGACGGTGTTGGCGGGACCGTCCAACCCCACGTCCAGCCGGGCGCAGAACAGGTGCTGGTGGTTGGGGGCGAGCAGACCGGGCGCCGTCTCGGTGCCGTACCGCGAGCCGGCGCCCGGCTCGACCGCGGAGGTCTGCACCAGGCCGGTCGCCTTGGCCTCGAAGGAGATCGTGCCGTCCTGGTACAGGTACCAGTAGAAGCCGTAGTCGTAGTTGCCGAGCGTGGCGATCCAGGAGATCACCAGACGGCGCGAACGACGGCTGTCCACCGCGAAGTTGTCGAAGATGTTGGTGTGCTTCCACAGCAAACCGGCATCCTCCTCGTGGATGCAGACCGCGTTGGGCAGCGGCTCGGGGCGGCCGTGGTCGTCGGTGAGGACCGCGTCGACGTAGGCGATCTCCCCGAGGCAGTCGCAGCCCAGGCGCAGCGGGTTGGCGTTGCGGCCCAGCAGGTACTCGCCGGCATCGAGATAGCAGACCCAGTTGCGCGCGGCGTCGGGTTCGGCGTACGGCACGGCCATCTCGGCGATGGAGGCGCGGTGCAGCACCGGCCGGTCGCGGTCGCCGTCGCGGTGGGTCAACTGGTGCAGCACCAGGCCCTCGCGGGCGTTGAAATCCAGCCGCAGCCGCCAGTTCTGCCAGCTGAGCACCGGGCCCTGGAGGGTGAAGGACGGGCCCTGCGGCTGGGTGATCTCCAGCGGGCGCAGGTCGGTTCGGGCCGGGCCGGTGAACTCGGCCTCGTAACGGCCGCATTCGACCGGGGTGGGGACGATGCCGGTGTCGATCAGCCGGACCACCCGGCGCTCGGTGAGGTCGACGTCGGCGACCAGGCCGCCGACCGGATGGGCGAACGGGTTGTCGCTCTCCTCGCAGCGCAGGAAGGTCAGCGAGCGCAGCATCCGGCGGCCGGTCTCGGCCTCGATGCCGAAGTGGCCGGCCGCCAGCGGGGCCGCGATCACCAGCGAGGTGTCGGTGATGCCCCGCTCGGCCATCGCCTTGCGCCAGCCGGCGTCCGCCTTGACGACCGCGTCGCAGGTCTCGTACTCCTCGAAGAGCAGCGGCGGTTGGCCGTCGAGTGCCGCGTCGAGTTCCCGGTAGGAGAGCAGCAGCCGGGCGGTGACGTCCACCAGTGCCTCGGCGCTGATGCCGGTCGCGGTGTCCAGCAGGGTGACCCGGACCCGGCGGGCGAAGGCGTCGCCTTCGCGGTGGGCCCGCACGGCGTGCCGGTCCGGCTCGTCGGGGAGCACCAGCGGAAAGCGGGTGGACCCGGTGATCCTGCCCTCGGCTGCCAGCACTTCCCGGGCGGCGCCGATCTCGTCGGCGGACAGCGGGTCGAGGGGGTGCGGGGCGGCCGAACCGGTCGGCGGGGCGGCTGCCGGGCCGCCGGTGGCGTCGGCGGTGGCAGGAGCGGTGGTCGCGGCGGCTGAACCAGCCGTGGCGGCGGGGTCGGTGGGGTCGGTGGACTCCGTGGAGCAGCGGGTCATGGCGCATCCTGACGGCCGGGGGCGGGAAAGGCGGCGGCCCGCCCGCGCCCGGGTGGGCGGGGCGGGCCGTCGGGTGTCACGGTCAGGCGGACGTCTCGGCGGCGGAGGCCGCCTTGTCCAGTTGGAAGGCCTCGTTGCCCTGGCCGATCCGGGCGTGCGCGGTGGGGTTCTTGACCTTCAGCACCGCTCCGTAGATCAGGCCGGCCAGGGCGGCGATCCCGACGATGCCGGGCAGGATCCAGCGCAGGCCGTGGCCCGGGTCGACGCCGAGCAGCACCTTGAAGTCCTTGACCGCGTAGAACGCGATCACCAGCAGCGCCACCGCGGCCACCGCCGAGGTGACGAGCCGCCAGGCCTGGACGCGGGCGGCGCCGCGCTTGATGAAGAACACGATGATGGCGATGGAGGACACGGCCATCAGGACCACCACACCGAGCGCGCCGATGTTGCCGGCCCAGGTGAACAGCCGCAGCATCGGGGCGAACGACGGGTCGCCGCCCGGCTTGTTGTCGGTGACCGCGAAGGCGGTGACGACGACCAGCGCGACGACGGTCTGGATCAGCGAGCCGACGACCGGGGCGCCGCCGGAGCGGGTGGTGCGGCTGACTCCGCTGGGCAGCAGACCGTCGCGGCCCATCGCGAAGGCGTAGCGGGCGACGACGTTGTGGAAGCTGAGCAGCGAGGCGAAGATGCCGGTGATGAAGAAGACGTTGAGGATGTCGGTGAAGGTGTTGCCGATCCGGGCCTGGTTGAGGTCGAAGATCATCGTCGGGCTCTTCTGCGCGGCCCCGACGACGCTGGACGGGCCGGCCGCCACAGTGATCGCCCAGGCGCTGAACGCGAAGAACAAGGTGGCGAACCCGACCGCCAGGAACATCACCCGGGCCACCACGCGCTGCGGCTTGGCGGTCTCCTCGGCGTAGACCGGCGCCTGTTCGAAGCCGGTGAAGGCGGCGATGCAGAAGCACAGCGCGGTGCCGAAGCCGGCGCCGGTGATGGTGCTGGGGTTGAAGGCGTGCATCGAGACGCCCTGCGGGCCCGGGTCGGACAGGAAGCTGACGTCGAAGACCACGATGAGCAGGGTCTCGACGAGCAGCAGCACGCCGAGCACCTTGGCGTTGACGTCGATCTTCAGCGCGCCGAAGACGCCGGCGATCACCACGCCGCCGAGGGCCGGCCACCACCAGTCGACGTTGTGGCTCCAGTGCTCACCGATCTGGCTGGAGATCTCGAAACCGAAGATGCCGTAGATACCGCACTGCAGGATGCTGTAGGACGCCAGCGCGACATAGGAGGCCGCGGCACCGATGGTGCCGCCCAGGCCGCGCGCTATGTAGGCGTAGAAGGCACCCGCGTTGTGCACATGACGGCTCATCTCGGCGTAGCCGAAGCTGAACAGCACGAGGACGGCGCCGAGGATGAGGAAGATCAGCGGCACGCCCACCACGCCGACCGCGGCGAAGGTGGTGGGCACCACGCCGGCCACCACCATGAGCGGAGCGGTCGCCGCGAGGACGGACAGGAGAAGGCCCGGAGTTCCGATCCGGTCCGCGCGCAGGGCGCGGTCCTCACCCTTGAACGTGCTGATCTCGTTGGTACTGCCCGTCAGCATGGCTGCGGTTTCCTTCCGGTGAGGCGGTGCGGTTCAGGACGTGATCGGGAAGTGCGTCGGGTCGGGGCCGTCGGTCGGTCGGGTGGTGATCGGTACTCAGGAGGATCCGAAGCCGAGTGCGTAGTTGCGCGCGGCACGGAACGTCTTCTTCGGGTCGCGGTCGAGATAGGACCACGGAACGCGGGTCGCCTGCGCCCCGATCCGGTTGAACAGGGCCGCGGCGGCGACCGTGTCCCCGGAGTGGAACTTCGCGAACGCCAGGTAGTTCAGGTCCAGCGCCAGCCGGGGATGGCTCCTGTTGTCCCAGTCCAGCCACCAGTCGAAGGCGGCGCGCAGGCTGGTGCGGGCCCGCGGGCTGGTCCAGTAGGGCAGCCGCGCCGGGTCGGGCGGCATGGCGCCCGCGGCGGCCAGTGCGCGGTAGCGCTCGACCAGGGCGACCAGCGGCAAGGTCGCCAGCGGTGAGCCGGCATCGGCCTCGCCGGCGGCCCATTCGGCGAATTCGTAGACCTCGTGGAACGGGTCGTCCCCGTCGGTCTTCTGACGCTCCGCCAGGCACTGCGTCATCAGGTAATGGGCGTGGTGGTGGCCGCGGTGCCGGCCGCGGACCTGGTCGAAGGCGCGCACCTGCTCGTCGTCGGTGCCGGTGCGGCGGGCCAGGATCAGCAGGCCGAGCCAGGGAGTCGGGTCGCTCGGGGTCATCCTGGCCACCCGCAGGCACGCGTCGCGGGCCGACTCGGCGCTCTGCTTGCCGCTCACGGCGCGGAAGACGGCGGCGGCGGCGCCGAGCGCGGCGGCGTCCGGGCTCTCCGGCTCGACCATCTGCCACTCCTTGGCCCACGCGGCGGTGGACTTGCCCTCGCCGAGCACGACCAGCCGGTGGCCGCGACTGTCCCAGTCGTTGCCGGTGCGTGCCAGGAGCACACGGACGTCGTCCCAGCGGCCCTGGGTCAGGGCCGCGCGGGCGGCGACGAGTTCCTCGTCGCCGAATGCGGGATCAAAAGCCACGTCATCCTTGCCCCGCGCGAAGCGGAAGGGTGGCGGCGGTGGGGTCATCCGCGGGCAGCCCTCCACGGCAGCGCGTTACGTCAAGTGATCGCGAACAGCCAATCGGTAGGCGGCAGTCTGCTACAAGTGCGGACCTGTTGTCTCGGTGTAGTCCGGTATCGTTACCGGGGTTTGAGACTCGGATCGGCGCTGGTGACGGCCTCCGGCTGGCGCCGACCGCCGACTTCCTGATATTCGAAAGCCTGATCGCAAGTACGGCATGGGGCGTGCGGCGGCGTGGTGCGGTGAGCGCCGCGCAGTGGGGACCGGGTCGAATGGACGGCAGCAACGTGGCAGGGGAAGGCTCCGCCGCGTCCACCCATCCGCTCGCCTATGTGCGGCGAAGACACGGCTGGAGCTACCAGGACCTGGCGCGGGTCATCGCCGACCACGCCCGGGCGCTCGGGGTGCCGATGGCGGCGCGCCGGGAGAAGGTGTGGCGCTGGGAGCGACTGGGGGGTGGTGCCGGAGGCCGACAGCCAGCGGGCGCTGGCCCGGGCGCTGGGCATAGCTCCCGGGGAGCTGGAGAAGCGGCCCTGGCCGCGCTGGCTGCCGGCCCACGGCGGCATGCCGGACGGCCTGCCGTGGACGGCCGAGGGCAGCTTGAGCGCGCTGACCGCCCTGGTGGACGACGGCGGTTCGGATCCGCGCGGCTTTCCGATCGCCGACGAACAGGCGCTCGCGGACGCGATAGCCGACTGGGACGAGGCCGCAGTGGGCGCCGCTCCCCTTCCGCCGCCGGCCGCGGCGCCGGCGCTCGACGCGGCCCCCGGCGAACGGCA
>NZ_FMCH01000668.1 GCF_900091855.1 Streptomyces sp. DvalAA-14
ACAGTGGACGCGAGCACACATGGACAAGCCCTCGGCCTATTAGTACCGGTCAGCTCCACCCCTCACAGGGCTTCCACATCCGGCCTATCAACCCAGTCGTCTACTGGGAGCCTTACCCCATCAAGTGGGTGGGAGTCCTCATCTCGAAGCAGGCTTCCCGCTTAGATGCTTTCAGCGGTTATCCCTCCCGAACGTAGCCAACCAGCCATGCCCTTGGCAGAACAACTGGCACACCAGAGGTCCGTCCGTCCCGGTCCTCTCGTACTAGGGACAGCCCTTCTCAAGACTCCAACGCGCGCAGCGGATAGGGACCGAACTGTCTCACGACGTTCTAAACCCAGCTCGCGTACCGCTTTAATGGGCGAACAGCCCAACCCTTGGGACCGACTCCAGCCCCAGGATGCGACGAGCCGACATCGAGGTGCCAAACCATCCCGTCGATATGGACTCTTGGGGAAGATCAGCCTGTTATCCCCGGGGTACCTTTTATCCGTTGAGCGACGGCGCTTCCACAAGCCACCGCCGGATCACTAGTCCCTACTTTCGTACCTGCTCGACCCGTCAGTCTCACAGTCAAGCTCCCTTGTGCACTTACACTCAACACCTGATTGCCAACCAGGCTGAGGGAACCTTTGGGCGCCTCCGTTACTCTTTAGGAGGCAACCGCCCCAGTTAAACTACCCACCAGACACTGTCCCTGATCCGGATCACGGACCGAGGTTAGACATCCAGCACGACCAGAGTGGTATTTCAACGACGACTCCACCACGGCTGGCGCCGTGACTTCACAGTCTCCCACCTATCCTACACAAGCCGAACCGAACACCAATATCAAGCTATAGTAAAGGTCCCGGGGTCTTTCCGTCCTGCTGCGCGAAACGAGCATCTTTACTCGTAATGCAATTTCACCGGGCCTATGGTTGAGACAGTCGAGAAGTCGTTACGCCATTCGTGCAGGTCGGAACTTACCCGACAAGGAATTTCGCTACCTTAGGATGGTTATAGTTACCACCGCCGTTTACTGGCGCTTAAGTTCTCAGCCTCGCCACACCGAAATGTGACTAACCGGTCCCCTTAACGTTCCAGCACCGGGCAGGCGTCAGTCCGTATACATCGCCTTACGGCTTCGCACGGACCTGTGTTTTTAGTAAACAGTCGCTTCTCGCTGGTCTCTGCGGCCACACCCAGCTCACGGGGAAAACCCGATCACCAGACATGGCCCCCCTTCTCCCGAAGTTACGGGGGCATTTTGCCGAGTTCCTTAACCATAGTTCACCCGAACGCCTCGGTATTCTCTACCTGACCACCTGAGTCGGTTTAGGGTACGGGCCGCCATGAAACTCGCTAGAGGCTTTTCTCGACAGCATAGGATCATCCACTTCACCACAATCGGCTCGGCATCAGGTCTCAGACACATGTCATCCGGATTTACCTGGACAACGCCCTACACCCTTACCCCGGGACAACCACCGCCCGGGCTGGACTACCTTCCTGCGTCACCCCATCGCTTACCTACTACCACCTCGGTTCAGCGGCTCCACCACTCCCACCTCGTCCGAAGACTCGGCAGGCGGCTTCACGGCCTTAGCATCAACGGGTTCGATACTGGGCGTTTCAAAGCGGGTACCGGAATATCAACCGGTTGTCCATCGACTACGCCTGTCGGCCTCGCCTTAGGTCCCGACTTACCCTGGGCAGATCAGCTTGACCCAGGAACCCTTAGTCAATCGGCGCAAGAGTTTCCCACTCTTGTATCGCTACTCATGCCTGCATTCTCACTCGTGAACCGTCCACCACTGCCTTCCGGCGCGGCTTCACCCGGCACACGACGCTCCCCTACCCATCACAGCCTCCGTTGGGAGTACATGCTGCAATGACACGACTTCGGCGGTACGCTTGAGCCCCGCTACATTGTCGGCGCGGAATCACTTGACCAGTGAGCTATTACGCACTCTTTCAAGGATGGCTGCTTCTAAGCCAACCTCCTGGTTGTCTCTGCGACTCCACATCCTTTCCCACTTAGCGTACGCTTAGGGGCCTTAGTCGATGCTCTGGGCTGTTTCCCTCTCGACCATGGAGCTTATCCCCCACAGTCTCACTGCCGCGCTCTCACTTACCGGCATTCGGAGTTTGGCTAAGGTCAGTAACCCGGTAGGGCCCATCGCCTATCCAGTGCTCTACCTCCGGCAAGAAACACACGACGCTGCACCTAAATGCATTTCGGGGAGAACCAGCTATCACGGAGTTTGATTGGCCTTTCACCCCTAACCACAGGTCATCCCCCAGGTTTTCAACCCTGGTGGGTTCGGTCCTCCACACGGTCTTACCCGCGCTTCAACCTGCCCATGGCTAGATCACTCCGCTTCGGGTCTTGAGCATGCTACTCAGTGTCTAATTAAAGACGTCGCCCTGTTCGGACTCGCTTTCGCTACGGCTCCCCCACACGGGTTAACCTCGCAACACACCGCAAACTCGCAGGCTCATTCTTCAAAAGGCACGCAGTCACGACGACACATGCAAGCATGCATCGCGACGCTCCCACGGCTTGTAGGCACACGGTTTCAGGTACTATTTCACTCCGCTCCCGCGGTACTTTTCACCATTCCCTCACGGTACTATCCGCTATCGGTCACCAGGGAATATTTAGGCTTAACGGGTGGTCCCGCCAGATTCACACAGGATTTCTCGGGCCCTGTGCTACTTGGGTGGTGAGCAAACGAGCCGTACAGATTTCAGCTACGGGGGTCTTACCCTCTACGCCGGACCTTTCGCATGTCCTTCGCCTA
>NZ_FMCH01000433.1 GCF_900091855.1 Streptomyces sp. DvalAA-14
GGCCGGGTCCGCGGTCGGCGCCGGGCGGCTCACCGCTGCCGCCTGGGCCCGCTCCGGCGAGCCGGCGCCCCGGCCGGCCGGGGCGCCGGCCGCCAGCCGGGACAACATGCTGCGCGGCACCGTCACCGCCGTGCAGTGGCGCGGGCACGACCCACCGGCTGATCGTCGACGCCTACGGGCACGAACTGCGCGCCGACGTCGGCGACCTGCGGCAGCCGCCACAGGCCGGCGACCCGGTCGCGCTCACCTTCGACGCCGACGACGCGGTGCTGCTGCCCGGCGGGCTGGCGGGAGGCGATCTCGTTGGCTAGCGCGGCACAACCGGCCGCCGTCGCGGTCCCTTCCGGCCCCGCCAGCGGCGCCGCGCCCGGTACCGCGCCCGGCGGCGTACGCCCGCCCGCGCGGCGCAAGCGGTCGGTGCCGGCCTGGGCATGGGCACTGCCCCCGGTCGCCGCGCTCGGCCTGGTGTTCCTCTACCCGCTGGTGCTGGTCGCCCTGCAGTCCCTCGCACCGGACTCCGGCGGCCACTCGCTGGCGCCCTACCGCGAGGTCTTCCAGGAAGCGTCCTTCCGCAAGGCACTGTGGAACACCGTCTGGATCGCGGTCTCCTCGACGGCCGGCTGCATGCTGCTCGGCTTCGTGCTCGCGCTGGTGATCGCCTTCGTGCCCTTCCCCGGCGGCAGGCTGCTCAGCCGCTTCATCGACATCTTCCTGGCCTTCCCGTCCTTCCTGATCACCCTCGCGCTGCTGTTCCTCTACGGCACGGTGGGCATGGCCAACGGCGCCTGGACGGACCTGACCGGCGCGGCGAGCGGGCCGGTGGACTTCCTGCGCACCCCGTGGGGCGTGCTGCTGGCCGAGATCACCTACTTCACGCCCTTCGTGATGCGGCCGCTGCTCGCCGCCTTCTCCCAGGTCGACACCGCCCAGTTGGAGGTGGCGTCGTCGCTGGGCGCGCGGGCGCCGCGGATCGTGCGGCAGGTGATCCTGCCCGAGGCGCTGCCGTCGCTGGCGGCCGGCGGCAGCCTGGTGCTGGTGCTGTGCCTGAACGAGTTCGGCATCGTGCTGTTCACCGGCGCCAAGGGCGTCACAACGCTGCCGATGCTCGTCTACAGCAAGGCGATCCTCGACGGCGACTACCCGGGGGCATGCGTGGTCGCGGTCGTCGCGGTGGCCCTGTCAGTGACGCTGTACGCGCTCTACCGGGCCGTGCTGGCCCGCACCGCGGGAGGTGCCCGGCGTGCTGGTGCATAGCAGGTCAGGACGCTGGACCGCCTGGGCCGTGTTCTTCGTGCTCTTCCTGCCGCTGTTCGCGCTGCCGTTCCTGGTCGTGCTGATGGCGTCCTTCGCGACCAACTGGAGCGGGGCCCTGCCCTCGCACCCGACCCTCGCCCACTACCAGGACATCGGGCGCGGGGACTCGCTGCACGCGCTCAGCACCAGCCTGCTGACCGCGCTCGCGGCCAGTGTGCTGGCACTGGTGGCCGGGGGCTGGGCGGCGCTGGCGGCCGAGCGGCTGCGCGGGGCGCTGCGCCGGATCCTCGACGGACTGTTCATGCTGCCGGTGGCGGTGCCTTCGGTGGTCGTCGGGCTCTCGCTGCTGGTGGCCTTCTCCAAGCCGCCGTTCCTGCTCAACGGGACCGTGCGGATCGTGATCCTGGCGCACACGGTGCTGGTCACCGCGTTCGCCTACCAGTCGGTGGGGGCGGCGCTCGAGCGGCTCGACCCCGCCTACGAGCAGAGCGCGGCCAGTCTGGGCGGGCGGCCGCTCTACGTCCTGCTGCGGATCCGCGTCCCGCTGCTGCTGCCTTCGCTGACCGCGGCGGCGGGGCTGTGCTTCGCCCTGTCCATGGGTGAGTTGAGCGCCACCATGATGCTCTATCCGCCGAACTGGGTGCCGCTGCCCGTGCAGATCTACGGGTCCACCAGCCGCGGCGATCTCTTCGGCGGCGCCGCCCTGGCGGTCGCCCTGATGGTGACGACCCTGGCCGTCTTGCTGGCGATGTCTCGCATCCGCACCCGGGCGTCGTACCGGTGACCTGCCCCAGCCGTGCGGCCTTCCTTCGGATCCCCGCCCCCCGCTGCACCCCCCGCACACCGACCCCCGGCCCAACGCCCCGGGGAGACCAAGGAGTTCGAACTGCCATGCGCAACCGCAACCACATCCGCAAGGCCGGCCCGCTCACCGCCGGCGCCGGCGTCCTCGTGATGGGGCTCGTCCTCACCGCCTGCGGCGGCTCCTCCGCCGCCGACAGCGGCAAGCCGTCCACCGAGGTCACCATCTACAGCGCCGACGGACTGCACTCCGACGCCGGGGACGGCTTCTACGACAAGGTGTTCAAAGACTTCACGGCGAAGACCGGCATCAAGGTCAACTACGTGGAGGGCGGCTCGGGGGAGATGGTGCAGCGGCTGGTGCGGGAGAAGTCCAACACCAAGGCCGATGTGATCGTCACGCTGCCGCCCTTCATCCAGCAGGCCGACGGGAAGGGGCTGCTGGACACGTACAAGCCGGCCGGCTTCGACCAGGTGGGCGCCGCCGACAAGGACGCGGGCGGCAAGTGGACCTCGATCGTCAACAACTACCTCTGCTTCATCTACAACAAGAAGGAACTGCCGACGCCCCCCACCACCTGGAACGACCTGCTGTCCCCCGCGTTCAAGAACAAGCTGCAGTACAGCACCCCGGGCGTGGCCGGTGACGGCACCGCCGTGGTCGTCAAGGCGATGCACGACCTGGGCGGCAAGGACCAGGCCATGGCGTACCTGAAGAAGCTGCAGGCCAACAACGTGGGACCGTCCGCCTCCACCGGCCAGCTCGCGCCGAAGGTGGACAAGGGCGAGCTGCTGGTCGCGAACGGCGACGTGCAGATGAACTTCGCCGACATGGGCTCCATGCCCAACCAGGGCATCTTCTTCCCGGCCGCCGACGCCACCAGCAAGCCGACCACCTTCGCGCTGCCCTACGCGGCCGGCCTGGTCAAGAACGGCCCGCACGAGGACGCCGGCAAGAAGCTGCTCGACTTCTTCTTGACCAAGCAGGTCCAGCAGGAGGTCTCCTCCGTCGGCGGCGGCTTCGCGGCCCGCACCGACGTGGCCGCGAGCGACCCCAACGCGGCGAAGCTGCAGCAGATCATGGCCGGGGTGGACGTCTTCACGCCGGACTGGAAGGACATCAACGACAACCTGGACGCGTACGTCGACGCCTGGAAGTCCGCCACGGGCAGCTGATCGCACCGGTCCGGTCGACCGGCGGACGGCCGGGGCGGGCGCCTCCCGCCCCGGCTACGCTGGGGGAATCGAACGCAGCGATCAGGCCGGCACCTCCGACCGAGGGGTACGGCCCCCGGGAACAGGAGAGCGCATCCGTGTCGACACGCAAGCCCATCGAGTCGTGGCTCACCGACATGGACGGGGTGCTGATCCACGAAGGCACCCCCGTTCCCGGCGCCGACGCCTTCCTCAAGGGGCTCAAGGACTCGGGCAAGCCCTTCCTGGTGCTCACCAACAACTCGATCTACACCCCGCGTGATCTGCACGCCCGGCTGACCCGGGTCGGCCTGGACGTCCCGGTGGCCAACATCTGGACCTCCGCGCTGGCCACCGCCAAGTTCCTGGACGACCAGCGGCCCGGGGGCACCGCCTACGTCATCGGCGAGGCCGGACTGACCACCGCGCTGCACGACGTCGGCTATGTGCTGACCGACTCCGAGCCGGACTACGTGGTGCTCGGCGAGACCCGCACCTACAGCTTCGAGGCGCTCACCAAGGCGATCCGGCTGATCAACGACGGCGCCCGCTTCCTGTGCACGAACCCGGACCAGACCGGGCCCTCGCCGGACGGCGTGCTGCCCGCCGCCGGTTCGGTGGCCGCGCTGATCACCAAGGCCACCGGCAAGGAGCCCTACTTCATCGGCAAGCCGAATCCGCTGATGATGCGGGCCGGACTGAACGCGATCGGCGCCCACTCCGAGACCAGCGCGATGATCGGCGACCGGATGGACACCGACGTGCTCGCCGGGCTGGAGTCCGGCATGGTCACCTACCTGGTGCTCACCGGGCTGACGACGGTCCCGGACATCGGCCGCTACCCGTTCCGCCCCTCGCACGTCGTCAACTCCATCGCGGACCTCGTCTCGGAGATCTGACGCCGGCCGCTGGACGGCCTCACGGCGGGTAGTCGTACCGTCACTCGGACGGGCGAGTGATCCGGCACCCGGGGTGCGCGCGGCCGTCGCCGCGGGAATCTTCGTAAGCACCGGGTGCGAGTCCTCGCGCCCGGTCGAGCGGAGGTCTCCATGTTTGGTCTGAAAGCCCCTGCCCTCGCCGCCGCCGGCGTCGCGGCCCTCTTCGCGGTCGGCGGGATGTCCGCCGCCCCGCGGGCTGTCGCGGACGACGGCGGCGGACCGGGCGGCGCCGCCGCGGGTGCCGCCGCCGGTGCGGTGGAGGTCACTCCGCGGACGGTCGCACCGGGCGGCGAGGTGGGCCTGCGCCTGACGGGCTCCTGCACGACCGGCCAGAAGGCCAGGGCGAGCGCGCAGGTTTTTGTGGACACGGTGACCCTCGCTCCGGCCGCTGACGGCCGCGGGCTGGAGGGCAGCGCGTTCATCACGTCCGACGCGACCGCCGGCTCGTACCCGGTCACGGTGGCCTGTGACGGGGTGGCCGCTGCGGCCCGGGCGTCCGTCACCGTCACCGGATCCGGATCCAGGACCTCGACCGGCGCGGCCGGGACCCCCGCCCCCGACCAGGCGCCGGCGCAGGACCGCTCCCTCCCGGTCGGCCAGTCGCAGGATCAGGGCCAGGGCCAGGACCAGGACCAGTGGCAGGACCAGTCGTCGGACCCGTCGTCGGATCTGTCGCAGGACCCGTCGCAGGATCAGGATCAGGGCGTGGGCCAGGACGAGGGCCAGGACCGCAGCGCCGAGCAGGCCCTCGCCGCCGACCAAGCGCAGAACCCGGACCAGAGCCAGCGCCCCGACCAGAGCCAGCGCCCCGACCAGGGCCTGGACCCGGGCCA
>NZ_FMCH01000429.1 GCF_900091855.1 Streptomyces sp. DvalAA-14
ATGCGCGAACGCGCCCGGAGCGCGGCGGCACCCTCACCGCGGGGCCGGGCGAGGACGGCCCGGGCTTCACCGTCACCGCCGAACTCCCGCTGGGTGCGGACCGCGCCGAGCCGGCCGCCGGCGCCGAAGCCGTCGCCGGCGTCCCCACCGCACCGGTGGCCGCCGCCCCGCCGGCCACCCCCTCGATCCTCCAGGAGGACCGCCGATGACCCCGCCGCCGATCCGCGTGCTGCTCGCCGACGACCAGAACCTGGTGCGGGCCGCGTTCGCGATGCTGGTCGAGTCGGCCCGCGACATGGAGGTGGTCGGGCAGGCGGGCAACGGCCTGGAGGCCGTCGCGCTGGCCGGCGGGGCGCGGCCCGACGTGATCGTGATGGACATCCGGATGCCGGAGCTGGACGGCATCGGGGCCACCCGCCGGATCGCCGCGGACCCCGACCTGGCCGGGGTACGGGTCCTCGTGCTGACCACTTATGACGACGACCAGCACGTGGTGGCGGCGCTGCGGGCGGGCGCTTCCGGCTTCATGGCCAAGGACACCAGGCCGGCCGACCTGCTGGACGCGATCCGTACCGTAGCGGCGGGCGACGCGCTGCTGTCGCCCGGTCCGACCGCCCGGCTGATCGCCCGCGTGCTGCGGCTGCCCGACCGGCCGCCGGTCGGCGCGGCGGCCCCGGCCGGCCTCGCGGGCCTGTCCGACCGGGAGCGGGAGGTGCTGACCCTGGTCGCCCGCGGCCTGAACAACGCCGAGGTCGGGGAGGCGCTGGGGCTCAGCCCGCTCACCGCCAAGACCCATGTGAGCCGGATCATGGGCAAGCTGGGCGCCCGCGACCGGGCCCAACTGGTCATCGTCGCCTACGAGTCCGGCCTGGTGGCCCCCGGCGCCGACCGCTGAGCAGCCGCCGGCCGCCGACCGCCCGCAGCGGGCCGGAGCCGACCCGGCCGGACCCCTGGCGGCCACCGCCCGCCGCACCGTACGGGACAATGGGCCCATGAGCCTGTTCCGCGACGACGGCATCGTGCTGCGCACCCAGAAGCTGGGCGAGGCGGACCGGATCATCACGCTGCTGACCCGGCGGCACGGGCGGGTGCGCGCGGTGGCCAGGGGCGTACGGCGGACCAAGTCCAAATTCGGCGCGCGGCTGGAGCCCTTCAGCCATGTCGACGTGCAGTTCTTCGCCCGCGGCGGGGAACTGATCGGGCGCGGGCTGCCGCTGTGCACGCAAGGCGAGACCATCGCGCCCTACGGCGGGGCGATCGTCACCGACTACGACCGCTACACCTCCGGTACCGCGATGCTGGAGACCGCCGAGCGCTTCACCGACCACGAGGGAGAACCCGCCGTCCAGCAGTACCTGCTGCTGGTCGGCGCGCTGCGCACCCTCGCGGCGGGCGAGCACGAGCCGCGGCTGGTGCTGGACGCCTTCCTGCTGCGCTCGCTGGCCGTCAACGGCTACGCGCCCAGCTTCGACGACTGCGCCAAGTGCGGGCTGGCCGGGCCGAACCGGTTCTTCTCGGTCGGCGCCGGCGGCGTGGTCTGCCGCGACTGCCGGGTGCCGGGAAGTGTCGTACCGTCCCGGGAGTCGCTGGAACTGCTCGGCGCGCTGCTCGGCGGGGACTGGGAGACCGCGGACGCGTGTGAGCCGCGTCACTGCCGTGAGGGCAGCGGACTGGTCGCGGCGTATCTCCAGTGGCACCTGGAGCGCGGCCTGCGGTCGCTGCGCTTCGTGGAGCGGCGGCAGGACGTACCGCAGGGCCCGGGGGAGGACGGCCCCTACGACGAGGCGGCGGACGGGATGCCGGGGGGCGGCGTGGTGGACGGTGTGGTGGGCGGGGCGCTGGAAGCGGTGCTGCGCGGCAGCACCGATCCGCAGCCGTAGGCGCCGGAGCCGGGCGGTAGCGTGGAGGGGCGGCTGATCAGGCCGTCAGGGATACCCAGGAACAGCCGTCAGGAGAAGTACGACCATGGCACGTCGCGGGATTCTGGCCCGAAACCGAACCTCGTACCGGACCCCCGACCCGCATCCGTCGGGCGCCCGGGCGCCGAAGCTCCAGACCGAACTCGTCCCCAAGCACGTCGCCGTCGTGATGGACGGCAACGGCCGGTGGGCCAAGGAGCGCGGCCTGCCCCGCACCGAGGGGCACCGGGTCGGTGAGGGAGTCGTGCTGGACGTCCTGAAGGGCTGCCTGGAGATCGGCGTCAAGAACCTGTCGCTCTACGCCTTCTCCACCGAGAACTGGAAGCGCTCGCCGGACGAGGTGCGCTTCCTGATGAACTTCAACCGCGATGTCATCCGCCGCCGCCGCGACGAGATGGACGAGCTGGGCATCCGGATCCGCTGGGTCGGCCGGATGCCGAAGATGTGGAAGTCGGTCGTCCAGGAGCTCCAGATCGCCCAGGAGCAGACGGTCGACAACGACGCCATGACGCTGTACTTCTGCGTCAACTACGGCGGTCGCGCGGAGATCGCCGACGCCGCCCAGGCGCTGGCCCGGGATGTCGCGGCCGGCAAGCTCGACCCGAACAAGGTCAACGAGAAGACGTTCGCCAAGTACCTGTACTACCCGGACATGCCGGACGTCGACCTCTTCCTGCGTCCCAGCGGCGAGCAGCGCACCTCCAACTACCTGCTCTGGCAGAGCAGTTACGCGGAGATGGTGTTCCAGGACGTGCTGTGGCCCGACTTCGACCGGCGCGACCTGTGGCGGGCCTGCATGGAGTACGCCTCCCGCGACCGGCGCTTCGGCGGCGCGATCCCCAACGAGGAGCAGCTCCTGAAGGGCTGAGCCGCCACGGTCTCGGCCGCCGGCGCCGTCAGCCGCCCCTCAGCCGCCGGTGCCGTCAGCCGCCGACGGTCTCCGCCGCCGCGCTCGCCCCGGCCGGGGCCTGCCCCGCGCAGTCCGCGCAGGTGCCGAAGATCTCCATGGTGTGCGCCACGTCCACGAAGCCGTGCTCCACGGCGATCGCGTCCGCCCACTTCTCGACGGCGGGGCCCTCGACCTCGACGGCCTTGCCGCAGACCCGGCAGACCAGGTGATGGTGGTGGCCGCCGCCGGAGCAGCGGCGGTAGACCGACTCGCCGTCGCCGGTGCGCAGGACGTCGATCTCGCCGGCGTCGGCAAGGGACTGCAGGGTGCGGTAGACGGTGGTCAGGCCGACCGAGTCGCCGCGGTGCTTCAACAGGTCGTGCAGGTCCTGGGCGCTGCGGAACTCCTCGACCTCTTCGAGGGCGGCCGAAACGGCGGCCCGCTGCCGGGTCGAACGGCCGCGCACGGGATGCTTGGCGGTGCTCACCGGTGACTGTCTCCTTCGCGCTACTGCTCGTCGCCGCTCGCTGCGGCTGGTTCTCGCCCGTCGGGGTGGGCCCATTGTGCCAGGCCGCGGGGCGCTCAGACCCGTACCGCGGAGCCCCCGGTGACTTCCGTCGCGCCCGGGACCGCGAGCGCCACCTCAAGGGTGCACCCTTCCGGTTCGGGCGCGGTCCGGCGGCCCCGGCGGCCGGCCAGCGGCGCCGCGATCGCCGCCGTCAGCAGGAAGACCGCCATCGAGGCCAGCACGATGCTCGCGCCCGGCGGCACGTCCACGTAGTACGAGAACACGGTGCCGGACAGCGACGCGCTCACCCCGATCACCACCGACAGCGCCAGGGTCCAGGCGAAGCCGCGGGTGACCTGCTGGGCGGCCGCGACCGGTATCACCATCAGCGCGCTCACCAGCAGCAGCCCCACGATCCGCATCGCGACCGTCACGGTGACCGCGGCGGTCACCGCCAGCAGCAGGTTCAGCGCCCGCACCGGCAGCCCGGACACCCGGGCGAACTCCTCGTCCTGGCAGACCGCGAACAGCTGCCGGCGCAGCCCCAGCGTCACCAGCAGCACGAACACCGCCAGCGCCGCCATCGGCGCCATGTCCTGCGGCGAGACGGTGAGGATCGAGCCGAAGAGATAGCTGGTCAAGTTGGCGTTGGAGCCGTTGGGCGCCAAGTGGATGATCAGCACGCCGCCGGACATGCCGCCGTAGAAGAGCATGGCGAGCGCGATGTCGCCGCGGGTCTTGGCGGAGGAGCGGATCAGCTCCATGGCGACCGCGCCGAGCACCGCGACCAGCACCGCCGTCCACACCGGGCTGACCTGGAGCAGGAAGCCCAGCGCGACCCCGGTGAGCGCCACGTGCCCGATGCCGTCGCCCATGATCGCCTGCCGGCGCTGCACCAGGAAGATACCGACCGCGGGCGCGGTCACGCCGATCAGCAGCGCGGCCAGCAGCGCCCGTTCCATGAAGGGGTAGTCCAAGATCTCCATCAGTCCGCCAGTGCGGTGTCGGGCGCCCCGGGGTGCGGGTGCACGTGGTCGTGGCCGGGCAGGGCGTGCTGTCCGACGCCCTTCGGCGGCGGCCCGTCGTGAACGACGCAGCCGTCCCGGAGTACCACCGTCCGGTCGATCAGCGGCTCCAGCGGCCCCAGCTCGTGCAGCACCAGCAGGACGGTGCGACCGGCCGCGACCTGCTCGCGCAGTGTGTCGGCCAGGACGTCCTGGCCGGCCAGGTCCACCCCGGCCATCGGCTCGTCCATGATCAGCAGCTCGGGCTCGCCGGCCAGGGCGCGGGCGATCAGCACCCGTTGGTGCTGGCCGCCGGACAGCGCGTCCACCGCGTCCCTGGCCCGCCCGGCCAGTCCGACCTGTGCCAGCGCGCGGTCCACCGCCGCCCGGTCCGCCCGGCCGGGCAGCCGCAGCCGGGTGCGGGCCAGCCGTCCGGCGGAGACCACCTCCCGTACGGTGGCCGGCACGCCGCCCGCCGCGGTGGTGCGCTGCGGCACGTAGCCGATCCGCGCCCACTGCCGAAAGCGGGGGCCCGGGATGCCGAACAGCTCCCACCCGCCGGCCGACAGCGGCACCTGGCCGACCACCGCCCGGACCGCGGTGGACTTGCCGGAGCCGTTGGCGCCGAGCAGCGCGACGACCTCGCCGCGGCGGACCGTCAGGTCGACGCCGCGCAGCACCGGGCGGGCGCCGAGCGAGACCTGGGCGCCGCGCAGCCGCACCAGGGCCTCCGCGGTCGCCGCGGGGGCCCGGGATCCGGTCGTCACCGGGGCCGCGCTCACACCGCGCCCAAAGCGGTCCGCAGCGCCCGGAGGTTGGCCTGCTGGACCTGGAAGTAGTCGGCGCCCCGCGACGCGGCGGTGATGCCCTCGATCGGATCGAGCACGTCGGTGCGCAGGCCCAGGTCGCCGGCCACCGTCGTGGCGGTCCGGTCGCCGGTCAGCGTCTCGAAGAACACGGTGCTGACGTGCTCGCGCCCGGCCAGGTCCTGCAGGGCCCTCATCCGGGCCGCGCTGGGCTCGCTGTCCGGGTCGATCCCGTTGATCGCCTCCTCGACCAGGCCGTAGCGCTCGGCGAGGTAGCCGAAGGCGGCGTGGGTGGTGACGAAGGTGTCGGAGCTGCGGTGGCGCAGCCCGTCGCGGAAGCGGGCGTCCAGCGCTTCGAGCCGCCCGACCAGGGTGTCGGTGGCGGCGCGGTAGCCGGCCGCGTACGCCGGGTCGGCCTGCGCCAGGGCCCGGCCGACACCGCGGGCCACCTGGGCGTAGCGGACCGGATCCAGCCAGATGTGCGGGTCGGCGCCGGGGTCGTCGCGGTGGCCGCCGCTGCCGTGGTCGCCGGTGGTGCCGTAGCGGCCGTCCACCTCGGTGCCGTGGTCCTCCAGGGTGGTCAGGCTCCCGGCGTCCAGGCTGCGCCGCACGCCGGACTGCTCGATCGCGGCGTCCACGGCCGGCTGCAGGCCCCGCAGGTACACGGCCAGGTCGGCGTCGCCGAGTCGGCCGACCTGCCGCGGCGACAGCTCCAGGTCGTGCGGTTCGACGCCGGGCCGGGTGAGCTCGGTGACGGACACCCGGGCCCCGCCGATCTGCCGGACCAGGAATTCCAGCGGATAGAAGGACGCTGTCACCTTCACTTTTCCGCGGTCGGCGCCGCTCCCGGCCGCGGCGGAGGCGTCGCCCGAGCACGCGGCCAGGGCCGGCAGGACGAGCGCGACGGCCGCGGCCAGGGCGGTGGCCGGTATCACCCGGCGCCATTCGTTCATGACTGTCATTTTCAACTAAACTGGAAACGATTGTCAATTAAGACCGCACCGACCCGGGCGCGACCCCGGCACGACCCCGGGCGCGACACCGGACACGGGCCGACGCGAGGCCGTCCGTTCTTGCAGGTCGCGGAACGGATTTGATATGCGCCCCGCACCCGCCGGTAATCTGGGACAACTGACCGCTTCGTCGTACTGAAGAGAGCACCGTGGCCGCCGACAAGATCGACACCATCGTCAGCCTGAGCAAGCGCCGTGGCTTCGTTTTCCCGAGCAGTGAGATTTACGGCGGCTCCAAGGCCGCCTGGGACTACGGACCGCTGGGCGTCGAGCTCAAGGAGAACATCAAGCGCCAGTGGTGGCGCTCCATGGTGATTTCGCGTGACGACGTGGTGGGAATCGACTCGTCGGTGATCCTCGCCCCCGAGGTGTGGGTCGCCTCCGGCCACGTCGCCACCTTCTCCGACCCGTTGACCGAGTGCACCTCCTGTCACAAGCGCTACCGCGCCGACCACCTGGAGGAGGCCTACGAGGCGAAGCACGGCAAGCCGCCGGCCAACGGCCTGGCCGACATCAACTGCCCGCACTGCGGCACCAAGGGCGCCTTCACCGAGCCGAAGCAGTTCTCCGGCATGCTGCAGACGCACCTGGGCCCGACGCAGGACGCCGGCTCGGTGGCGTATCTGCGACCGGAGACCGCGCAGGGTATTTTCGTCAACTTCGCCCAGGTTCAGACCACGTCGCGGAAGAAGCCGCCGTTCGGCATCGCCCAGATGGGCAAGTCGTTCCGCAACGAGATCACGCCCGGCAACTTCATCTTCCGCACCCGCGAGTTCGAGCAGATGGAGATGGAGTTCTTCGTCAAGCCGGGCGAGGACGAGAAGTGGCACGAGTACTGGATGCAGGAGCGCTGGAACTGGTACACCGGCCTCGGCCTGCGGGAGGAGAACATCCGCTGGTTCGACCACCCGAAGGAGAAGCTCTCCCACTACTCGAAGCGCACCGCCGACATCGAGTACCGCTTCAACTTCGGCGGCCAGGAGTTCAGCGAGCTGGAGGGTGTCGCCAACCGCACCGACTTCGACCTCTCCTCGCACGCCAAGGCCTCCGGCCAGGACCTGTCCTACTTCGACCAGGAGGCGGGCGAGCGCTGGTTCCCGTACGTCATCGAGCCGGCGGCCGGTGTGAACCGCGCCATGCTCGCCTTCATGCTCGACGCGTACAACGAGGACGAGGCGCCCAACGCCAAGGGCGCCATGGAAAAGCGCACGGTCATGCGGCTCGACCCGCGGCTGGCCCCGGTGAAGGTCGCGGTGCTGCCGCTGTCCCGCAACCCCGAGCTCTCGCCGAAGGCCAAGGGCCTGGCCGCCGCGCTGCGCAAGAACTGGAACATCGAGTTCGACGACGCGGGTGCCATCGGCCGCCGCTACCGGCGCCAGGACGAGATCGGTACGCCGTTCTGCGTCACGGTCGACTTCGACACCCTTGAGGACAACGCGGTGACGGTGCGGGAGCGCGACACCATGAAGCAGGAGCGGGTGTCGCTGGACCAGGTCGAGGCCTACCTCGGCGGGCGCCTGCTCGGCTGCTGACCCGGCCGGACCGGCAAGCGTCGGCGAGCGCCGGACGGGCTCATACGTCAGCCCGTCCGGCGCTCGTCTTCGGGAAGCTCCGGATCGCGAGTGTGCCGCATATCACAGCCAGCGGCAGCTCCGCGGCGAAGGCCATCAGCAGCGCGGTGCGGAAGTCCGGGCCCGAGGACGTCATGACGTCGAACCACGCGTCGACGACGAGCAGCATCGCGGTGGCCCCGGCGGCGGCCGACCGCAGCGGGCGGCCGCGCACGGTCAGGGCGCCGGTGGCGATCAGGCCGAGCGACTCCATCGTGTCCAGGCCGACCCAGGCGGTCGCCCAGTGGGGCACCGCGTCGGTCGGCGGCAGGCCGGTGGCCAGGATGATCAGCCAGGGGATCAGCGCCACCCCGCAGGCCATCAGCGCCCAGCCGGGCCAGCGCCGGCGGCCGCGGGCGGACGCGGCCGGGGGAGGCGGTCACG
>NZ_FMCH01000427.1 GCF_900091855.1 Streptomyces sp. DvalAA-14
AGCAGGCCGCCCTCGCGCAGCCCGAGCGCCCCCAGCACGGCCTGGGGCAGTTCCGCCCCGCCGGTGAGGCCGGCCAGCGCCACGAAGGTGGCGTCGTGGGGATAGCGCCCGGCCGCCTCTACCGCGAGCCTGGTCTTGCCCGCACCACCCGGGCCGGTCACGGTGACCAGCCGCTCCCGCGCCAGCAGGGCGCCGATCCGGTCCAGTTCGGGGCCGCGGCCGATGAAGCTGGTGAGCTGCGCGGGCAGCTCGTGGCGGGGGGCGGCGGGCGATGTTCCACGTGAAACATGACCCGGCGGCAGCAGCTCCGGGCCGGAGCGCGATTCCGGCGGGCCGGGCGACTCCCGATCGCCGCGCGGCAGCGCGAGATGCGGCTCGCCGCGCAGCACCGCGAGATGCACAGCGGCCAACTCCGGTCCCGGATCCGCACCGAGCGTCTCGGCCAGTTCGCGCCGCGCGGCGTCGTAGACCTCCAGGGCCTCGCCCTGCCGCCCGCTGCCGTGCAGCGCCCGCATCAACTGCCCGCGCAGCCGCTCCCGCAGCGGGTGCGCGGCCACCAGCTCCCGCAACTCGGCCACCAGCTGGCGATGCCGCCCGAGCGCGAGATCCGCCGCCACCCGATCCTCGACCGCCGCCACCCGCAGTTCCTCCAGCCGCACCACCTGCGCGGCGGCGAACGGCGCGTCCCCCACATCGGCCAGGGCCGGGCCCCGCCACAACTCCAATGCCTCCCGCAGCAGCGCGGCGGCCCGCCCGGGATCCCCGGCCGCCAGCGCCTCCCGGCCGGCCGCGCCGAGCTGTTCGAAGCGGTGGGCGTCCACGTCCTGCGGCCGGGCCGCCAGCCGGTATCCCGCCGGATGCCCCTCGATCGCCACCGGCAGCACCTGCCGCAGCCGCGACACCTGCGACTGCACCGCGTTGGCCACTCCGGCGGGGGTCCGCGGACCGTAGAGCCCGTCCACCAGGCGCTCGACCGTGACCGTCCGGCCGGCCTCCAGCGCCAGCAGGGCCAGCAGAGCCCGTCGCCGCGGCCCGCCGAGTGCCACCGCCACGCCCCCGGCACCGACCACCCGCGTCGTCCCCAGAATCCCGAACATCACGCTCTCGATTCTGTCCGACCTCCCACCGCTCCGGCAGGCCCGTCCGCCAGGGGCGCGCGCGGAGCCAACAGGCCCTTCCATAGCGCTCTCTTCGCGCCTGCGCTCCGTCAAACGGGTGACTGTTCGCCAGAATGATTGCCCTTTTATGCCCCAGATGGGTCAATGAAGTCATCCAAACCGGTGGGCCGCCCATCCCTCTCGGGGGAGCGCGGCAGCTGGCCCGATCGCCGACTGTCTCTGCTTGCACGGACCCAGGCTGCGTTTGACGCCGTCTGTCGCGATGGGCACCCCCGTAGAGGGTCATTTGGATTCGTCAGCCGGTGCCGTCCCTCGGCACCGGCTGATGTGGCCGCCGGCTCCAGACCGAGCCAAACGCCCTTCCGGACCAGTCCCGTGGCGCTCCCAACCACCGCGGGCCGGTACGTCGGCAGCTTCGAGCGGTTCTCTCCCGCCGGGACGGCACGCATATCGCCGCCCGGGTGCGTCCCCGCCCCGCCGCGTCCCGAAAGGGCACCCGACCGATCCACGCGGTTCCAGCAGGAGGACGACCATGCCTATCAGTCCGAACCAGGGATCCACCGGCGGCGGCACGACCGTCACCATCACCGGCACCAACCTCACGGGCACCAGCGCGGTGCACTTCGGCACCAAGCTCGCCACCATCACCAGCGTCACGCCGACCGCGGTCAGCGCCGTCTCCCCGTCCGGCTCCGGCACGGTCGGCGTGACCGTGACCACCCCCGGCGGCACCAGCAACCCGATCTCGTTCTTCTACGTCGGCGCGCCGTTCAAGTCCGGCCTGAGCGACTCCTCCGGGGCCACCGCCGGCGGCAACACCATCACCATCAACGGCACCGGCCTGTCGACGGCCACCTCGGTGGCCTTCGGCGGCAACTCGGCCGTGCCCACCATCGTCTCCGACAGCCAGATCTCCGTCGTGGTGCCCGCGGGCGCCGCGGCCGGACCCGTGGGGGTCAGCGTGACGACGGCCGGAGGCACCAACAACGGCCTGACGTACACCTACATCGACGCCCCGACCGTCATCGCGATCGACCCGCCGGCCGGCCCGACGTCCGGCGGCACCGCGGTGACCATCACCGGCACCAACCTGGCCACTACCGACCAGGTCACCTTCGCCGGGGTGCCGGCGCCGTTCACCGTCATCAACGCGACCACGGTGTCGGCGGTCACCCCGCCCGGAACCGCCGGCCCGGTGGACGTCACCGTCACCAACCCGGCGGGTACCGCGACCGACGCGGGGGCCTTCACCTACACGGCGGCCCCCGGCATCTGACCGGCAGCGGGCGGCCACCGACCGGCATCCGACCGGCATCCCGCCGGCGGCTGACCGGCACCCGGCCGCCACCCGGCCGCCCCGCGTGGTCGGCCGTCGCGCGGCATCCAGTCGCGCACCACGCACGACGATCCGCCCGCCCGGGGACGCGAGGCCCGGGCGGGCGGACCCCTCGCCCACCGTCGGCCGCCGCCGCCCGGACGCCTCGATCCGCGCGGCGGCGGTCCAGGTGCAGGACTCTTCCGCCGCGGAGAAGAAGGAGAAACAGCCGTGGAGAACCCGGAGAACCCATCATCGACCGCCGCCCGCCCGTCGGCTTCCTCGGCCCCGGCGGCCCCCTCAGCCCCCTCGGCCGCGCCGGCCCCGGCCCTGGCGCCCCTGGTCGCCCCCGTCATCAGCCTGAGCAGCCCCTTTTCCGGGGTCGCCGGCACCACGGTCACCCTGACCGGCAGCGGTTTCACCGGCGTCACGGCGGTCACCTTCGGGGGTATGCCCGCGAGTTCGTTCACGGTGAACTCGTCGACCGGCATCACCGCGGTCGCGCCGGCCGGCTCGGGAACCGTGCAGATCGTCGTCACCACCACCGGTGGCACCAGCAACGGCGTCACGTTCTCCTACACGGTCGCCACCCCGGTGATCACCGCGCTGACCCCGAATCAGGGACCGGTGGCGGGCGGCAACACCGTCACCCTCACCGGC
>NZ_FMCH01000424.1 GCF_900091855.1 Streptomyces sp. DvalAA-14
GCGACCTTGGCCGGCTCACCGGCGGGCTGGCCGGGGATCTCGATCTGCTGCGGCTCCGGCGGCGCGGTCACGGCCTGCGCGGCCGGCTCGGCCTCGGCCTGCTCGACCCGGGCCCGCGAAGTGGCCCGGCGCTTCGGCTTGTCGGCCACGGCGGTGTCGGCGACGGCCTGCGGGGCGGTCGTACCGCCGCCCGCCTGCCGTTCCTTGATGGTCTCGATCAGCTGGCTCTTGCGCATCCGCGCGGTGCCCTTGATGCCAAGGCCCGAGGCGAGTTGCTGCAGTTCGGCCAGGACCATGCCATCCAGACCGGTACCGGACCGGCGTCGCCGTGAGGCACTGGCCGTGGCAGCACCGGTAGCAGGCGCGGCGGCATCGGACGCGGCGACAGTGTTGTCTGCGCGCACGCCCATCAGATCGGTGGTGTCGCTCACGAAGGGTCCTTCCCTGGAGCGGACGTCGGCCTGTCTGGCTCGGCGACCGGTCGTGCTGTCCGGATCTGGGCGTTTCCGCTGCTCAGAGCCGGGGCGGTGGTCCGCCTGATGGCGGCAGAAAACATACGTGCTCGGTACGGAGAGAACTGGGGAGAACTCGTACCGAATCCGGAGCGTGCTCGACACTGCGCGGGCGGGGTGTCCGAATTCCCCGGTCAGGCTGCCTGTGCGGTGTGGGAGGCTCCCGGAAGAAGTGTCGTCCCATGGCGTTTTCCAGGACGGCGACACAGCGCATCGCGCCCATCGGGCGGCGAATGCTGGCTTGAGATTAACACTACCGGATCCAACAGATATTCCCCCTCTCTAAGCCCGGCAATCGTGTTCACTGCCCCCCTGCGAGCGGCAGCACACTGGCCCCGGCGACGTCGAGCGCCAGACGGTTGGCCGCCCAGCCCTCGCCCGCGAACCGGGAGACCTTGTCGGCGGCGTCCTCGTCCGTCAGGGCCAGCACGGTCGGCCCGGCACCCGATACGACAGCGGGCACGCCCTCCGCACGCAACCGGTTGACCAGCGCCAGGCTCTCCGGCATGGCCGGCGCCCGGTAGTCCTGATGCAGCCGGTCCTCGGTGGCGGGCAGTAGCAGCTCGGGGCGCCTGGTGAGCGCCTCCACCAGCAGCGCGGCCCGGCCGGCGTTGGCCGCCGCGTCCACATGGGGGACGGTACGCGGCAGCAGGCCGCGGGCGACCTCGGTGAGCAGCGGCGTCGCCGGCACGAAGACCACCGGAACCAGCGACGCGGCGGGGTCCATCCGGACCGCCCGGGCCCCACCGCCCTCGGTCCAGGCAAGCGTGAAGCCGCCGAGCAGACACGCCGCGACATTGTCCGGATGGCCCTCGATCTCGGTGGCCAGCTCCAGCAGTGCGGTGTCGTCCAGCACGGCGGGCCCGCCTATGGTCACCGCGCGGGCCGCGATGATGCCCGCGCAGATCGCGGCGGAGGACGAGCCGAGGCCCCGGCCGTGCGGAACGCGGTTGGCGCACACCACTTCCAGGCCGCGCGGCTGCCCGCCCAGCAGATCGAACGCGGTCCGCAGCGACCGTACGACCAGGTGTTTCTCGTCCCGCGGCAGCGTCTCGGCACCCTCGCCGGCGATGTCGACGTGCAGACCGGCGTCGGAGACCCGGACCACCACGTCGTCGTACAGCCCCAAGGCCAGGCCGAAGGCGTCGAACCCGGGGCCCAGATTGGCGCTGGTCGCGGGGACGCGCACTCGTACTGCGGCGGCGCGGAACGCGGGACCGGCCATCGTTCGACGAATCTCCTTGTGCGTACGCCCTCCGGGCACGGCTCCATTGCCGGGCGGCGGGGCGGGAGGTGGCGATGCGCGGGGCATCCGCCGGATTCGGGGCACGCTGCGGTGCCGCTGGGCCCAGCCTATCGAAGGAAGGTTCTTCCGCGACATAGGGCGCACGCACCGCGCGCGATGCGTGTCGCCCTGCGGGCGTGCGCCCCGACCGCAGTGCCCCTCGCCCGCGACGGTCCGGCGGTCTGTCCTCAAACGCCGGACGGGCTCTTTGTCCTCAACGCCGGACGGGCTGTGTCCTCAAACGCCGGACGGGCTGGATTTGCCTGCCCGGGCAGGTGAAAAATCAGCCCGCCCGGCGCGTGAGGACGAACCCGACGCCCGACGCTGCACAAACCAGCCCGTCCGGCGCTTGAGGACGAACCGCCGGCCCGCACAGATTCAGCCCGTCCGGCGCTTGAGGACGAACCTGGCGCCGGACGTGCCACAAACCAGCCCGTCCGGCGCTTGAGGACAGACCGGCGACCCACACAGATTCAGCCCGTCCGGCGCTTGAGGACGGGAGGGAGGCGGACCCGGGGCGTCAGCCGAGGCCGAGGTGGCTCGCGGCAGCGTCCGCGTCGACCGGCACCGTCACCGGCCGCGGCGCCCCCGCCACCGCCCAGTCCGGATCCTTGAGCCCATTGCCGGTGACCGTGCAGACAATCCGCTGCCCCGGATCCACCAGGCCCCCCTCCGCCGCCTTCAGCAGTCCCGCCACCGAAGCCGCCGAGGCCGGCTCCACGAAGACGCCCTCCCTGGCGGCCAGCAGCCGGTAGGCGGACAGGATCTGACGGTCCGTCACCGCCTCGATCAGCCCGCCGGACTCATCGCGCGCGGCGACCGCGTACTGCCAGGAGGCCGGATTGCCGATCCGGATCGCGGTGGCGATGGTCTGCGGCTGGCGGACCGGCGCCCCGTTCACGATCGGCGCCGAACCGGACGCCTGGAAGCCCCACATCCGCGGCGTGCGGCTGGCCACGCCGTCGGCCGCGTACTCGCGGTAGCCCTTCCAGTAGGCGGTGATGTTGCCCGCGTTGCCCACCGGCAGAATGTGCACGTCAGGGGCGTCGCCGAGCGCGTCCACGATCTCGAAGGCGGCGGTCTTCTGCCCCTCGATCCGCGACGGGTTCACCGAGTTGACCAGCGCCACCGGATACTTCTCGCTGAGCGCCTTCGCCAGCTCCAGGCAGTCGTCGAAGTTGCCGTCGACCTGGAGGATGCGGCTGCCGTGCACGAGGGCCTGGCCCATCTTGCCGAGCGCGATCTTGCCCTGCGGCACCAGCACCGCGCACACCATCCCGGCGCGTACGGCGTAGGCCGCCGCCGAGGCCGAGGTGTTGCCGGTGGACGCGCAGATCACCGCCTGGGCGCCGTCCTGCTTGGCGTGCGAGATGGCCATGGTCATGCCGCGGTCCTTGAAGGAGCCGGTGGGGTTGGCCCCCTCGACCTTCAGGTAGACGTCGCAGCCGGTCCGTTCGGACAGCAGCTGGGCCGGGACCAGCGGGGTGCCACCCTCCAGCAGCGTGACCACCGGGGTGTCCGCGGTGACCGGCAGCCGGCTCCGGTACTCCTCGATGATGCCGCGCCACTGGTGGGTGCCGGACATTCGGGCCTGATCGATGGTTGCGTTCATAGCGGGTCTTACTCCCCTTCCACGCGCATGATGCTGGCGACGCCGCGTACGGTGTCGAGTTTCCGCAGGCTGGAGACGGTCGCCGAGAGCGCGGCGTCCAGCGCGCGGTGGGTGACGACGACGAGGGAGGCCTCGCCGTCCTTGCCCTGTTGCCGCACCGTGTCGATCGACACATCGTGCTCGGCGAACACCGTGGCGACCTGAGCCAGGACGCCCGGTTTGTCCGCCACATCGAGGCTGATGTGGTAGCGGGTGACCACATCCCCCATGGGGCTGACCGGCAGTCGCGTGTACGCGGACTCGCCGGCTCCGGTGGTCGCCGCGAGTTTGTTGCGGCAGGCGGCCACCAGGTCGCCGAGGACGGCGGAGGCGGTGGGTGCGCCGCCGGCGCCGGGACCGTAGAACATCAGCCGCCCGGCCGCCTCGGCCTCGACGAAGACGGCGTTGTACGCCTCGCGTACCGAGGCGAGCGGGTGGCTGAGCGGGATCATCGCGGGGTGCACCCGGGCGGTCACCGAGCGGCCGTCCAGCGCGCGCTCGCAGATGGCCAGCAGCTTGACGGTGCAGCCCATGTTCCGGGCGGAGGCGATGTCGGCCGCGGTGACCTCGGTGATGCCCTCGCGGTGCACGTCGTCGATGGTCACCCGGGTGTGGAAGGCGATGCCGGCCAGGATGGCGGCCTTCGCGGCGGCGTCGAAGCCCTCCACGTCGGCGGTCGGGTCGGCCTCGGCGTATCCGAGGGCCGTGGCCTCGTCCAGCGCCTCGCTGTAGCCGGCACCGGAGGAGTCCATCTTGTCCAGGATGAAGTTGGTGGTGCCGTTGACGATCCCCAGCACCCGGTTCACCTTGTCGCCGGCCAGTGATTCGCGCAGCGGCCTGATCAGCGGGATCGCACCGGCGACGGCGGCCTCGTAGTAGAGGTCCACCCCGTGCTCGACGGCCTTGGCGTGCAGGCTGGCCCCGTCGGCGGCGAGCAGCGCCTTGTTGGCCGAGACGACGGAGGCGCCGTGCTCGAAGGCGGTGGTGATCAGGGTGCGGACCGGCTCGATTCCGCCGATGACCTCGACGACCACGTCCAGGTCGCCGCGCTTGACCAGCGCGGTGGCGTCGGTGGTGAGCAGTTCGGTCGGGACGCCCTCGCGGACCCGGTTGGGGCGGCGGACCGCGATCCCGGCCAGCTCGATCGGCGCGCCGATCCGCTCGGCGAGGTCGTGGCTTTGCGTCGTGATGATGCGTGTGACCTCGGAGCCGACCACACCACAGCCCAGTAGCGCCACCTTCAGCGGACGCGTACGCATCATCCGACCTCGTTCTCTCGTACCGGGTGTACCGGATTGACCGGTTTCCGTGCGGGCTCCGCGTGCGGCTCGTGCGGCGGTTCAGCTGCTCGCCTCCGGGCTGGGGTCAGCTCCTGGCGTCCGGCTGGTTCGGCGCGTGCGGCGCGTGGGGCCTGTGCCGAACCAGTCTCACGCACCGCACGGGAGAAGCCACGCCCTGTCCGGATCGCGAGACCGGCCGGGCGGACGGCGATTTCTCGCGTCCGCCCGTCGATTGCCCGCGTTTTCCGCTCAGCCGACGTCCAACCGCAGCAGATCCTCCTCCGTCTCCCGGCGGACGATCACCCGCGCCTGTCCGTCGGCGACCGCGACGACCGGCGGCCGCAGCGCGTGGTTGTAATTGCTCGCCATCGCCCGGCAGTACGCGCCGGTGGCCGGCACGGCGATCAGATCGCCCGGCACCAGGTCGGCCGGCAGGAACGCGTCCCTGACCACGATGTCGCCGCTCTCGCAGTGCTTGCCGACCACCCGGCTGAGCATCGGCGCCGCGTCACTCGTACGGGAGACCAGGGCGACGCTGTACTCGGCGTCGTACAGCGCGGTACGGATGTTGTCGGACATCCCACCGTCCACGCTTACGTAGGTGCGCAGCGACTCCAGCGGCTTGACGGTGCCGACCTCGTACAGGGTGAAGGCGGTCGGGCCGACGATGGCCCGGCCGGGCTCGACGGACAGCCGCGGCGGCGTGAGGCGGGCCGCCTCGCACTCCCGGGCGACGATCTCGCCGAGCGTCTTGGCGATCTCCTGCGGCTCGCGCGGGTCGTCGTCCGGCGTGTACGCGATGCCGAGACCGCCGCCGAGGTCGATCTCCGGCAGCTCCACCCCGTACTCGTCCCGTACCGCCGCCAGCAGCGACACCACGCGCCGCGCGGCCACCTCGAAGCCGGCCATGTCGAAGATCTGCGAGCCGATGTGGCTGTGGATGCCGACCAGTTCGAGGCTGTCCAGATTCAGCACCCGGCGGACCGCCTCGGCGGCCTGGCCGTCGGCGAGCGCGATACCGAACTTCTGGTCCTCGTGGGCGGTCGCGATGAACTCGTGCGTGTGCGCCTCGACGCCGACTGTCACCCGGATCTGCACCCGCTGCCGCTTGCCCTGCCGGGTGGCCTCGGCGGCGACCCGCACGATCTCCTGGAAGGAGTCCAGCACGATCCGGCCGACGCCGGTCTCGACCGCCCGCCGGATCTCCTCGGCGCTCTTGTTGTTGCCGTGCAGGGCGATCCGCTCGACGGGCATGCCGGCGTCGAGCGCGACGGCCAGCTCGGTGCCGGAGCAGACGTCGAGGTTGAGCCCCTCCTCGTACAGCCACTTCACCACCGCCCGGGAGAGGAAGGCCTTGCCCGCGTAGAAGACATCGGCCTCGTCGCCGAAGGCGGCACGCCAGGCGCGGCAGCGGGCCCGGAAGTCGGCCTCGTCGAGGAAGTAGGCCGGAGTGCCGAACTCCTCGGCCAGCGCCCGGACGTCGAGGCCGGCCACCTCGGCGGCACCGGTCGGCGTTACGGGTGACGGTGCGGGACCAGGATACGGGGGTCGAGGCCGGTTGAGGTCGGCGGGCGGGGCGGTGGTAGTGCCC
>NZ_FMCH01000597.1 GCF_900091855.1 Streptomyces sp. DvalAA-14
GTCGCCGATCTGGTCCACCACCTGCTGTGATCGGCGCGCGGGCGGACCGCCGACGCCGTCGGCCATCGCGCGCCTGCCCGCCGGATTTCTGGAAAGCTTGAGAGCATGACCGCAGATTCGCCCCGCACCATCGTCCTGCTCCGGCACGCGAAGGCCGACTGGCCCTCGGTCCCGGACCATGAGCGGCCGCTGGCCGACCGCGGCCGCCACGATTCACCAGCCGTCGGCCGCCGCTTCGCCGACGTCGGCATCAGCCCGGACCTCGCCCTGTGCTCCACCGCCGAGCGCACCCGCGAGACCTGGAAACTCGCCGCCCACGAGATGCCGCACCGCCCCCGGACCGTCTACGAGGAGCGGCTCTACGAGGCCGGTCTCGGCGAACTGCTGGCGCTGCTCAGCGAGACCCCGGACGACATCGGCTCACTGCTCCTGATCGGCCACAACCCCGGCATGCACGCCCTCGCCGAGGCGCTGGCCGGCTCCGCCGAAGGGGAGGCGCTGACCCGGATGAACCGGATCGGATTCCCCACCGCCGCCTTCGCCGTGCTGACCTTCACCGGCTCCTGGAAGACCGTCGAGCACGGGGTCGGCCGGCTGACGGGCTTCTGGACGCCGCACGAGGCGTAACCGCGTACGCGCAGGTGACGGCTTTCCGTGCGCGCGCCGGTCAGCCGGTGACGACACCGTCCAGCTCGTCGGCCGCCTCGATCTCCTCCCGGGTGATGCCCAGCAGGTACAGCACGGTGTCGAGGAACGGTACGTTCACCGCCGTGTCCGCCGCCTGGCGTACGACCGGCTTGGCGTTGAACGCGACGCCCAGGCCGGCCGCGTTCAGCATGTCCAGGTCATTGGCGCCGTCACCGATGGCGACCGTCTGGCTCAGCGGCACCCCGGCCTGCTCGGCGAAGCTGCGCAGTAGCCGCGCCTTGCCCGCCCGGTCCACGATCGGCCCGGTCACCCTGCCGGTGAACCGTCCGTCCGCCACCTCCAGCGTGTTGGCGGCGGCGAAGTCCAGGCCCAGCCGCTCCTTGAGGTCGTCGGTCACCTGGGTGAAGCCGCCCGAGACGATGCCCACCTGGTAGCCGAGCCGCTTGAGAGTACGGATCAGCGTCCGGGCACCCGGCGTCAGCCGCACCTCGGAGCGGACCTTGTCCACCACCGACACATCCAGCCCGGCCAGCAGCGCCACCCGGGCGTGCAGCGACTCCTCGAAGTCCAGCTCGCCGCGCATCGCCGCGGCCGTCACCTCGGCGACCTGCTGCTCGCACCCGGCGTGCGCGGCGAACAGCTCGATCACCTCGTCCTGGATCACGGTGGAGTCCACATCCATCACCACCAGGCGCTGCGCCCGCCGCTGCAGGCCCGCCGACACCACCGCGACATCGACCCCGCGGGCGGCGGCCTGCGGCGACAGCACGGACCGCAGCACGCCGGGCTCGGCGCCCGACACCGCGAACTCGACCGCGGTCACCGGGTATTTCGCCAGCCGGAAGATCCGGTCGATATTGCCGCCCGCGCCGGTGATCAGGGCCGTTATGGCCGCGGTGGACTCGGCGGTCAGCGGGCTGCCCAGCACGGTGACATGGCTGCGGCCCTCGCCGCGCGGCCGGTTGTCACCGCGCCCGGAGATGATCTCGGCCTGCATCTGCGAGGCCTCGGCCCAGGTGTGCACGGTGGCGCGGAGCTCACCGTCCGCCCCGCGCCCGGTCGGCGCGGTCACCAGGGCGCACAGCACCATCCGGCCGCGGGTGACGACCTGCTCGATGTCCACCACGTCCACGCCGTAGGCGGCGAGGGTGTCGAAGAGGCCGGCGGTGATGCCGGGTCTGTCCTTGCCGAAGATCTTGACCAGCAGGGTCGGCGTGTCCGCCGGAAAGGCGGCGGGGCTCTGCGAGGCGTCGTTCATGGTGGCACCACGCTATCCGGCCCCCCGCCTCCCTTCATCCCCCGTCCCGAGTGGCGGACACCGGGGCGCCTCGGGCGGCGAGCGGGCAGGTCGGCTCGGGGCCGCCGGGGGCCGCCGGGGCCCGCCCCCGGGGCGGGGGTTCGCGTCGCGGGGGTGGGCGCGAAGGCGAACTTCCGTCGTG
>NZ_FMCH01000421.1 GCF_900091855.1 Streptomyces sp. DvalAA-14
GAGGGTGAACCACTGGAAATACCAGTGCCCGCCCGAGGGGTCGTAGACCGCCGCACGCGGCCAGGCCAGGTTGACGGTCATGGCGAGGCCGTAGAGGAGGGCCAGCGCGTTGACCGGGATGCCCCAACGGCCCAGCGAGAAGGCGGCGTTGCCCAATTCGTCGGTGCCGGCGGGGAGTTCGCCGCGCAGGCGGCGCAGCAGCTGGGGGCCGGTGACCATGGCGTACGCGAGGTAGAGCATGACGATGCACGTCGTGCCGATGGCCAGCCACGCCTCGGGGGAGGAGAAGCTGAGCAGCAGGAGAGCGGCCGACAAGACGCCCACCGCCAGTGCGGGGACCGGGGTTGGCCGGTGCGCGGCGAGACGCGGGCGAGGGTGCGGGAGAAGGGGAGGGCCTCGTCGCGGGCCATGGAGAAGAGCATGCGCGTCGCCGAGGTCTGGATGGCGAGCGTGGCGACGGCCACCGCCAGGGCCACGTCGCAGAGCAGCACCCGACCGAGGCCGTCACCGAGCCGGCTGGTGAGCACGTAGGACAGGCCCTCGGTGCCCAGGCGGCCGTCGGTGAGGCTGGGGGCGGCCAGCAGGGCGGCGAGGACGAGCAGGGAGGCCAGCACACCGGCCGCGGTGAGGGCGGACAGGATCGTCCGGGGGGCGACCCGGCGCGGATGGCGGGTCTCCTCGCTCATCTCTCCCGCGCTGTCGAAGCCGATCATGACGTAGGCCGCGGCGAAGGAGCCGACGAAGAGCGCGGAGGCACCGCCGCCGCCGTGCACGGTGACCGAGGGAGTCCGGTCGGCGTGCGTGAAGAGCAGCACGATGATCAGCAGCGCGCCGAGGATCTCCGCGCTGACCCCGATCCGGTTCACCAGGGACATCACCCGGTTGTCGAGCAGGTTGACCGCGGTGGTGACGACGAGCAGCGCGATGCCCAGCACCGCCGCGTTGGCCGCGCCGTCCGACGAGACCGGTGAGGTGTCCGTACCGATCATCTGGAAGCCGGACCACACCGCGGGCAGGACCACTTGGAGGGCCAGTGCCGCCGCGGCCACCACCACGATCTGGCCGAGGACCATGATCCAGCCCGCGTACCAACCGAAGACCTTGTTGCTGAGCCGGCTCGACCACTGGTAGACGGCGCCGGAGATCGGGTAGCGGGCGGCGAGTTCGGCGAAGCAGGCGGCGACGAGCAGTTGGCCGATGAGCACCGCGGGCCAGGTCCAGAAGAAGCGCGCGCCGCCGAAGGAGTAGCCGAAGGCGAAGAACTGGAAGACGGTGGTGAGGACGGAGATGAAGGAGAAGCCGGCCGCGAAGGAGGCGTAACGGCCCAGGCTGCGGTGGAGTTCCTGGCGGTAGCCGAAGCCGGCCAGGGCGGCGGTGTCCTCGCCGCTGGGCCCGTCGGGCGGGTCGGGGCGGATGTCGGAAGGCGCGCTGACGCTCATGGCCGGGTCCCCTGTCACGAATTCCTGTCGGGCGACAGAAATTAGGTACCCGGTGTTTCACCGCGATGACACGCCCGTGTCGGCCGCGGGCCGAACTCCTCACGGTCCCGCGGGGGCCTCCGACCTCCACATCCCGCGGCGGCCGGGTTGTCCGGTCCGCGGCGGAAGCCGTCAGCAGCAGCCGGTGGCAGCGGGCAGCAGTCAGCGTTCCTGTTCGCGCTCCACCTCGTCGTTCCACTCCCGCTTGGACGCCTGCCAGCCGTCCTCGTCGGCGCCCCGGCGCCAGTAGCCCGAGATGGAGAGGCGCTCGCGCGGCACCGCCCGGTCCAGCCGGAGATGGCGGCGCAGTTCCTTGACGAAGCCGGCCTCGCCGTGGACGAAGACCTGGACGTCGCCGGCTGGGAAATCGAGGGCGGTCACCGCTTCGACCAGGGCCGCGCCGATCGGGCCGCCGCCGCGGTGCAGCCAGACGATGTCCGCCTCGCCCGCGGTGGGCAGCTTCTGCTCCTCGTCGAGGCCGGCGACCTCGACGAAGACCTTCGCGGGGGCGCCCGGCGGCAGTTGCTCCAGCGCGGCGGCGATCGCCGGCAGTGCGCTCTCGTCGCCCGCCAGCAGGTGCCAGTCGGCCGTCGGGTCGGGGGCGTAACCCCCACCGGGACCCATGAAGTGGACGCTCTCGCCGGGGCGGGCCGCCGCGGCCCAGGGCCCGGCGAGCCCCTCGTCGCCGTGGTGGACGAAGTCCACGGTCAGTTCGCGGGACGCCTCGTCCCAGGCCCGCACCGTGTACGTACGGGTCCGCGGCCACTGCTCGCTCGGGAGGTCGCGGCGGATCGCCTCGATGTCCAGCGGCTCGGGGTAGGTGACGCCCTCGGGCGGGAAGAGCAGCTTGACGTAGTGGTCGGTGTGGGCGCCGATCTCCAGCGCGGACGCCGGATCGACGGCCAGCACCACCCGGATCATGTGCGGGGTGAGCCGCTCGGTGCGCACGACGGTGGCGTGCTTCGGCGTACGGTTCCTGCGCTGCGGTCGGTCGGCCATGGGTGCCCCGTTCTGTCGATCGCTGATCGTACTTAGGCAAGCCTAACCGATAGCCGGAAATGGCCTCTCGCGGAGCGGCCGGGCGGGCAACTGCGCTTGATTCCGGGGTGCTTGCCACGACGGGCACGGTCCTGGCCCTTGACGCCGACCGTATCGCGGGGCTCCATGGAGGAGTGCTTGGGAGCGCTCCCACGCATCATTGGGTGCGACGCCTCCGGCCGACCGCGCCCTGCCGTGCCACGCCCCCACGCGTGCGCCACGATGCCCCGCCCATGTCCCACCCCGCACCGAAGCGTTCCGTCCCCCCACCGAGAGGAATCGCCACGTGTTCTCCCGTCCAGGCTCACCGAACCCCCCGGCAAGTGCGCCGGGTCCGACCGGCTCAACCGCGCCGACCGGCTTGGCCCAGCCGACCGGCCCGACGTTCCCGACAGCCCTGAGACACCTGAAGCGGCCGAACAGGCCGCAGGCGCTGCTGGCCGCCCTCGTCGCGGCCGCACTGATCGCGCTGCTCTCCCTGGCCGGACAGCCGGCGGCCTCGGCATCGCCCGCGGCCAACCCGGCCGCCGCCGCGCCCGCCGCCGCGCCCGCCGCCGCGGGCAGCGGCTACTGGCACACCAGCGGCCGGCAGATCCTGGACGCGAACAACCAGCCGGTGCGCATCGCGGGCATCAACTGGTTCGGCTTCGAGACGACCAACTACGTGGCCCACGGCCTCTGGACGCGCGACTACAAGAGCATGATCGACCAGATGAAGTCGCTCGGCTACAACACCATCCGGCTGCCCTACAGCGACGACATCTTCAAGGGCACCCAGCCCTCCGGCATCAACTACTCCAGCGGGATGAACGCCGATCTGGCCGGCCTGGACTCGCTCGGCGTGATGGACAAGATCGTCGGCTACGCCGGTGCGGTCGGGATGCGGGTGATCCTGGACCGGCACCGTCCGGACTCCAGTGGGCAGTCGGCGCTCTGGTACACCGCGTCGGTGCCCGAGTCGACCTGGATCGCCGATCTCAAGGCGCTCGCCACCCGCTACCGGGGAAACACCGCGGTGATCGGCATCGATCTGCACAACGAGCCGCATGATCCCGCGTGCTGGGGCTGCGGTGACACCACCACCGACTGGCGGCTGGCCGCCGAGCGGGCCGGCGACGCGGTGCTCGGGGTCAACCCCGACTTGCTGATCTTCGTGGAGGGCGTGCAGAGCTTCAACGGCGGCTCCACCTGGTGGGGCGGCAACCTGCAGGGCGCGGGGGCGTATCCGGTGGAGCTCGACGTGGCCCACCGGGTGGTCTACTCGGCGCACGAGTACGCCACCAGCGTCGCCCAGCAGCCGTGGTTCAGCGACCCGACCTTCCCCGCGAACATGTCGGCGATCTGGGACAAGAACTGGGGCTATCTGTTCAACCAGAACATCGCGCCGGTCTGGGTCGGCGAGTTCGGCACCACGCTGCAATCCACCACCGACCAGATCTGGTTGCGCACCCTGGTGCAGTATCTGCGGCCGACCGGCACCTACGGCGCCGACAGCTTCCAGTGGACGTTCTGGTCCTGGAACCCCAACTCCGGGGACACCGGCGGCATCCTGAACGACGACTGGACGACGGTGAACACCGCCAAGGACGCCTACCTCGCCGACATCAAGGCGCCGGCCTTCAGCGGCGGCGACACCGGCGGCGGAAGTACCGGCGGCGGAAGCACGACCGGCGGCACGACGGGGGGTAGCACCGGTGGCACCGGCGGCAAGAGCTGCGCCGCGAGCCTCCACATCGACAACCAGTGGAGCACCGGTTTCACCGCGACCGTCACGGTCACCAACACCGGCGCCTCGGCCGTCGCCGGCTGGACGGTCGGCTGGACCTGGCCGGGCGGCCAGCAGGAGACGAGCGGCTGGAACGCGGACATCCGGCAGACCGGTGCTTCGGTCACCGCCGCCAACCTCTCCTACAACGGCGCCCTGACCCCGTCCGGCACCGCCGGCTTCGGCTTCCAGGGCACCGCCGCCGGCCCGTTCACCGTACCCGCGCTCAGCTGCACCCCCTCCTGACCACCCCGCTCCCACCTCCTTGTGCCGCGCCGGCGGGTCCCGTACAGGGCCCGCCGGCCTCGTGCCGGGGAATCACCTCGTGCGTACCCCCTAGGCATACCGACTGGTCGGTACTAACCTCTGCCCAACTCGGACACAGGACCGTCATCGGCGTCCTGGCTCTTCCGAGGTCATCGAACCGGTTTCCCGTATCTCAGGAGGGGCCGCATGTCCGCCACCCCGACGTCCTTCGACGCCGACAGACCCGGGCCGGGGGCCCCGGCCAGCACCGGCGCCCGTACCGCGCTCTCCCGGCTCTACCGCCGCGACCTGGCCGAATACCCGGCCACTGGGCGCCGGATGGCCTATCTCGCGATCGTGGTGCTCACCACGGTCGTGCTCTACTACATGCTTTACATCCAGTACGCGGTGGCCACCTCGATCATCACGCACTTCGGCATGACCTACCGCTACTTCGTGTGGGTCTCGGTGATCGGCAACGCGGTCGGCGCCTTCGCCTCGCTGATCGCCGGACTCGCCGACCGCTGGGGCCGGGCGAACATGGTGGTCTACGGGCTGCTGATCGCCGCGCTGCTGGTCTTCTTCGGCCTGCCGAACGCCGGCAGCAAGGCGACCTACCTGGTCCTGTTCGCCCTGGTCAGCTTTATCGAGGGCATCGTGCTGGTCGCCACACCAGCTCTGATCAGGGACTTCTCACCACAGTTGGGCCGGGCCACCGCGATGGGCGCCTGGACGATGGGCCCGGTCGTCGGCAGCCTGGTGGTCACGAGCGTCACCAGCAGCACCCTGGACAGCTCCAGTTGGCAGGACGAGCTGCGCTACTCGGCGATCGCCGGCTTCATCGTCTTCGTGGTGGCGATCTTCGCGCTGCGGGAGTTGTCGCCGCGGCTGCGGGACCAGATCATGGTGAGCCTGCGGGACCGCGCGCTGGTCGAGGCGCGGGCCAAGGGCATCGACCCGGTCGCCGCCCGGCGCGGCGAATGGCGGCAGATGCTGCGGCTGGACGTGACCGGCTCCGCGCTGGCCATCGCCCTCTTCCTGCTGCTCTACTTCGCGGCCGTCGGCAACTTCGTGGTCTACTTCGCCACCACCTACGGCTACAGCGAGCAGCGGGCCAACGCGGTGGCGAACTGGTACTGGGCCGCCAACGCGATCGCCCTGGTGGTGGTCGGGCTGCTGTCGGACCGGATCAAGGTACGCAAGCCCTTCATGATCGTCGGCGCGGTCGGGTCGATCGTGATGACCGCGATCTTCGCCACCCGCGCGACCCATCCGACCACCGATTACTACACCTTCGCCTGGCTGTTCGTCGGTATCGGTGTCTTCAGCGGGGTCGCCTACGGGCCGTGGATGGCGAGCTTCACCGAGACGGTGGAGAAGCACAATCCGGCCGCGACCGCCACCGGCCTGGCGGTGTGGGGCTGGACCATCCGGATCGTGGTCGCGGTCTCGGCCGCCTTCATCCCGGTGCTGGTCACCTCGGTGACCCCGCTGGTGGACCACGGAACACAGGTGACGGCCGCGCAGAAGCAGGCCGCCCCCGCACTGGCCATCGTCAACGCCCACCAGCAACTCTTCGCGGAGCTGGGCAAGTTCCCGCCCGGCAAGGCTCCCGCCGCGCTCGGCGCGCAGGCGATGCAGGAGGTCGGGCCCGCCGACCTGGCCGTGGTGCAGAAGGCGGGGCCGCAGCTCGCGGTGCTCACCAAGTACGGGGCCAAGGTGCAGAAGGCCGCACACGACGGCCCCGGGCAGTGGCGCGACTGGTGGTGGATCTGCGTCGGCGGCCAGGTGCTCTTCCTGCCGTTCGTCTTCCTGATGGCCGGCCGCTGGAGCCCCAAGAAGGCACGCGAGGACGCGGATCTGCACCAGCAGGCAGTGGACCAGGAGATGGCCGCGCTGGCGACCGAACGCGCCTGAGCGGCATCTGACGGAGCGTCATATCGGCGGCCACGCGGCGGTGTCGACCCGTGGCCGCCGGTGACGACCGGCGGGCAACAGAGGGCCCGGATCCGTCGCGCTTACCGACCGGCCTGCGCTCCGCCTCACTCCAGACCGGTGACCCGCAGGGTCACATTGAGCCGGCCGCCGGACAGCCCGGTGGCCGGCTCACCCGTGCCGGGCCGCACCTTCGGCACCCCGTGGTAGGCGAAGCGCGAAGGCCCGCCGAAGACGAACAGGTCGCCGGACTCCAACTCCACGTCGGTGTACGGCCTGCCGCGTCCCTCCGGGTGGCCGAAGCGGAAGACACACGTGTCGCCGATGCTCAACGACACCACCGGGGCAGCGGACTTCTCGTCCTTGTCCTGATGCATGCCCATCGTGGCCCGGCCCTGGTAGAAGTTCACCAGCGCGGTGTCCGGTGCGTACGCCTCGCCCGCGGCCGGATCGCGCCACGCGTCGGCGACCGCGCGACGGCCCAACGCGCCCAGCCAGTCCGGGAAAGCGGCCACCCGGGCGCCGTTCACATCGGTGGCCACCCGCTCGTAGGCGTACGGCCGCCAGTGCCAGCCCACGCACACCGTCCGGACCGACATCACGCCGCCGCGCGGCAGCCGGGTGTGCCGCATCGGCACCGGCCCGACCGCCCACTGCCGGCAGGCGACGACCAACTCCCGCTGCTCGTCGAGGGAAAGCCAGCCGGGCAGGTGGACCGCGCCGGGTGCGACGTCTCTGCGCGGCCGGGGGAGCAGGGCGTTCACGGCGTCCCGCCGCCCGGCGCGTCGCCCGCTTCCCGCACCGCGGCGTCGCCTGCTTCCCGCACCGCCGCGTCGCCCGCCCGCACATGCTGCTGGGTGGACCGCAGTTCGGCCCGCAGCACCTCACCCGCCCGGTCGGGGTCACCGGTCGTCACCGCCTCGACCAGCGCCCGGTGCGCCGCCTCGCCGTGCTCGGCGTCGTGCCCGGACACGTCCATCAGGTCCAGCAGATCGAGCAGGCCCTCCCGCAGCCGGGGGATGAACTGGCCGAACACGTCGGTCAGTACCGGGTTGTGGGCCGCGGCGACCACCGCTGTGTGCAGGGCGATGTCGGCGTCGATGAAGGCCGCTCCGCCCGCGCGGGCCGCCACGGCGCGGGCCGCGAGCGCCGCGTCGAGTGCCGCGACGTCCTCGGGGGTCCGGCGGTCCGCGGCCAGCCGCGCGGCCTGCACCTCCAGTACGGCCCGCACCTCGTAGATGTCGGCCAGCGCGGCCCGCCGCAGCCGGGCCGGCCACTCCTCGTCCGGCCGGTCCGCCGTGACGAACACTCCCGCGCCCTGCCGGGCCCGGACCAGACCGGCGCCGGCCAGCGCCCGCAACGCCTCCCGCACGGTGGAGCGGCCCACGCCCAGGGAGGCCGCGAGCGTGGTCTCGCCCGGGAGTTTGGTGCCGACGGGCCACTGTCCACTGGTGATCTGCTCGCGCAGCTGCTCGGCGGCCTGCTCCACGAGCGGGCTGGGGCGGAGGGCACCGAGCGGCATGGGATCTCACCTGTCAGCTTGTCCGAGGGATCGCTTCGTGGCCACGGTACCCGCCGTGACGGCGGCTCCCGCAACCGCCGGCCCGCTGCCCCGCCGGCCCCGCCGACCCCAACGGCCGGCGAAGTCCGGCGGCGCTCGTCCTCGGTGGCGCGCCGCCTGGCGGCCGGAGCCCGGGCGGCAACCGGTGCCACGGCTACCGT
>NZ_FMCH01000420.1 GCF_900091855.1 Streptomyces sp. DvalAA-14
CACATAGGACGAAAGAGCTATACAACCCTCCTCAGGGAACGTGAGCGGCAGTCAGCGGCTCGGGAGGTGCGGGCCGGGCCGGAAGACCGGGTGGCGGCGTGGGTGCCTCGGGCGTCGGCAGTCGCGGGCATCGAGGGCGTCGTTGAAGGCGAGCCAGCGGTCCGGGTCATCCCGATGGTCGAGGACAGTGACCAGGCGGGACTCCCACTCGTCCCGGATGCGGATGCCCTCTGCCAGAGCACCGGTCAGCGCCCGCAGGTCGTGGCTCCACCGCTTCGCGTGGCCGGGCGGCGCGGTGAGCGCGGCAAGGTTCGTCTTCGCCCGCTCGATCGCCGCCGGGCCGTGGAAGAGGAACGTCTCGAATGGAAGCCAGCCTTCCGCATCGCGTTGAGCCTGCCGGATGCCGTAGGTCCCGCCGACCCCGCTGAAACCCCGTGGGCGTACGCGCTGAGCTGCAAGTTCGTTCGTCCCCGTGCCCTGGTGAGCTATCGGAAGTCTCCTGAGAGCCAAGTCAGGAGACGCGACCTGCCGCCACAGCCCCGGAATGGTTCGGACGCCAGGTAGTTGCTGTACCGCTTGGGTGTCGTTGGCAGCTCGCACTGTGCGGGCGGGACGGGCTGTCCCAGGAACCAGCCAGCCGCGAATACGGCCGCCAGGACGGTGGCGGTCACCAGGCGGCGCGGGGTGAGCCATGCGAGTCTCGGTATGTGCATGATCGGCCAGCCTACGACCCTGTTGATGAGAGGCGGCACGCGATGCTCGCCGTGGCCCACGTCCCGGCCTGCCGTCAAGCGCTCGCGAATTCGATTCCGCCGAGGCGGCCGAGGCAGGATGTCCACCCGGCTGTGTGGCTTGCGAGTTGATCGGTCGGCAGGTCGTGGTGGAAGAGTTCGACGATCGTGTCCGGTCCGTCGGCCGTCAGCCGCACCTCGACCGTGGTCGAGCCGGCCGGCAGTACGTCACTTCCGGGAATTCCCCAGGTGAAGAGCACGCGGTTGGGCGGTTCGACAGCGATGAACCGCCCGCGCACCGAGGTCGTCTCCATGTCCAGGGCGAAGAGGCCGTCGGCTTCCGGCCGTAGGTCGGCCCACTGGCCGAGCCAACGGACCATCAGCGCCGCATCGGTGAAATACCCGAAGACCGTCTCCGGTGCCGCTGCGATCCGGACCGAGGCGGTCACCGTGTCGGTGGTGCTCATGCGTTCCCCTGATCATGCTCGACGGCTTGCTTGAGCCGTTCCAGTGCGTCCGGCCAGAGATCGGTCAGCAGTGCCCGGACGTGGTCCAGGCCGGACAGGTCGAGTACGTAGAGCCGGCGGGTGCCGTCGCGGCGCTCGTGCAGGAGTCCGGCCCGCTGGAGAACGCGCAGGTGGTGGCTGACGCCCTGCTGAGTGACGTCGAAGTGTTCGGCGATCCGGCCGGCCGGCATCTCGCCGGCCCGGACCAGGCGCAGGATTTGGCGACGTTGTGGATCGGACAACGCGCGCAGGACGGCGTCGGTGCGTGCCTCGACGGTCATGCTGTCCAGGATCGCATGGCGGCGTTCCGCAGTCCCGGCGCGGTCATTGCGGCGTCGCGGAGCGACGGCGCCCGTCGGCTTCGCGGCGTTCGATGTCGGCCGGGGAGTGCCGCGGGTTGCCCTGGCCCGTCTCGACGTAGGCGCGCAGGCTGGGCAGAAAGTGGTCCCACCCCTGCTTGCACATCGTGTAGCACTCGACCCGCGGTGTCAGACCGTGATGCCGAAATGCCAGCTCGGACCCGCCGTTGGAGCGGGGCGACAGCTCGAAGGTGATCGTGGTGCCGGCCCAGTCGGGCACCGGGGCGTAGCCGAGACAGGTCCACCGCACGAGCGATGCCGGCCGGGCCTCGTCGACCCGCATGATCGCCGGCACGTCGTCACCGAAGAAGAACCGCAGCTCGCCGCCGGTGCCGCCGTTTCCGGTCGCCTCGGTCCACCAGCCGGTCACTCCGCGCACCGTGGTGAGGGCGTCGTAGACCGCTTCGGGTGGCTCGGTGAACTCCAGCGCGGCCCGGTAGTCCTCGTCCGGCTGGGCGTCGGGATCGGTGTTCATGGCATGCCCTCCCAGTATTTAAGCCACCGCTTGTACAAGCGATGACGTGTGGAAGCTATCGTCTGATGAGAGGCGGGTCAATCGATCCGCATCCACAGGTCTCCGACATTGCGCGACTCTCCTTCGGCTCGCGAGCCCGGTCGGCTTACGGCCGGCGTACCGCTCGCAGGACGGTGTCATGGGTGTGGTGGGTGCCGGCGGGGGCCGGGGCGGCGCGCGGGCGGGTTCCGTTGATCAGGACATTCCAGGTGGGGTCGAGGAGTCGGGCGATGTCGTCGGGCTGGTAGTAGTCGGCGGGGTCGAAGCCCTCACGCGCTGGGAGATCCGCTCGGGCGTGGGTGCTGAACAGCAAGGTGCCCCCGGGGGCGACCGCGTTCAGCAGGCGGTACAGCGCGGTGTGGCCCGGCCGGCGGCGGAGGGGGAAGTAATGGATGGACACCAGGTCGAAGGCGTCCGCCGGGAGTGAGGCGGTCGTGAGGTCGGTCCGTGCCCATGTCACGCGGTCCCCGACGTCGGTGGCAGCGGCGGCGGCGCGTTGGAGGGCGATGACGGAGATGTCGACCGCGGTGACGCGCCAGCCTCGCCGGGCGAGCCAGAGTGCGTCGGCTCCTTCGCCGCATCCGACGTCCAGCGCCTGGCCCGGTGGCAGGTCGGTGGCCTCGGCGATGAGTACGGGGTTGGGGCTGCCGCTGAAGACCCGGTCGCTGCCGCGGTACATCTCGTCCCAGTGCTGGGCGTCCATGGCGTTGGGTTCTCTCCTCGGTTGCTCGGTCGTGGTCGGCGTGCGGCGGGCGGGCTTTGATACCTGCGTGGGTGTGGTGCCGGTCGCCCAGCACCTGTTCGCAGATACGGCAGTACCGTTGACCTGGGTTTTCGGGGCATCGTGACCGCCTCCGGGCATCACGGTGCCCCCACATCGACAATCGGGCAAACGTCTTTGCGGAAAGTGAAAAGCGCGGCAGGGTGGACGTATGACCGACGACTTCGATGCGGTGCTGGCCGCAGTCGGACCCCGGCTGCGCGAGCTGCGCCGCCGCGCCGGCGCCACCCTGACCGCCCTGTCGGAGACCACGGGCATCCCGATCAGCATCCTGTCCCGGCTGGAGTCCGGGCAGCGCAAACCGGGCCTGGAACTCCTGCTGCCCCTGGCCCGGGCCTACCGGATGCCGGTCGAGGAGCTGATCGGCGCCCCCTCCGACCTCGACCCCCGGGTGTATCCGCAGCCGTTCACCCGTAACGGCATGACCGTCGTGCCGCTTTCGCGCACACCCGGCGGGCTGCAGGCGTTCAAACACATCCTGCCCGCCGGCCTGACCGACGGCCGCGAACCCGACCCCCGTTCGCACGAGGGCTACCACTGGCTGTACGTCCTTGGGGGCCGCCTGCGCGTCGTCCTCGGCGACAAGGACTTCATCCTCACCGAAGGCGAAGCCGCCGAATTCGACACCCACCTCCCGCACTGGTTCGGCAACGCCGACGAGCACCCCGTGGAATTCCTCAGCATCCTCGGCCCCCAGGGCGAACGAGTCCACATCAAAGCCAGCTACCGCCCCGACGGCCCCCGCCTCCGCTGAACAGCCCACGGCCCGGGGAGCCCCGGAGAGGACCGTGCCCCTCGGCGAGCGCCCCGGTCCGGCCGTCGTACGTGGCTCCGGCCCGGATGCCCTGATGGTCAGCGCCAGTTGCCGACGAATCTCGTTCCTTCGTTGCCCACGTGACCGCCGCACCAATCCGAACGGGCGCGCGGTCCGAATACCCCCTTGGAGAGTTCCTCTCCTGCTGGTGAGCCGGGCCTCGCGGCCGACTCGGCGGTAAACGCGAGTGAAGGGCAGATCAGCATGCGATCCACCAAGGCACGAGTCCTGACGGCGATAGCCGTAGCCGCCACACCGTTGGCGCTTCCGGCGGCGGCGTGGGCGGCCCCGGCCGCCACCGACGTCCCGTGGGTCACCTACCAGGCATCGCTCGACCCGATCACGGCCAACCATGTGACCGGCAGCGGCAAGGCGATGCTCCAACTCTCCGGCAACACCGCCAAGATCACGGTCACCGCGTCCGGCCTGGTCGGCGGCGCCTCCCCGCACGCGATGCACATCCACGTCGACGGCTCCGGCGTCTGTCCCAAGCCGTCGGAGGCCAAGGACCACAACGGACACGCCTCCATCAACGTCGCCGACGCCATGACGGACTACGGGATGATCGGCACCTCCCTGACCACCAGCGGCGACAGCACGCCCAACAGCGCGCTGGCCGTCACCCGCTTCCCGGCCGGCGCCGTGGTCAACTACAGCCGCACACTGGAGGTCACCGACGACGTCGCGGCCAACCTCAAGTCCGGTAAGGCCGTTCTGGTCATCCACGGCATCGACTACAACGGCAACGGAAAGTACGACAGCGTGCTGGGCGCCAGCGAACTCGACAAGACGCTGCCCGCCGAGGCCACCGACCCGGCGCTGTGCGGCGCGTTCACCACCTCGCAGATGGCGTCGATGCCGGCCGGCGGCGCCGACACCGGCGACGGGGCCACCCAGGCACACGGCACCGACACCGGCATGGTCGCGGGCGGCAGCGCCGCCGCGCTGATCGGCCTGGGCGCCGGCGGCTACGCGCTGCGCCGTCGGAGCGTCACCGCCCGATGACCACCAAGGAACCCCACGCAGGCCACCCCACACGACGGACGGCAGTGGTACTCGTCGTGCTCGCGGTGGCCTGCGTGGCCGCCGGCGTCACCACCATCCTGGCCGGGACGGGCGGCGGCGGCACGCCCCCGCCGCAGCCGGGCCCGATGGCCGCCGGGCAGATGCCGGACCACATGACCGGCTCCGCGCTGCCGGCCCCGCCGACCACCTCCGCGTCCCCCAAGACCGCGCCGGCCGGCGCCCCCGCACTGCCCGCCTCCCGACCGACGGCACTCGATATCCCGGCCATCGGCGTCCACTCCAGCCTGCTGGACCTGGGCCTGAACAAGGACGGGTCGCTGGAAGTCCCCGGCAAGCCGCTCCAGGCCGGCTGGTTCCACGACTCACCCACCCCCGGCCAGACCGGCCCGGCGGTGATCCTCGGCCACGTCGACTCCTACGCCACCGGCCCGGCCGTCTTCTACCGCCTCGGCGCGATGAAACCGCACCAGCAGATCCGGGTCACCCGCGCCGACCGTACGACCGCGGTCTTCACCGTCGACGCGGTCCGGTCCTATCCGAAGAAGACTTTCCCGACCCTCGACGTCTACGGCAACACGCCCGACCCCGAACTGCGGCTGATCACCTGCTCCGACTGGAACAGCCGCACCCACAGCTACCAGGGCAACACCATCGTCTACGCACACCTCACCGGCTAGATCCGAGGTCGAGGCCGCGGAGTTCGACGGTGCCGGTGATGAGGGCGCGGGCAACCAACACGGCCGCTGGGGTCGGGACTTGTGCGTGACGCTTCTGTCCCCGCTGATGCCCGGGCGGATGGTTGGCTGGGCGATCGAGGGCGGAGGCGCGGCGACTCCTGACGCCTGTCATTCCCGGCCCCCCACCTGCGGGGGCACGCGTCCTGCTGGAATCACCGGCCCGCGACGAGCAGGCGGTAGCCGTAGTCGACGGCGTCCCGGTCGAGCAGGTCGGCGTGGCGGCGGTGCCAGATTCCGGAGGCCAGGTCTGCGCGCAGTCGCTCGATCGCCGGTTCGATCAAGGACGCGGGGAGCTGGGCGAAGGTGGAGCTCGCTTGTCGAATGACGGGGTCCAGGAAGTACTCCGGACGCCGCCAGTAGGCGATCTGGAAGCCGTCGGTGAAGTCGTGCGGAATGGGGAACGGAAGCACCGTGTGCGCTTCCAGGGCTTCCACCACGGTGGACAGGGGTGTGAAGCGGGCCCGTTCGAACTGCCGGAGCTCCGGAAGGTACTCCTCGATCAGCCACAGCTCGGGCAGATGATACGGATCCATGGTGAAAAGGACCTGCCGCCGGGAGACGCGCCGCATCTCATCGAGGCCACGGCGCAGGTCGGGCCAGTGCTGCACCGTCATCACCGCCGTCGCAGCATCGAACGCGCCGTCCTCGAAGGGCAGGTCCTCCGCCCCGGCCAGCACCTTTTGCCTGCCCGGATGCTGATCGAGCATCACCTGTGACGGGTCGACCGCGGTGACCTCCATGTCGGCAGGCTCGTAGGAACCGGTCCCCGCCCCGATATTGACCACCGTGCGCGCCCCGGCCAGAGCCTGGCGGATCAGGGCAGCCAGCCGGGGGTCGGCCCGGCGGACGTTCCGGTATCCGATCCCGATGCGGTCGTACGTCGCCGGGCGCGGGCCCGGCCCCGAAGCAGAAGCAGAAGCAGAAGCAGTCATGATCTGGATCTCACCCGACGCTCATCGGCGGCGCAAGAGATGTGGGGCGCCGCGAGGGCGGGGGTGCTGCGGAGTGATCCGTATGTTCCGGAGTCCGGCGGTCCTAGGATGTCGAGAACGCGTCACCGGCTCCGTCCCAGGGACGTCAGCGGGCATCACCGGCCGCACGAAGAAGAAGGAGAAGCCGGCATGGCGATTCAGCGGATGGACAACGTCGGCATCGTCGTCGAGGACATGGACGCGGCCATCGCGTTCTTCCTGGAACTCGGTATGGAGCTGGAGGGCAGGGCGGAGGTCGAGGGACTTTTCGCCGACCAGTGCACCGGACTCGACGGCGTCCGCTGCGACATCGCGATGGTCCGGACCCCGGACGGCCACGGCCGGCTCGAGCTGGCGAAATACCGCAGCCCCGAGGTGATCAGCGCCGGGCCGCGCAACCGGCCGCACAACATTCTGGGCACGCACCGCGTCATGTTCGCCGTCGACGACATCGAGGACACCGTTGCCCGCCTGCGCCCTCACGGCGCCGAACTCCTCGGCGGGATCGGCCGGTTCGAGGACAGCTACCTGCTCTGCTACGTCCGCGGGCCGGAGGGCATCATCGTCGGACTGGGCCAGCAACTGGGCTGAGACGAGGCCGACTTCGCGGACCGGCCGTGCTTCACTCCCGCCCACCGGTGGACCGTTCCGCTGGTTCCGGCCACGAGGTGCCCAGATCGCGGCGCATGACCACCTGCGCCTGCTCGGCTGCTGCGAGGTAGGCATGAAGCTGCCGGCCGAAGTCCGGATTCCCTCTGCCGGTGCCGCTGGCGACCAGGTCACGGAGGTCGCGCACTCTCCAAAAGGCCTGATTGACCGCATCCATGACCTCCCAGGGGGCGATCAGCGCGATCTCGTACCGCAGGGGGTACAGATTGCGGGACACGAAGACCTCGCGGGCTGCCAGCTGCGCCTCCCCGGCCGCATGCCCGGCACGGGCGATCTCGTCCAACCGCTGGTACACGTCCGACAGCGCGCCCATGAATGCCGCGTACGTCTGGCGGCGGGTGTCCTCATTCAGGGCTGCCCGGTCGCGCCGCCAGCGAAGCCGGTCGGCAAGGAGCGTTGAACCGATGCCGATCCCGGCGCCGATCAACGTGTTCACGGGAGCCAGCCAGTCCATGGGCTGGACTTTATGGGTCGGGCGCTCGGTGGTGAAGACCGCTCACGATGAAAAGCCGGTTTGGCGCGGTGGTGGACGGCGGGGGTATCTCACAGCCGGGTGGCCGTGCGGATCAGCCCGGCGAGAGCGAGGGAGCGGCTGTGCGCGGGCCAGGCGATGTGGGTGACGACAGGGGGTGCGTCGGTCAGGGGGACGGCGGTGTGCTCGGCCCACAGCCAGGCGCGGGCGGAGTCGGGGAAGACGGCCGCGGTGCGTCCGAGGGCGATCAGCTGGGCCAGCTGGGTCTGGTCGTGGATCTCGGGGCCCGGGCCGGGCGGGTAGGTGCCCCGCCGGGACCAACGGGCGAGCGGAAGATCGGGGATGTCACCGACCTCGGCCAGCGACAGAGTCGTGTGCGCGGCGAGCGGGTGTCCGGCGGGCAGGATGGCGATCTGCCCCTCGGTCATCAGTTCCTCGCTGTCGAACCCGGCGAGGGAGTTGTACGGCGCGTGCATGAGCGCCACATCGGCGCGGCCGTCGCGCAGCATCTCCTCCTGTTCGCATGTGCCGCTCGGCAGCACCTCGATCTCGGCGGCGTCGGGCTCGGCCGCGTAGGCGTCGAGGAGCTTGTGCAGCAATTCGTGGGACGCGCCGGCCTTCACCGACAGCACCAGGCGGTTGGGCGAGCCGCCCGGACTGTCGGCGCCGCCGGCCCGACGGGTGCGGCGGGCGGCAGCGGCGGTCGCGTCGAGCGCCGCACGGCCCTCGTGCAGGAGCATCTCCCCGGCGCCGGTCAGGGTGACGCCACGGCGGTTGCGTGTCAGCAGAGAGACGTCGAGGCGCCGCTCGAGCTGCTGGATCGCCCGGGACAGCGGTGGCTGGGCCATGCCGAGGCGTTCGGCGGCGCGACCGAAGTGCAGTTCCTCGGCGACCGCCATGAAGTACCGCAGCTCGCGGGTCTCCAAGATGTCCATGGTGAGAGTCTACCGCGCCTGTGATACCCGGCCGGTATCACAGAGCACCGCATCGGTATTGGATGCGCTGTTTGTCCCGAGCGACCATCGAGGGCAGGAGCGATGCAAAGATCGCTCCGCAGAGCGGCGCGAACAGGCGCGAACAGGCGTGACCAACCGGCGCCGTCAACGAACGGCGAACCGGGCGACACGGCGCACCAGACGACACGTAGCCCTCGGCACCCATCCGGCTCAGCTGAAAGACACACCATGAACACACCCTCCACGGCACTGCCCGGCGGCACCTGGACCCTCGGCGATCTCACCGTCACCCGCTTCGGCTACGGCGCCATGCAGCTGGCCGGTCCTGGGGTCATGGGCCCGCCCGCCGACCACGACGGCGCGCTCGCCGTCCTGCGCGACGCCGCCGCCCTCGGCATCACCCATATCGACACCGCCGGCGCCTACGGACCGCGCGTCACCAACCGGCTGATCCGTGCGGCGCTGTATCCCTACGCCGCACCGCTGCACATCGTGACCAAAGTCGGTGCGGACCGCGATGAGCAGGGCGGCTGGCCGCCGGCCCGGCAGCCCGAGGATCTGCGCCGCGCCGTCCACGAGAACCTCGAAGACCTCGGCCTCGATGCGCTCGACGTGGTCAACCTCCGGCTCGGCAACGCCCAGGGCCCCCAGCCCGGCTCGCTCGCCGAGCCCTTCGCGGCCCTCGTCGAACTCCAGCAGCAGGGCCTGATCCGGCACCTCGGAGTGAGCAACGCCACGAGGGAACAGGTCGCCGAGGCGCAGACGATCGCGCCGATCGTCTGCGTACAGAACCTGTACAACCTCGCCCACCGCCAGGACGACGAGCTGATCGACGAACTCGCCGACCAGGGCATCGCCTACGTGCCTTTCTTCCCGCTCGGCGGCTTCACCCCGCTGCAGTCCACGGCGCTGTCCACCGTGGCCACCCGGCTGGACACGACGCCGATGTCGGTCGCCCTGGCCTGGCTGCTGCGGCGGTCGCCGAACATCCTGCTCATTCCCGGCACCTCGTCGGTGGCGCACCTGCGCGAGAACGCCGCCGGCGCGGGGCTCCCGCTCGCTGATGAGGAACTCGCCGAGTTGGACAAGATCGGCAACTAGATCTGTTCCGCGCACGATCGTGCGGTGGTCGTTCAGTGCCGGAGGTCCCTGATGCGGGCGGCGGCCCAGCGGCCTTGGTCGCGGCCCGCGGCGGCGACCGGGAACCGGCGCGCCGGGTCGTAGAGGTTGCGGCCGGTCGCCCGGACGGACCGCGGGCCACGAGTAATCAGTTCGACCTGCGCCGCGGCCCGCATGGCTGCCCCGTCCCTTTGGGCTGAGAGGATTCCGGCGTGGCAGGCCGGCATGGGGGCGACGACTCCCGCCGCACCCTCGCCGGCGGCGGGGTGATCCTCCCCGGACAGGGCCTAGGCGTCGTGCGCCCCGTGGGTGTTGAGCCGGGCGGCCTGGCGGGTCAGGTGGTCGCGTTCGGCGAGGTTGGGTGCTTTGCGGGCCGCCTCCGCGTACAGGCGGGCCGCGGTGGTCAGGTCGCCGTCGCGCTCGTGGAGGTACGCCGCGACCGCGGTGTGGCGGGGCAGGGCGTCGTCCACCGCCGCGAGCGCCGCCAGGCCGGCCCGCGGTCCGTCCGCCTCGCCGACGGCCACCGCGCGGTTGAGCCGGACGACCGGGCTGTCGGTCAGCCGGGCGAGCTCGTCGTACCACTCGACGATCTGCACCCAGTCCGTCTCCTCGGCGGTGGGCGCGTCCGCGTGGAGTGCCGCGATGGCCGCCTGGGCCTGGAACTGGCCCAGCCGATCGCGGGCGAGGGCCGCCTGCAGGATCTCGACGCCCGCCGCGATCGTCACGGTGTCCCATCGGCCGCGATCCTGCTCGGCCAGCGGCACCAGGCTGCCGTCGGCCGCGGTCCGGGCGGCGCGGCGGGCATGGTGGAGCAGCATGAGGGACAGCAGCCCCGCCACCTCGGGATGGTCGATCGCGGCCGCCAGTTGCCGGGTGAGCCGGATGGCCTCGGCGGCGAGGTCGACGTCGCCGGAGTACCCCTCGTTGAAGACCAGGTAGAGCACGCGCAGCACGGTGGCGACATCGCCGGGCTGGTCGAACCGCACCCCGGCCACCGTGCGCTTGGCCCGGCTGATCCGCTGCGCCATGGTCGCCTCGGGCACCAGGTACGCCTGCGCGATCTGGCGGGTGGTCAGCCCGCCGACCGCGCGCAGCGTGAGCGCGACAGCGGACGACGGCGTCAGGGACGGGTGCGCGCACAGGAAGTAGAGCTGGAGCGTGTCGTCCGCCGCGGGCACGGGACCGGGCGCCGGCTCCGCGTCGACGAGGTCCTCCCGCCGGCGGCGGGCGGCGTCCGACCGGGTGGCGTCGAGGAACCGGCGCCAGGCCACGGTGACCAGCCAGCCCTTCGGGTCCCGCACCGGGGCTGCCCCGCCGGAAGAGTCCGGCGAGGAGGCGGCCGGCCGGACGCGGACCGCCTCGGCCAACGCGTCCTGCACCGCGTCCTCGGCCGCCGCGAAGTCGGCTCCGCGGCGGACGAGGATCCCGATCACGCCCGGTGTGAGGCTCCGGAGCAGTGCCTCGTCCACCGGGGACGTCATTCCGTGATGGTGGGCGGCGCGGTGAGGAACGGGCGCAGCTCGATCCACTCGTGGATCGGCTTCCCGCCCGCCCCGGGGGCCGCGGACAGCTCCCCGGCGAGCTCGACGGCGCGCTCGTAGCTGTCGACGTCGATGACGATCCAGCCGGCGATGAGGTCCTTGGTCTCGGCGAAGGGGCCGTCGGTGATCGGCGGGCGACCCTCTCCGTCGTACTGGACGAAGGTGCCCTCGGGCGCGAGCGCCTGGGCATCGACGAACTCGCCGGTCTTCTCGAGCCGGGCCGTGAAGTCCTGCATGCACCGCACATGGTCCGAGACCTCCTGCGGCGTCCACCGGTCCATGGGCACGTTGTTGACCGGAGCCGGGGCGCCGCGGTAGTGCTTGAGCAGCAAGTACTTGGCCATCGTGTCTCTCCTCGGTGCTGGTGCGACCCATTGTGGTCGCCTTCACCGCTGGGACGGAGCCGGTCACGGGATCTCGACACCGCGGCCCGGATCAGTTCGGGTCACTTTCGGCTCAGCCCCGATCAGCCCGGCTCAGCCCGGGTCGTGCGGAGGGGCCCCGGTGGATCGGCTCGCCGCCGGCGTCGGTCGCGGCCGGACAGCTTCAGCACAACGCCGCAGGTGAGGGCCATGAGGACCATCAGCGCACCGCAGCCGACGATGACGGCGGCGGCACTGCTCCGGTCGAGGAGAAAACCGCCGAACGCCGCTCCCAGCGGCGAGGCGGTGAGCAGGACGGCGTTATTGGCGGCCAGGACCGCGGTGAGCGCCTCGGCGGGTGCGCGCTCCTGGATCAGGGTGAAGGAGAGCGCGGAGTAGGGGCCGTAGGTGAGTCCGGCGAAGGCGAAGCCGATCAAGGACGGGAGGGCCGTGTGCGGGACGGCGAAGGGCAGCAGGCCCAGGCCGTGGCCGGCGATGATGCCGAGCATGACCGGCCACAGCGGGAGGCGTCTGGCCGCGCCCAGCGCCAGGGCGCCGAGCACGGCGCCGACACCGAAAGCAGCCCAGTAGGCGCCGAGCAGCCCCGAGCCGGCGCCCAGGGGGCCCGAGATGAACACGGGCAGGGCGACCTCGACGGGACCGAAGGCGAGGTTGAACAGCCAGGTCACGACGAGCAGGCCGAGGAGTTCCGGCCGGCGCCGCAGAATACGCAGGCCCTGCTGAGTGCCGCCGGCCGCCGCTGGTCCCGCTGCCGGTCCTGCTGAGGGTCCTGCTGCCGGTCCCGCTCCCGATGGCGGGGGCAGCGTGGTGCGGCCGGCCCGGACGGCGAGGGCCGCGAACGTGGCGGCGTCCAGGCCGATGATCCATACCGGGGACAACACGCCCACTAGCACACCCGCGAGCGCCGGGCCCGCGATCGTCGCGCTCCACATGCTCGTACTGAGGACGCTGTTGGCCGCCACCCGCTGGTCGTCGGAGAGCAGGGGCACGAACAGGGCGTATTTGCCGGCCCGGCCCCAGGCGTGCAGCAGCGAGGAGGCACCCAGGAGCCCCACGTACACGGCCGGGGTGAGCACCCCCGCCAGGTGGGCGAGCGGGACGGCTCCCAGCAGCAGGGCCCGCAGCGTGGCGTCGGCGACCAGGAGCCGCCGCGCCGGGAGTCGCCGTATCCACCTGCCCAGGACCAGGGCGCCCAAGGCGCCGGGCAGGACGTAGGCGGCGACCGCGATGCCGACCAGCGAGCCCTGGCCGCCGCCCGGCGCCAGCACCAGTGCGAGCCAGGCGACAGCGACGACGGACATGCCGTCGCCGAGATCGGACAGCGCGAAGACGGGCATCAGCCGCCGAAAGGTCGGGTCGGCGAACAGCGAGCGCTGGGGGCCGGGCACCAGTCGCCCCGGTCTTGCTGAGAACATGCGGGTCAGACTCGGCCTTCAAGCATGCTTGAAGTCAAGGCCGGAAAAGGAAAGGGGGCCGGCATGCGGTTTCTGCCCATCGGCGAGCTCGCCGACAAGGCCCGCGTGCGCGCTTCCGCGCTGCGCTACTGGGAGGAGCGCGGTCTGCTGCCCGGCGCCCGCCGCGAAGGCGGACGCCGCGTGTGGCCGGCGGCCACCGTGCGCCGGGTCGCCCTGATCAAGATGGCGCAGCGGGCCGGCTTCACCCTCGCCGAGATCACGCAGCTGCTGGCGGGCGACACCACACCGTCCGCCACCCGCCAGTGGCGGGCCATGGCCGAACGCAAACTGCCCGAACTCGACCGGCACATCGCGCAGGCCCAGGCCCTGCGCCAGGCAGTCGCGGACTGCCTGGCCTGCGGCTGCATGAAATTCGACCAGTGCGTCCTGCTCGACACCGCGGAGGCGGCCCCGTGACGGCCGGCTGACGGCCGCGGCGGCACCCGGATCGGCCGGGGTCGGACGCGATCAGTCGCGCAGTCCCGTCGGCAGACCGGTCATCGCGTGATCGTCTCCGTCGGCCTCACCGCGCTGTCAGCCCCGACTCCAGCCCCGACTCCAGCCCCGACTCAGCCACGACTCAACGCCGGCTCACCGGGCCCCGGGCGAGGCGCTGTTCGAGCATCGAGCGGCAGTTCGGCCACTCCGCCGCGGTGATCGAGAAGATCGCGGAGTCCCTGAGCCGGCCGTCCTCACCCGGCGCCCATGACGCGGACCAGTTCCGCAGCACCCCCTCGAAGCGTGCGCCCACCGCTTCGATCGCGGCCCGGGAACGGCTGTTGCGCGCGTCCGTCTTCAAGTCGAGCCGTGCCACTGCCCAGTTCTCGAACGCGTGCCGGAACAGCAGGTATTTGGCCTCGGTGTTCACCCCTGTGCCCTGGGCGGACGCCGCGAGCCAGCTGAAACCGACCTCGATCGCGCACAGACTGTCACCGGCCGGCCACAACCGCGGGTCCCAGTAGGCGGTGGCCCCGATCGCCCGCCCCGAGACCCGGTCCACCTGGGCGTACGGAGCCAGCTTCCCGGCGGCGGCGCGGGCGAGTTGGGCATCGATGTACGCTCCCACCTCGGCCGGCCCCGGGACCCAGGTGTACCGGTACGAGGCCCGGTCCTCCTCCGCCGCCGCGGCCAGGTCCGCCGCGTGGCGGTGTTCCAGCGGCTCCAGGCGCACTCGCGCGCCTTCCAGAACCGGTCCTTCCAACATGAAACCCATCGATCACCCATCCAGTGCCGGCACGGAGCGTACGTGTCGAGGCCGCCGGCCCGAGGTCGGACGGGAGCCCGGGGGCCTTGGACCCGGAGCCCGCAGCGTCCCAGAGCCCTCGCCCCGTGTCTCCCGAATTTCGTGCGCGCCGCCCGGCGACCCCGCCGCCGGGCCGCGACCGCGACCCCGGGGGAAGCGGCCGCACCGGCGCGTTTCCCCCGACACCCCCGCAGCGCGGGCTCACCCGGGTCGGGGTCGGCGGGTCCCATAGTTGGGTGGTGGGCATGGGCCCGTGGCTGGGGCGGAGAGGGAGAGCGTGTGACGAGGCCGATCGACTACCGGGCGCTGTTCGACGCCACGCCGAGCCCCTGTCTGGTGCTGGGCACCGACCTGGTGATCCTGGACGTCAACGGGGCCTATCTGGCGGTCACCGACCGTGCCCGCCAGGACCTGGTCGGGCGGTATCTCTTCGACGCGTTCCCGGACAACCCCGCGAATCCGGACGCCGACGGGGTGCGGAACCTGAGCGCGTCGCTGGAGCAGACCCTGCGGACCAAGGCGCCGGACGCCATGGCGCTGCAGAAGTACGAGATCCCGGTCAAGGACAAGCCCGGCCGGTTCGAGGAACGCTGGTGGTCGCCGATCAACACCCCCGTCCTCGGGCCGACCGGGGAGGTCGACTGGATCATCCACCGCGCGGAGGACGTCACCGCGCTGGTGCGGCCCGATCCCTCCCGGCTGCGGTCGGGCGAGGCACCCAGCGACCGCAAGGTGATGGAGGCCGAACTCTACGAACGGGCCCGCGAACTCCTGCGGTTGAACGAGGAGCTGCGCAAGGCCCACGCCCGGCAGCGCCAGGTCGCCCTCACCCTGCAGCAGGCCATGCTGTACTCGCCCGACCTGGCCCGGCACCGGAATGTCGCGGTGCGCTACCTGCCCGCCGTCGGATCGTTGAACGTCTGCGGCGACTGGTACGACGGCGTGGACCTGCCCGGCGACGAGTTCGCCATCGCGGTCGGTGACGTCGTGGGCCACGGTCTGGAAGCCGCGACCGTCATGGGCATGCTCCGCAGCGCGCTGTCCGCCGTCACCCGGGCCCTGCACGACCCCGCGCGGGCGCTGGAGGTCCTGGACCTGTACGCGCGTTCGGTGGAAGGAGCGCAGGCCACCACGGTGGTCGCCGCCGTCATCGACAGCCGCGAGCAGCGCATCGCCTACAGCTGCGCCGGCCACCCCCCGCCGGTCCTGCTCCATCCGGACGGCACCTACGACCTGCTCCGCCACGCCACCGATCCGCCGCTGGCCGCCCGTCCCGAATTCGTCCCGCGCCCGCACGCCGACCTGCCCTACACGCCCGGCGACGTGCTCGCCCTCTACACCGACGGACTGATCGAACGCCGGGGCGAGGACATCGACGTCGGCCTGCGGCGGCTCACCGACGCGCTCGCCCGGCACGCCCACCTCGCCCCGGCACGGCTCGCCGACGAACTGCTCGCGGACCTCGGCGTCGGCACCGGCGGCGAGGACGACGTCGCGCTGGTGGTGGTCCGCCTGTAGCCCCGGCGGACCCGGCGAGGAGCGGCGTTCCGGCGTTCCGGCGTTCAGGCGTCCAGCGGTTCGGCGAAGTGCCGGAAGCCGGACCGGTCCTGGTGCATGCCCCACAAGGTGTCGGCGAGCACCCCGGGGTCCTTGCGGGGATCACCGGGCGTGATGGCGCCGGGAATGATCAGTTGCGCGACGTGGATGTGCTCGCCCGCGAGGGTGTCGTGCAGCATGCGGGCGTAGGCGCTCTCGGCTGCGAACGCGATGGAGGTGCCGGCCCGCTCGGCATGCGGTCGGACGGCGGTGCCGCCGTTGACGAACAACACGGTGCCGCGGCCGAGCGAGCGCAGGCCGGGCAGGATCCGGCGGACGGCTGTCATCGGCCCGTGGACGGAGAACGCCAGCGGGCCGTCGAGGTCGGCCGGCGTGGTCTGCAGCAGCGGCTTCATGAAGTCCTGGTGGGGGAGGGGGCTGTACTGCAGCACCTCGATCGGGCCGAGGGCATCGGCGGCGGCGTCCAGCGCGGCGGTCAGGGCGGCCTGGTCGGCCACGTCGGCGGCGAAACCGCGCGCGTTCACCCCGTCGCCGCGCAGGTCCGAGGCGAGGGCGTCGAGATGTGCCTGGGTGCGGGAGACGAGGGCGATGTCGAAGCCCTCACGGCCGAAGCGGCGCGCCACGGCAGCGCCCAGACCTGTGCCTGCTCCGATGATGGCGACAGTGGTCACGGGGGATCCTTGTCCTGGGGAGGGCCGGGGCGGGAGAGCCAGGGCGTGGGCTTCGGGGCTTCCGCACTTCCCGGTTTCGAGGCTTCGCGCCTCAGCGCGGAACGAGCTCGGGGGTGGTGTCCGCGATCCGGCTGAGTTCGTCGGGGGTCCACGTGTTCATCGGCGGGTCTCCTTCGCGGTACGTCCGGGAGCGGTAGGACGGGACGGAGCCCGGAGCGGAAGTCGACGATATCGCCGGACGTGCCCGTTTCCCGGGTGGCCACGCGGGTGACCTGGCGTGACCCGGCGACCGGGCGACCGGGTGACCCCGGTGCGGCCGATGCGGCAGCATGGCCCCATGGGTGACTTCCTGGTGGTCGGTGAGTGCGTGGCGGACATCGTGCGGGCGGACGGCCGCGAGGATGTGCCGCACCCCGGCGGCAGCCCGGCCAACGTCGCCTACGGACTGGCCCGGCTGGGACGGGGGACCGTACTGCTGACGCAGCTCGGGGGCGATCCGGCCGGCGCGCTGATCGGGGCGCATCTGCGGTCCGCGGGCGTGGAGTTGCTGGGCGATCTCGGCGCGGACGCCGTCACGCCGACCGCGGTGGTGACGCTCGACGGCCAGGGCCAGGCGTCGTACGCCTTCGACGTCCGGTGGACGCTCCGGACCGCCGGTCCGCTGCCCGGCGGGATACGCCATGTGCACCTCGGGTCGATCGGGGCGGTGACCGAACCGGGGGCGGCCACCGTACGGGAGGTCGTGGCCCGGCTGCGGACCACCGCCACGGTCAGCTACGACCCCAACGTCCGCCCCGCCCTGCTCGGGTCGCACGGGGAAGCGGTGGCCCGGGTGGAGGCCTGCGTCGCGCTCAGCGACCTGGTGAAGGCCAGCGACGAGGATCTGGCCTGGCTCTGTCCCGGCGAGCCGCCCCGGGAGGTCGCCGAGCGCTGGCTGACGCTCGGGCCGGCCGCGGTCGTGGTGACGTTCGGCGGCGCCGGTTCGACGGCGTACACCGCCGCCGGTGAGCTGCACGGCGCCCCGGTGCGGGCCGAGGTCGCGGACACGGTGGGCGCCGGGGACTCCTTCATGGCCGCGGCCCTGGACGCCCTCGCCGGCCTCGACCTGCTGGGCGCCGCTGCCCGGCCCCGGCTGGCCGCGCTCGATCAGGCGTCCCTGGCCGCCGTGCTCCACCGTGCCGCGACGGCCGCCGCCCTGACCGTCTCCCGTCCCGGCGCCAACCCGCCCGACCTGGCGGAGCTGCGGGCGGCCCTGCGCCGGGCGGGCCGTCAGCCCTGCCCGGCGCCGGCCGAATCCAGCGAGAACAGCTCCCACTGGTGACCGTCGAGGTCGTAGAAGCTGCGGGTGTACATCGGGCTCTGCTCGGCTGCCTGCGCCGCGGGCCGTGCTCCGGCCGCGGGGGCCGCGTCGGCGACCCGGTCCACGTCGGCCCTGCTGTCCAGACCGAGGGCCACGATCACCTCGCTGGAGCCGGCCGTGTCGGCGACGGCCTTCCCGGTGAAACGGGTGAAGTAGGCCTCGACGAGCAGCATCACGTAGCTGTCGTCGGTGAGGACGAGGCAGCCGGCGTTGTCGTCGGTGAAGTCGGGGTCGAAGCGGAAGCCCAGGGCGGTGAAGAAGGCGATGGAGGCCCTGAGGTCCTTGACGGGGAGGTTCACGAAGCTCTTGGTGGACATGGGGCTGCCTGCCTCTCAGGATGATCCGTTGCCGTCGTCACGACCGTCGTCACGACCGTCGTCACGACCGTAGTTCCGGCCGTCGTCGTGGGCCCGGTCGGCCAGCAGCGTGTCCAGCGCCCGGCCGAAGACGAGCCGCCCGGTGCCCCCGGTCAGCCCGTCGAGCAAGCGCGGCAGCCGCCGGATGCGGAGCTCCTCCCGCCACCGCACCCGTGAGCCGGCGCCATCGGGCGTCACCTCGATCTCGGCCCACCCGGTGACGACCCGCCCGGTCTTCTCCAGCCGGCAGTGCCCGGCCCCGGCCTCGCCGCCGGTCCCCGCCACGGGCGGCGCCCATACGGTGACGCGCATCGGGTCCTCGAACCCGATCCGCCCGACCCGGGTCCGCGCCGTGAAGGCCGTGCCGACTCCGGACGGCGGCGGCGTACTCACCGTGATCTCGGTGAACGGCACGCTCGCGGTGTGCCGTTCCCACGTGGTGACGCGCCGCCAGGCCTCGGCCGGCGGCAGTGCGGTGCGGCGCTCGATCACAAACGGGGACACGGGTCCACGCTACGGGCTCCCACCGGCCGGTGCGCGGAACCGACCGGGCCGGCGCCCACTCCCGGGCCGCCCGCACCCCCGTGACGGGCGGCCCGGATGTGTGTTCGGTTACCCGGACATCCTCCCGCACCGACTCATCCTTCCGGGACGCCCCGCCGGTGTGCCAACGGATTTCCGGGTTCCGGGCCCGGTGCCGGGTGCGTGGTGCCGTTTCCGGGTCCGGAAACGGCGCTCACCAGGCCGACGGGCGGTAGTCCTTGAGGAAGCAGCCGAAGAGGTCCTCGCCCCGCTCGCCGCGGACGACGGGGTCGTAGACGCGCGCCGCCCCGTCCACCAGGTCCAGCGGGGCGTGGAAGCCCTCGGCGGCGAGCCGCACCTTGTCGGGGTGCGGGCGCTCGTCGGTGATCCAGCCGGTGTCCACCGCGGTCATCAAGATGCCGTCGGTCTCCAGCATCTCCTGCGCGCTGGTGCGGGTGAGCATGTTCAGCGCGGCCTTGGCCATGTTGGTGTGCGGGTGGCCGGGGCCCTTGTAGCCGCGGCTGAACTGCCCCTCCATCGCCGAGACGTTGACCACGTACTTGCGGCGGGCCGCCGCCGCGGCCATGGCCGGGCGCAATGTGCTGATCAGCACGAAGGGCGCGGTCACATTGCACAGCTGCACTTCGAGCAACTCCACCGGATCGACCTCGCCGACCGTCTGCACCCAGGTGTTGCTGGGATCCAGATCGGGTACGAGGCCGCCCGCGTCGATCGCGGTGCCGGCCTCGATCCGGGCCGGCGAGGCGGAACCGCTGACCAGGGCCAGTTCGGTGACGTCCCGCGCGGTCAGCGCGTCGCCGCGCGGCGAGGGCAGCGCCGCGGCAGTCTGGGCGCCCGAGCCGAAGGCGCCGAAGACCTCGGCGGCGGGCAGTTCACCGGCGGGCAGCGGGGCGGCCTCGGCCGCGACCAGCTCGCTGTAGGCGCGCGGGGAGCGCCGTACGGTCTGGGCGGCGTTGTTGATCAGGATGTCCAGCGGCCCGGCCGCGGCCACCGACTCGGCCAGCGCCACGACCTGCGCCGGGTCGCGCAGGTCGATGCCGACGACCTTCAGCCGGTGGATCCACTCGTCGCTGTCCGGCATCGCCTTGAAGCGGCGGATCGCGTCGTTGGGGAAGCGGGTGGTGATGGTGGTGTGGGCGCCGTCGCGCAGCAGCCGCAGCGCGATGTACATGCCGATCTTGGCCCGGCCGCCGGTGAGCAGGGCGCGCCGCCCGGACAGATCGGTACGCGCTTCGCGTCGGGTCCGGTTCTCGGCGGCGCACGACGGGCACAGCTGGTGGTAGAAGGCGTCCACCTCGACATACCGGGTCTTGCAGACGTAGCAGGACCGGGGCCGCTCCAGGATGCCGGCGATCTCGGTACCGACCGAGGCGGTCAGCTGGATGCCGAGCGTCTCGTCGTCGATCCGGTCGGCGGCGCCGGTCGCGGTCGCCTCGGTGACGGCCTTGTCGTTGGCGGTCTTCGCGGCCCGGCGCTCCTGGCGGCGGCGCTGCTTCACCGAGCGGTAGATGCCGGCGGTGGCCCGGCGGACCGCGACGGCGTCCGGGTGGTCGACCGGCAGCAGCTCCAGATCGGCGAGGACGGCGAGGCAGATCTCCATCCGGGCCCGGTCGATGCCGGGGCCCGCGGCGTCATCCGGGAACCCGTGAGGCGCGTCGTCCGGATCGCCGGGATCACGTGCGTCGCGCGGGTCGTCGGGGTCGTAGGACCCCGGGTTCGCCTGCCGCTGCGGGGCGGCGGTCCGACCGGCGCTGGTGCCCTCCTCCGGCCCGAGGTCGTGAAGGTCCTGCGTTGTCGCCGTCATCCCGCCGCTGCTCTCTTCGTCCGTCGCCCGGTCGCACCTCGCCCGGCTGTTCGACCCGGTACGCCGGGAGCCGCCTCGGCCTTGAGGGGAACTTTACGTTTGGGGGGACGGCAGCTCCAAACCGGACTTCCGGCCGGTGGGGGCGGCCCCGGCGGTACCCTCGGGGCGTTTCGTGATCACCGAGTGATCCCCGAGTGATCCCTGACCCGATCCCTGGAGAACCGTTGCCGTCCCCGAGCCCGCTCGACGTTCCGCCCGACGCGCTCTTCGGGGCGCACAACCTGCCCTACGGCGTGTTCAGTACGGCCGCGGAACCCGGACGGCGGCGGCTCGGTGTCGCCTACGGGGACCAGGTCCTGGACGCGGGCGCCGCCGCCCGGGCCACCGGCGCCCCCGCCGAGCTGACCGCGCTGCTCACCGCCGCCTCGCTGAACCCGCTGCTGGCCGCCGGGCGGCCGGTCTGGACCCGGGTCCGGGCCGCCCTCACCGGATGGCTGACCGCCGACCGGCACCGGGCGGCGGTCGAGCCCTGCCTGATTCCCCGGGCGGATGTCGTCCTCCACCTGCCGTTCGACGTCGCGGACTACGTGGACTTCTACGCCTCGGAGCATCACGCCGCCACGGTCGGCCGGATCTTCCGCCCGGGCGCGGAGCCGCTGACCCCGAACTGGAAGCACCTGCCGATCGGCTACCACGGCCGGGCGGGCACCGTGGTGGTCTCCGGTACCCCGGTGGTCCGGCCCTGCGGCCAGCGCAAGGCGCCGGCGGACCCGGCTCCGGACTACGGTCCCTCCCGCCGCCTGGACATCGAGGCCGAACTCGGCTTCGTCGTCGGCGCGCCCACCGCGCAGGGCTCCCGGGTGGCGCTGGCCGACGCGGACGCGCATGTCTTCGGCGTGTGCCTGGTCAACGACTGGTCGGCCCGCGACCTCCAATCCTGGGAGTACGTCCCGCTCGGCCCCTTCCTCGGCAAGTCCTTCGCGACCTCCGTCTCGCCCTGGGTGGTGCCGCTGGACGCCCTCGCCGCGGCCCGGGTCGACCCGCCGCCCCGCGACACCGAGCCGCTGCCCTACCTCGACGACCGTGCGGCCCGGCCCCCGTACGGCCTGGACATCGCCCTGGAGGTCCGGCTCAACGGGCATCTCGTGGCGCGGCCCCGCTTCGCGGCCATGTACTGGACCTACGCCCAGATGCTGGCCCACCTGACGGTCAACGGCGCGAGCCTGCGGGCCGGGGACCTGTTTGCCTCCGGCACGGTCAGCGGCCCGGAGCGGTGGGGGCGCGGCGCGTTGATCGAGCTGACCTGGAATGGTGAGCAGCCGCTGGAGCTGCCGGACGGCAGCCGGCGCGGCTTCCTGGAGGACGGTGACGAGGTGACGATCACGGCGACCGCGCCGGGGCCGGGCGGCGCCCGGATCGGCCTCGGCGCGGTCAGCGGGCGGATCGCACCCGCCCACTGAGCCGGCGGCACGGCGTCCCCGCCGTCGGGGGGTGGGTGTGCGGTCGGCTGCGGCGCCGTCGTGGCCGATCGCGCAGTTCCCCGCGCCCCTTTGGGGCTTGGGTGGATCGTGACAGTTGCGGGGCGGTCGTGGCTGGTCGCGCAGTTCCGCGCGCCCCTTTGGGGCTTGGGCTGGCCGTGACGGTTGCGGGGCCGGTTGTGGCTGGTTGCGCAGTTCCTCGCGCCCCTTTGGGGCTTGGGCTGGTCGTGACGGTTGCGGGGCCGGTCGTGGCCGATCGCGCAGTTCCCCGCGCCCCTTTGGGGCTTGGGCTGGCCGTGACCGTCCCGGGACGCGGGGGCGGCGGGTCAACCCGGGGTCAACCCTCGGGCTGACGTTTGCCCACCCGCTCTCCTCCTACCGTCGAAGCGGAGCAGACGGCACCGCCCCCGACCGTGCTGAACGGTGCGGGGCCGCGGTGCCGGTGCCGAACACCGCCTGGAGGAGAGTGCTGTGAGCGTCCTGGAACTGCTGGCCGCGGTCGGAGTGGTCGTCCTGGTCATCGGACGGCAGTTGAGGGGGGAGCCGCTGCGCGGCAAGCGGCTGGTGCTGCTCCCGGCGATCCTGACCGTGATCGGCGCGGTCGATCTGGGGAGGGGCGGCCACCATCCCACCGCCACCGACATCGGCTGCATCGTCGTCGGCGCGCTGATCGCGGCCGGTATCGGCGTGGCGCAGGGCTCGGTGCTGCGGCTGGAGCACCGAGGCGGCGGCCTGTGGGGCCGCATGCCGGTGAGCGGCCTGTGGCTGTGGGCCGGTCTGGTGGTGTCCCGGCTGGCGATGATGGGCATCGCCGGCTCGATGGGCGCGCACGTGGCGGCGTCCACCGCACCGATCCTGCTGATGCTGGGCATCAACCGGCTGGGGCAGGCCGCCGCGGTCGTGCCCCGCTCACTGGCCTCGGGGATTCCCCTCGCGCCGGAGAAGGACGGCTCGGTCTTCCTGTCCGGCCGCTTGCGCTGAGAACGCCGGCCGACCGGCGGCCCACCAGCGGTGTCACAGGGCGAACCGGGTGCCGACCGTATTGGGCACGAACGCCTCGCCGAACCGGGCCGCCATCGCGTGCTGCGCCCGCCAGCCGGTGCAGTGGGCCGGGACGAGCACCGACGGCGTCAGCTCCGCCAGATCCGCCAGCACCCGGGGAATCAGCGGCTCGAAGCGCGGCCCGCTCAGGTGGAATCCGCCGATGACCGCGTGCAGCGGCCGGTCGTGGGTGAGCCGGCGGGCGTAGCGGCAGATGTTCACCACGCCCGCGTGCCCGCAGCCCGTCATGACCAGCAGGCCCTTGTCCTTGATGTCGATGATCAGCGCCTGGTCGTCCAGCACCAGCGGATCCGGCTCCCACGCCCCGCCGAGGAACGCCTGCTGTCCGGGGAAACCGGGCTCGTAACCGGTGCCCCGCGGCACCTCGCCGGTGACCAGGACCGACCCTTCGAACAGGAAGCTGGGCTGCCGGTCCTCGATCACCGTGAATCCGGCGCCTTCGAGGGCGCGCCGGCTCGTGGTGGGGATCTCCAGCGGTTCGATGCCGGGCAGCGCGAGCCGGCGGCGCCGCCAGAAATGCGGGTGGATCAGGACGGGCAGGTTCACCCGGCCGCCGAGTGCCCGGATCAGCCCGTCCAGGCCGGCCGTGTGGTCGAAGTGCCCGTGGCTGCAGATGATCGCCTCGATGGACGACGGATCGATCCGGAGCCGGCGCATGTTCTCCACCACGCCGTCCGGGCTCGTCCCCGCGTCGAACAGGAAGCGGTGCTCCCGGCCGTCCTTGACGACGGTGACCAGCGCGGAGAAACCGTGCTCGGCCACCAGGGCGTCGGGCACCTGCCCGTATTCCATCGTCGAGGCCGCCACCGAGGGGGCGGACCCCAGGCCCGGCCGCCGGGCGGGCCCCTGGGACGGCATCAGCATGTCGGAGACGTTGTCCATGAGCGTGGTGACCGTGACCGAGTCGACCGGCTCGAGGGCGATGGGGGTGCTGGGCTCGAAGTCGTGCAGGACCCGCACATCATGATCGCTGGGCGTGCCACCTGTACACATTGCTCGAGTATCGCCCGCCGGGTGTCGCGCGGCCACGGACACGACGGTCACCGGCGACGGCCGAAAAATATCCGATCCCGGTATGAATATTCATATATCGCCGGATCGACCCCTCGTGCCTACGGTGGAGAGGCAGCGCTCATCGTTCGCCACCACAAGCGCACCCGGTGGCATCTGGCAGCTGGAGGTACGGATGCGGGCAGCGACACTGGGCCCCCAGGCCCGTAAAGAGGCGCTCACGCGGATGGCGGAGCACGAACTCGACGTCCTGGTGGTGGGCGGCGGCGTTGTCGGCGCCGGGGCGGCGCTGGACGCCGCGACCAGAGGGCTCGCCACCGGCCTCGTCGAAGGCCAGGACTGGGCGGCCGGTACGTCCAGCCGCGCCACCAAGCTGATCCACGGCGGGCTGCGCTATCTGGAGATGCTCGACTTCGCCCTCGTCAGGGAGGCGATCAAGGAACGCGGCCTGCTGCACGAGCGCCTCGCCCCGCACCTGGTCAAGCCGGTCCCGATCCTCTACCCGCTGCAGCACCGCGGCTGGGAGCGGATCTACGTCGGCGCCGGCATCGCGCTCTACGACGGCATGGCGGTGACCTCGGGCCACAACGGGCTGCCGCTGCACCGGCACCTCTCGCGCCGCCACGCCCTGCGGCTCGCCCCGGGGCTGAAGAAGGAGGGGCTGGTCGGCGCGATCCAGTTCTACGACGCGCAGGTGGAAGACGCCCGCCTGGTCACCACCGTGATCAGGACCGCGGCCTCCTACGGCGCCCTCACCGCCAACCGGGCCCGGGTGGCCAGCTTCATCCGCGCCGACGGGCGCGTGGTGGGCGCGGTGGTGCACGACACCGAGGACGGCACCTCGTACGAGATCCACGCCCGCCGGGTGGTCAACGCCACCGGTGTGTGGACCGACGACATGCAGGGCCTGATCGAGGAGCACCCGCAGTTCAACATCAAGGCGTCCAAGGGCGTGCACCTCATGGTCCCCAAGGACCGGATCCGGTCCGACACCGGCATGATCCTGCGCACCGAGAAGAGCGTGCTGTTCGTGCTGCCCTGGGGCCGCCACTGGATCGTCGGGACCACCGACACCCCCTGGACCCTGGACAAGGCCGACCCCGCGGCCTCCCAGGCCGACATCGACTATGTGCTCGACCACGTGAACACCGTGCTGGCGAACCCGCTGACCAGGGAAGATGTCGAGAGCGTGTACGTGGGGCTGCGGCCGCTGATCGCGGCGACCTCGGCGGCCACGAGCAAGCTGTCCCGCGAGCACGCGGTGACCCAGCCGGCGCCGGGACTGGTCGTGGTGGCCGGCGGCAAGTTCACCACCTACCGCGTGATGGGGAAGGACGCCGTGGACGAAGCCGTCCGCGACTTCCCGGCCAAGGTGGCGCCGTCGTGCACCGAGAACGTGCCGCTGGCCGGCGCCGACGGCTACTACGCGCTGCTGAACACCCGCCAGCTGCTGGCGGACCGCAACGGCATCCACGTGGTGTGGGCCGAGCACCTGATCAACCGGTACGGGTCCCTGGTCGACGAGGTGCTCGCCCTGATCAGGGAGGACCGCGGCCTGGCCGAACCGCTGCGGGCGGCGAACGGCTACCTGCGCGCCGAAGTGGTCTACGCCGTGACCCACGAAGGCGCCCGCCACCTGGACGACGTGCTGGTGCGCCGCACCCGCATCTCGATCGAGACCTTCGACCGGGGCAAGAAGAGCGCCCGCGAGGCCGCCGAGCTGATGGCGCCGCTGCTCGGCTGGGACGAGACCGAGGCGGAGAAGGAGATCCAGACCTACGTGGACGGGGTGAACGCGGAGCTGGAAGCGGAGCGGCAGCCCGACGACGACAGCGCCGACGACGCCCGTACGCACGCCGCGGACATCGTGCCGATGCGCTGAGAGCCGGGAGCCCGAAGCCGGGGAGGCACGCCCGCCTGGACGGGCGTGCCTCCCCGCCCGCGGCCGGCATCCCGCGTCAGTCCGCCACCGGCGATCCTCCCGGCCGGGCCCTATCCATGACACCGTGCAGGTATGGACCTCCAAGCGTTGCCCCGGCGGTGTCACGAGAGTGAACTGGCCGGGTTGTCCCGCACGTGTCCCTACTGCAAGCGCACCGTCCACCCGGTGTCGGTCAAGGTCGAGACCACCGAGCCGCGTCCCGACCCCTTCTACACGCTCGACTGGTTCTGCCCCGACCGCGAGTGCACCGGGAAGACCCGCCTGAAGTGACACCGCGGGCCCCGCCGCGCCGCCGCCGGGCGGCGGGCAGCCCCGCGCGGGCGACATCGGGAGCCGGCAAGGCGGCATCGAACGATCGGATGCGGGCCGCTGTCGATCCAGGAGTGCTCACGGGATATCTTGATATCGAGCAATCTAGATACCTGGAGCGGAGCGACCGGTGGCTGACTCGACCATTATCTACACGCACACCGACGAGGCCCCGGCCTTGGCGACGTATTCCTTCCTGCCGGTGATCGAGGCCTACGCCTCCACGGCGGGGGTGAGTGTCGAGAGCCGGGACATCTCCTTGTCGGGACGGATCATCGCGGCCTTCCCCGAGCGTCTCGCCGAGGGACAGCGCATCGACGACGCGCTGGCCGAACTGGGCGAGCTGGCCAAGACGCCGGTGGCGAACATCATCAAGCTGCCGAACGTCTCGGCCTCCATCCCGCAGCTGAAGGCGGCCGTGGCGGAGCTGCAGCAGCAGGGCTACGCGCTGCCGGACTACCCGGACGACCCGAAGTCCGACGAGGACAAGGACGTACGCGCCCGGTACGACAAGATCAAGGGCAGCGCCGTCAACCCGGTGCTGCGCGAAGGCAACTCCGACCGCCGCGCCCCCGCCTCGGTGAAGAACTACGCCAAGGCGCACCCGCACCGGATGGGCGCCTGGTCCGCCGAGTCGAAGACGAACGTCGCGACCATGGGCGTGGACGACTTCCGCTCCACCGAGAAGTCCGCGGTGATCGCGGCCGACGACTCGCTGCGGATCGAGCTGCTCGGCGACGACGGCAGCACCACCGTGCTGCGCGCGTCCGTACCCGTGCTGGCCGGCGAGGTCGTGGACGCCTCGGTGCTGCGTGTCGCCGCCCTGCGCGAGTTCCTGACCGCGCAGATCGCCCGCGCCAAGGCCGAGGGCGTGCTGTTCTCGGTGCACCTGAAGGCCACCATGATGAAGGTCTCCGACCCGATCATCTTCGGCCATGTGGTGCGCGCCTTCTTCCCCGCGACCTTCGCCGAGCACGGCGCCACCCTCGCCGCCGCGGGCCTCACCCCGAACGACGGCCTCGGCGGCATCCTGAAGGGTCTGGACTCGCTCCCCGAGGGCGCGGCGATCAAGGCGTCCTTCGACGCCGAACTCGCCGCCGGCCCCGCGCTGGCCATGGTCGACTCCGACCGCGGCATCACCAACCTGCACGTCCCCAGCGATGTCATCGTCGACGCCTCCATGCCGGCCATGATCCGCACCTCCGGCCACATGTGGGGCCCGGACGGCCAGGAGGCCGACACCCTGGCGGTCATCCCGGACAGCTCCTACGCCGGCATCTACCAGGTCGTCATCGACGACTGCCGGGCGCACGGCGCCTACGACCCCGCCACCATGGGCTCGGTGCCGAACGTCGGCCTGATGGCGCAGGCCGCCGAGGAGTACGGCAGCCACGACAAGACCTTCGAGATCCCGGCCACCGGCACCGTCCGCGCGGTGAACGGCGCCGGTGAGGTGGTGCTGGAGCAGGCCGTCGGCGCCGGCGACGTGTTCCGCATGTGCCAGACCAAGGACGTGCCGATCCGCGACTGGGTCAAGCTGGCCGTCTCCCGCGCCCGCGCCACCGGCAACCCGGCGATCTTCTGGCTGGACGAGACCCGCGCCCACGACGCGGTGCTCATCGAGAAGGTCAACGCCTACCTGCCCGAGCACGACACCGACGGGCTGCAGATCGAGATCAAGGCGCCCGAGGACGCCATCGCCTTCTCGCTGGAGCGCATCCGGCGCGGCGAGGACACCATCTCGGTCACCGGCAACGTGCTGCGCGACTACCTGACCGATCTGTTCCCGATCCTGGAGCTGGGCACCAGCGCCAAGATGCTGTCCGTCGTCCCGCTGATCAGCGGCGGCGGCCTGTTCGAGACCGGCGCCGGCGGCTCCGCCCCCAAGCACGTGCAGCAGCTGGTCAAGGAGAACTACCTGCGCTGGGACAGCCTGGGCGAGTTCCTGGCCCTCGCGGTCAGCTTCGAGCACCTCGCGCAGAGCACCGGCAACGCCCGCGCCCAGATCCTCGCGGACACCCTGGACCGGGCCACCGGCACCTTCCTCAACGAGGACAAGTCGCCCAGCCGCCGCGTCGGCGGCATCGACAACCGCGGCAGCCACTTCTACCTGGCGCTGTACTGGGCGCAGGAGCTGGCCAGGCAGACCGAGGACACGCAGCTCGCCGCCGCGTTCGGGGCGCTGGCCGCGTCCCTCGCCGAGCAGGAGCAGACCATCGTCGCCGAGCTGATCGCGGTCCAGGGCCGGCCGGTCGACATCGGCGGCTACTACCGGCCCGACCCGGCCAAGGCGGAGGCCGTGATGCGGCCGTCGGCCACCTTCAACCAGGCGCTGGCGACGCTCGGCTGACGTTTCGCACCGTGCACCGGGCGGCGGGCGGGGACCGAGGGACGGTCCCCGCCCGCCGCCCGTTCGCGTGGCCGGGCCGAGCCGCTGCTCAGGCCGCCGCCTCCAGGCCGAGCAGCAGCTCCTTGGCCGCCGCGCCGCCGGCGTAGCGGCCGAGGGAGCCGTCGGAGCGGACGACCCGGTGGCACGGCACGACCAGCGGCAGCGGATTGGTGGCGCAGGCGGTGCCGACCGCGCGGACCGCCCGGGGACTGCCGGCGGCCACGGCGACCTGCGCGTAGCTCTCGGTGTGCCCGTAGCCGATCTCCGGCAGATGGGCCAGGACTTCACGCCGGAAGCCCTTCGACAGCCGCCAGTCCAGGGGCAGTTGGAACTGCTTGCGGTGTCCGGTGAAGTACGCGTCGATCTGCCGGGCCGCCTCGTCCAGCCGGCCCGGGGCGTTCAGCACCCGCGGGCTGATCAGGTCGGCGAGCTGCTGCAGCACCGCCTGATGGTCCTGTACGGCGAAGGCGACCCGGACCAGGCCCTGCTCGGTGGTGGCCAGCAGCAGTGCGCCGGCCGGGCTGTCCAGGGTGCGGTAGGCGACGTCGAGCACGCCTTCGCGCCGCGCGTCGAGGGCGAGACGCTCGCGCAGCCGGGCCATCGCCTCGGGGTCCTGCTCGGGCAGGCCGGCGAACAGGCGCCCGCTGCCGGGGTCGTCGGTGGTCATGGTCGTCCCCTCACTCCCGTCGGGTTGTCGTGCCCGGGATCGGTGTCGGTGGGCTCGGTGGGATCGGTCGGCTCGGTCGGGTGCCTCGGGTAGGTGCGGCGCAGGGTCCGCATGCCGTCCGCGGCCGCTCTGCGCGCCGCGTCGGTGCTGCCGCCGGTCAGGGCGGCGATGTCCTGGTAGGGCAGGCCGGCCAGATAGTGGTAGGCCACCGCGTGCCGCTGCCGGTCCGGCAGCTCCCGCAGTGCCCGCCACAGGTCCGGATCCCAGTCCTCGGGCCGGCCGGTGCGGCTCGGCACGTCCGGCGGCTCCCCGACCGGAACCGCGCGCCGCGCGGTGCTCCGGGTGGCGTCGATGGCCTTGCGGTGCGCGATGGTCACCAGCCATGCCTCGACGTTCGCGTCGGCCGGCAGCTCCGGATACGCCCGCAGCGCCGCCAGGAACGCCTCCGACCAGGCGTCCTCCGCGTCGTGCGGGCCCAGCACGGCCCTTACCACGCGCAGCACCATCGGGCCGTGGTCGGTCACGATCTGTTCGAAGGGTGGCTTGCTCACACCCGGTAAACGACGCGGGCGCCCGGAACGTGAGATCGCGGCGGTCAAAACAACCGGGCCGTGCGCTGCTCGGCCGGCTCCTCCAGGTCGAGCAGGAACCGCTTGCGGTCCAGCCCGCCGGCGTAACCGGTCAGCTTGCCGCCGGCTCCCACCACCCGGTGGCAGGGCACCAGCAGGCTGAGCGGATTGCGGCCCACCGCGGCGCCCACCGCCTGGGCCAGCGCGCGATCGCCCAGCTCGTCGGCCAGCTCGCCGTAGGTGCGCGTGCGGCCGTACGGGATCGCCGCGATCAGTTCCCACACCCGCTGCTCGAACGCGTCGCCCCGCACGGCCAGCGGCAGCTCGAAGGTCTGCCGCGCGCCGGCGAAGAACTCCGCCAGCTGCCGCCGCACCGCCTCGAAGCCGGTGTCGTCGCGCACACCGAAGTCGGCCGGCGCCGGCCGCCCGCGGTGCCGGTGGGCGAAGTACAGCCCGACCAGGCTCCCGTCCTCGGCGGTCACCACCAGCTCTCCGACCGGGGAGTCCACGACGGTGTACGTCCTCATGCCCTGCTCCCTTCCTGGCCGGCGGCCTCGTCCGGCCCACCGTCACGCTTCGAAGACGCGCGGGGGCCGGCGAACGTGAGACCGGTTCGGACGGGAATCCGGGGTGATCGGGGTCAGACGGGCGTGGCGGCGGGCCTGAGCGCGACCGCGGCCTCGGCGGTGTGCACCAGGAAGGTCAAGGACTCCTGGAAGTACAGCTCGACCGAGGTGGCGTCGTGCCCGAGGTAGCCGATCGAGACGTCCTGGCCGAGGCGCAGCTCGAAGTCGCCGCCGCGGGTGGCGAGCAGGAAGGCGCCGTCGATGGCCGGCGCCCAGATGATGTCGCCGACCAGCAGGCGGGCGAGGTGCTCGTGGATCGGGTAGCCGTGGTCGGAGGTCTCACTGACCGCGGTGTAGGCGTCCGCGCTGAGCGCCAGCGTGTAGGCGCCGTCGACACCGGCCAGGCGCAGCGCCGTGATGGCCCGGCTGATGACGTCGGGGTAGGACCGTACGTCGGCGGGCAGCGTCAGCTCGGGGTTGGACGAGGCGGCCCGGATCCCGGTGATGCCGGCCGCCGGGTAGCCCTCGAAGACCGCCCGGTCCTCGGCGAAGGCCAGCGCCCGGGCGGCGTCCTTGACCGGCTGCCAGTCGGCGTCCTGCGCGCCGCGCTCCACGTCGTCCACCTGGCCGCGGTCGATGGTGAAGGGCACCCGCAGCTCGACCACCGGCTGGGAGCGGCGGATCCGGGCGAGCACGCCGTCGGCCGGCGCGGGCGCCGAGGAGTCCAGGTGCCCGGTGCCGACCGCGGCCAGTTCCGGACCGGCCGGCTCGGGGACGTCGACGATGCGGCGGGCGGCGACATTGCGCTTGAAGGTACGCGTCGCCTCCGCCTCCAGGTCGGCCCAGGCGGCCGCGGAGACGGGGGCCAGTTCACGGTGCAGATTGTTCACGGGGTCGTGCTCCTGTTCAGGTTGCCGATGCCCAGGCTGCCGTCGGCCGGCCGGGGGAACGGGGAGGGCGCCGGGGCGGCCGCGGGCTCCGGCTCCGGGGCCGGCGGCGAGGTGGCGGTGGTGGCGGTCGCGGCCGGCAGTCCGGGCTGGTCCTCGAGGAAATCGGCGGAGGGCACGTAGAAGAGTGTGCCGGTGACCGCCGTGGAGAAGTCCAGTATCCGGTCGTGGCCGGCCGGCCCCGCCCCCAGGAACATGTTGCGCAGCATCCGCTCGGTGACGTCCGGGGTGCGGGCGTAACCGATGAAGTAGGTGCCGAACTCGCCGCGGCCCGGGCTGCCGAAGGGCATGTTGTCCCGCAGGATCTCCCGCTGGGTGCCGTCCGGGTCGACGACGGTGTTCAGCGCGACGTGCGAGGCGTCCTCGTCCAGCTCGATGTTGGTCGCCTTCGTCCGGCCGACGATCTTCTCCTGCGCCTCGACCGGCAGCCTGTTCCAGCCGTCCAGGTCGTGCAGGTACTTCTGCACGATCACATAGCTGCCGCCGGCGTGCGCCGCGTCCTCGTCGCCGATCAGGACGGCGTCGCTCGCACCGGTGCCCACCGGGTTCTCGGTGCCGTCCACGAAGCCCAGCAGGTCGCGCACGTCGAGGTACTTGAAGCCCCGCACCTCGTCCAGGACGCTGACCGCGCCGCGCAGCCGGTTCATGATCTCCGAGGCGAGCGCGAAGCACAGGTCGTGGCGGGTGGCGCGCACATGGAAGAGCAGGTCGCCTGGAGTGGCCGGCGCGTGGTGGCGGGCCCCGCGCAGCGGTACGAAGGGGTGCAGCTCGGCCGGGCGCGGATAGTCGAACAACCGGTCCCACGCGTCGGAGCCGACGCCGGCCACGCAGCTCAGCGAGGACCCGGGCGCGCCGAAGCCCAACGCCCGCACCAGCCCGGCCAGATCGGCCAGCAGATCGCGAACGGCCTGCTCCCCGCCGGGATCGACCGTCACGACCAGGAAGATCGCGTCGGTCGTCAGCGGACTGAGCACCGGCTGCGGTCGGGAGCCCGGAGCCGGCACGGGAGCGCCCCCGGCCCTGGTCTGCGACGGCGATGGCGATGGCGACGGTGACAGCGACGGCGTTGCCGACGGCGGTGGCGATGCGGACGTCAAACCGTTCTCCTGCTCTCTGCGCGGCGCCAGGGTGTGCGGACAGCACCAGGCGCACGGCGCGTTGCCCGCCGGTGATCACACCGACTCCCTCAGGACCCTACTGGCATCCGTACCCAGCGCGGTCACGGCCATGGGCGAGCGGCCGCGCCCGCGGCTGTGTCGTTCACCGCACCGCACTGCGCCGCCGCGTGCGCGCCGCGGGCCCGCCGGGAAAAGCCGGCCGCGGGCGGCATCATTTCGCCGCGGGCGGCCAAGCGGCCCCTATGAGACCTGCCGCCGTACCGCGCCCGCCCGCGCTCCGCCCGCCGCACCGCGCCCTCCGGGGGCGGTGATGGCCGAGCACTGGTACAAGCAGGCAGTGATCTACTGCGTCGAGGTCGACTCCTTCCAGGACTCCGACGGCGACGGCATCGGGGACCTGCGCGGACTCGCCGGCCGGCTGGACTACATAGCCCGGCTCGGGGCCACCTGCCTGTGGCTGAACCCGATCCACCCCTCGCCGCTCAAGGACGACGGCTACGACGTCACCGACTACTACGCCGTCGATCCGCGGCTCGGCACCCTCGGCGACTTCGCCGACCTGCTGCGGCTGGCCGCCGACCGCGGCCTGCGGGTGATCATGGACCTGGTGGTCAACCACACCTCCGACCAGCACCCGTGGTTCACCTCCGCCGTCTCCGATCCCGAATCGCCGTACCGCGACTGGTACGTCTGGTCCGACAAGGAACCCGACGACCGCCGCCAGGGCATGGTCTTCCCCGGCGAGCAGGACGAGACCTGGACGTACTCCCGCAAGGCGCGGGCCTGGTACTACCACCGGTTCTACGACTGCGAGCCCGACCTCGACATCGCCAACCCCCGGGTGCGGGAGGAGATCAAGCGCATCACCGGCTTCTGGGCGCAGCTCGGCGTGTCCGGGTTCCGGCTGGACGCGGCCCCCTTCGTCATCGAACTGACCCGGCCGGACGAGCCCGACCCGCCGGAGGACTGGAACTTCTTGACCGAACTGCGCGAGCACCTGTCGTGGATCAGGGGCGACGCGGTGATCCTGGCCGAGGCGAACGCCAAGCCCGCCCGGCTGCCGGAGTTCTTCGGCGACGCGGCCGGCTCGGGCGACCGGATGCACATGCTGTTCGACTTCCAGCTCAACGCGCGGCTGCTGCTCTCGCTGGCCCGGGGCGACGCGACACCGCTCAGGGACGTGCTGCGCGACAGCCCGAAGATACCCGGGTCCGCCCAGTGGGCGAGCTTCCTGCGCCTGCACGACGAGGCCGACCTCAGCCAGCTCGACGACCAGGAACGTGCGGACGTCTTCGCGGCCTTCGGGCCCGACCCCGACATGCAGCTCTACGGGCGGGGGATCCGCCGCCGGCTCGCCCCGATGCTCGGCGGCGACCAGGCCCGCCTCCGGCTCGCCTACGCGCTGCTGCTGGCCCTGCGCGGCACACCGGTCGTCCGCTACGGCGAGGAGATCGGCATGGGCGAGGATCTGCGCCTGCACGGGCGGGACGCCATCCGCACCCCGATGCAGTGGTCGGAGCACCGCGGCGGCGGCTTCAGCACCGCCCCCTCCCAGGCCAACGCCTCCCGGCTGATCCGGCAGGGGTCCTTCGGCTACAAGCACGTCAACGTCACCGACCAGCGCCGTGCCCCCGACTCGCTGCTGACCTTCCTCGAACACGCCATCCGGATGCGCCGCGAGTGCCCCGAAGTGGGCGAAGGCGGCGCCTCCTGCCTGCCCTTGACCGGCGGCGACCTGCCCGCCTGCGTCCTGGCCCACCGCGCCGACTCCCCGTCCGGTTCGGTGCTCTTCCTGCACAACCTCGCCGCCACACCGACCACCGTCACCCCTGGGCCCCCAGCCCGCCACCGGCCCCGACTTCGGCGAGGTCTTCGCCGACCAGCCCTACGACGCCCCGACCCCCGAGCTCACCGACCTCCCGCTGTCGCCCTACGGCTTTCGCTGGATCCGCCTGAACCGCCGTACGGGCTGATCGCGGGGATTCCGGTGGACCCGGCCGTCGGCATTGATGCGACCGGCGCGGCGAAAGGCGGTCACCACCGGGTATCCGTTTGTTCTCAGCGGGTTTTGGATACGGTCAGAATCTGATCGAATTCAGCGCCGACGGCAAGGGAATGCCCATGTCTCAAGAGATCAACCTGGCTGCTCAGACCGCTTTCGGCGAAGCCGTGGCAAGGGGTGATCTCGATGCCTTCGCGGAGGTCGTGGCGCTCGACTCGGTCGACCACGACCCCGCTCCGGTGCAGGGGCCCGGGCCGGAGGGGTACAAGGCGATGTTCGCCGAGATGCGCACCGCCTTTCCCGATCTGCGGGTCGAGGTCGATCATCTGGTGGCGACGGACGACGAATTGGCTTTCGCCTACACCATCAAAGGCACCCATCTCGGTGAACTGAGCGGTCATGCCCCCACCGGCCGGCCGGTGAGCTACCGGGGAATGCAGATCAGCCGGTTCGTGGACGGGAAAATCGTCGAGCGGTGGGGGAGCAGCGACGAATTGGGGATGATGCGGCAGCTCGGTCTCGTCGACTGACAGCCACTCCGCCGCTCCGCCGCCACGCGCCGGGGCCGCCGCGTCCCCCGGAGTCCAGCACCTGCCGGCCCAGGCCGTGAGGACACGATGATCAGACGGCCGAGGGCGGGGGCGGGCGGGCGCTCGCCCGAGGAGCGCTACCGGTGGGTGGCGCTGGCGAACACCACCGCCGCGGTGTTCATGGCACAACTCGACGGCTCCATTGTGATCATCGCGCTGCCGGCCATCTTCCGGGGCATCCGCCTCGATCCGCTGGCGCCCGGCAACATCGGCTACCTGCTGTGGATGATCATGGGATACCGGCTGGTCCAGGCCGTCCTGGTGGTGACCGTGGGCCGGCTCGGCGACATGTTCGGCCGGGTCCGCATCTACAACGCCGGCTTCGCGGTGTTCACCGTGGCCTCCGTCCTGCTGTCCTTCGACCCGCTGCACGGCGGCCGCGGCGCCCTGTGGCTGATCGGCTGGCGGCTGCTGCAGGCCGTCGGCGGATCGATGCTCACCGCCAACTCGGCCGCCATCTTGACCGACGCCTTCCCGGTCGAGCGGCGCGGATTCGCCCTCGGCATCAACCAGGTCGCCGGTCTGTCCGGCCAGTTCATCGGCCTGGTCGCGGGCGGCCTGCTGGCCACCGTCGACTGGCGGGCGGTGTTCTGGGTGAATGTGCCCGTCGGCCTGTTCGGCACCTGGTGGGCGTACCGCAAACTCCGCGAGACCGGCGAGCACCGCGGCGGGCGCATCGACTGGTGGGGCAACATCACCTTCGCGGTCGGACTGAGCGCGGTCCTGATCGCCGTCACCGACGCGCTCCAGCCCTACCGGGGCCACACCATGGGCTGGACGAACCCTGCGGTGTTCCTGCTGGCCGGCGGCGGCGTGCTGCTCCTGGTGGCGTTCGTCCTGATCGAGAACCGGATCGCGGCGCCGATGATCCAGCTCGACCTGTTCCGGATCAGGGCCTTCACCGCCGGGAACGTGGCCGGCTTCGCGGTGTCCGTCGCCCGCGGCGGCCTGCAGTTCGTGCTCATCATCTGGCTGCAGGGGATCTGGCTGCCGCTGCACGGCTACGACTTCAGCCGGACACCGCTGTGGGCGGGCATCTTCCTGCTCCCGCTGACCGTCGGCTTCCTCGTCTCCGGCCCGGTGGCCGGCACCCTGTCCGACCGGTTCGGCGCGCGCGGTTTCGCCTCGGCCGGCATGGTCGTCTTCGGCGGCAGCTTCATCGGTCTGACCCTGCTGCCGGTCGACTTCCCCTACTGGGCCTTCGCGCTGATCATCACCGCGAACGGGATCGGCAGCGGCATGTTCGGCGCGCCCAACTCCTCCTCGATCATGAGCAGCGTGCCCGCCGACCAGCGCGGTGTGGCGTCGGGCATGCGCTCGACGTTCCAGAACGCCGGCACCGCGCTGTCCATCGGGGCCTTCATCTCGCTGATGGTGGCCGGGCTGTCGACCACCTTGCCGTCGGTGCTCGCCGACGGGCTGGAGGAGCAGGGCGTGCCGCACGGCGTCGCCCAGCACGTCTCCACCCTGCCGCCGGTGTCCTCGCTGTTCTCGGCGGTCCTGGGGGTGAACCCGATCCAGCACCTGCTGGCGCCCAGCGGCGCGCTGGCCTCCCTGCCAGCCGGGGCCCGGCAGACCGTCATCGGGCGGAAGTTCTTCCCCGACCTGCTGTCCGGACCGTTCCACCACGGCCTGGTGCTGGTGTTCTCGGTGGCCGCCGGCCTGTCCGCGCTGGCCGGCATCGCGTCCCTGCTGCGCGGCCCGCGCGCGGTCGGGGGCCGCTGAGCCGGGAATCGGGTGCGGGGGGCCGGGGTACCGGCTCAGCCGGTGAAGCCGATGTGCACGTGGTCGTGGTGGGTGTCGTCCGAGAAGAACTGCTGGGGGGTCGCGCCGCCCGACAGCTGGATCGGTCCGCCCACGTTGTACGAGCCCGCCGCCGCTGCCGCCCGCATGAAGGCGGTGATCAAGGCGCGGGAGGTCGCCGGATCGACGACCGGGTGCCCGTTGACGCGCCACACGTCGAAGGCCCGGCCCCGGGGGTGGTCGCTGGGACGGTCGGTGCCGAAGACGTCCAGCGGATGCCCCGACCGGACGACGCTGACCGAGATCCGATAGGTGCCGGCCAGCCGGGTCATCGCCCGCAGCACGCTGCTGTGCACGGCGCCGCTGCGGATGTCGGCGGCCGCGTCGGGCGGCAGCTGGATGCGCGGGTCGCCGAGCACCGCCCGCGCCGGGGCGCCGAGCGGGGCGGCGGGGCCGGGCTTGGCGGGGTGCAGCGCGGTGACGCCCCAGCCGGCCGGGCTACGGGTGAGCCGCACGTCGACGGTGGTCCCGCCCTGGTGGACCGTCCCGCCGCTCCTCGTTGCCTGGGAGCAGACGACCAGGACACTCGCCGTATCGGGCAGGATGCCGCCGTACTGCGCGTCGATCACCCGGACGACCGCCGCGTCCGCGGGCGGCGTCAGCGATCCGGTCTCCGCCGCCAGTTCGGCGGCCAGCCGGGCCGGGATCCCCAGCGCGGCCGCGCGGGCGGCGGCGTGGCGCGGGTCGGCCTGTCCGGCCTGCCAGGTCCCGAAGGCCTCCACCAGCCGGACGGCGGCGAGTTTGGCGGCGGGCTGGATCTCACCGCGACCGGGGAGCCACCGCACCGGCGCGGGCAGCGCGGTGGGCGAGCCGGCCGCGGCCGGCGCATGGGCGGGCGAGGTGCCGTCGGGGGAGGCACTGCCGGGCGAGGGGGCCCGCGTGCCGTGCTCCGCAGCGTTCGAGCACCCGGTGGCGGCGGCGCACCAGCCGGCT
>NZ_FMCH01000419.1 GCF_900091855.1 Streptomyces sp. DvalAA-14
CGCCCGCACCGGCCCGGGAGCCGCTGACGGCCCGCTGGCGGGCCGTGCTGCGCCTCGGCGCCGGCTTCGCCCTGCCGGTCGCGGCCGTCGCCGCGGCCACCGGACCCGGCCGCTTCGTGTTCTGGACGCTGACCGCCTCCGCCGACTACGCCTCGCCGCGCGGTGCCTGGCTCATCGCGCTGGGCCGGGCCTACGCGACCGCGACCGTGTTCGGGACGGCCGCGGGCGCGCTGCTGATCGCGGCCGGCGGAGCGCTGGTGCTGCGGCCGGACGCGGTGCCCGCCGAGCTGTGGCTGTGGCTCGCCGCCTCCGCGACCGCGGTGACGGCCGGATTCCAGTTCTACGGCCACTACTTCCTGCAGCTCGTGCCGCCGCTGGTGCTGGCGGCCGCGGCGGCGGTCCGGCAGCTGCCGCGCTGCTGGCCCGCGGTCGCCGTCTGGACGGTACTGGTCTGCGCCGGCTTCCTCGGCTACGGCCTGGTCGCGCCCCGCCCCGAACTGGCGCACGCCCGGACCGTCGCTGCCGCGCTGCGGGCCGGCAGCCGGCCCCGCAGCCCGGTCCTGGTGTGGGGCATGCACCCGGAGGACTACTGGCTGGCCGGCCGCACCCCGGCGAGCCGCTTCCTGACCGCCGGCTTCCTCACCAACTTCAGCGGCGGCCGGAAGGGCGTGCGGGTGGGGGAGCGGTACGCCGTCCCCGGGGCCTGGCGGGTCTTCCGCGCCGAGTTCGCCGCCCACCCGCCGGCCCTGGTCGTGGACGACTCCCGGGGCGCCCCGTACGCGGTCGACCGCACGCCTGCGCTGCGACGACTGCTGCGCGGCCGGTACCGTCGGGTGGCGGTGGTGGACGGCGCGGTGCTCTACGCCCGGGGCCCGGCTTCGTGGAACGGGCGGGACCGGTGGTAGAAATGCGCGGAGAGCAGTGCGGGATGATCGAGGTGGCGTAGTCATGACGGAGTCCAAGGGACCCGACAACCAGGACGGTACGGCGGTCCCTGGCAAGAAGAAGCGCGGCGGCCGGATAAGGCGACTGCGGCCCTACGCGTTCGGCGTGGTGGCGATGGCCGTGGTGTTCGGCATCTCCGCGGTGATCGGCGCGCATGTGCGGGCCGGCAAGGACGACAAGGTGAGCGCGCCGTCCGGCGCGGTCGGCCCGGCGATCGTGCCCACCGGCCCGGCCGGTCCGACCGACTCGGTGACGCCGACCCCCACCACCACCGGCAGCGGCACCCTGAACATGCCGGTCCGCCCGTCGATCCCGGTCACCGTGACCATCTACGAGGACCTGCGCAGCCCGGTGTCCAAGGCGTTCGCCGAGGAGTACCAGCCGGTGCTGACGCAGCTGCTGACCACCGGGCAGATGCAGATCCACTACCGGCTGGTCTCCGGCACCGACAAGAAGTACGGCGGCGACGGCTCACTGCTGGCGGACAACGCGGCGGCCTGCGCACAGGACCAGGGCCGGTTCTCGCAGTTCGTCGACCAGGTCTTCAAGAACCAGCCGGACCCGCAGGACGACAGCCTGGCCAAGGAGAGCGTGCTCAAGCATCTGGCGCTGAAGGCGCACAAGATCCAGATGAGCAAGTTCGAGCCGTGCGTGGAGCAGCGGGACCACCTCGGCTGGGCCGCGAAGTCGCAGGCCGAGTACGCCGCCAGCGGCATCGGCGCGCTGCCGGTGGTGCAGATCAACGACACCACGTTCAAGAACGTGGCGTCCAAGCTCACCCCGAAGAAGCTGCACTCCCTGGTGCTGGGCGAGGCCAAGCGCGTGATCAAGATCCAGGACACCGCCTCCCCCACGCCCTCCCTCACCCCCACGGCGACGCCCTCGACCACGGGCTGAGTCCGCGCGGCGGTGACATGGGTGTGGGCCCGGCGCGTGCGCCGGGCCCACACCCATGTCCGGTACGGAGCGGACCGGGGTACTACGCCGGGACGCTCGCCACACCCGGTGCCAGGAACGGCTTGCCGTTGACGCGCGCGGAGACGCCCTCGCGGTCCAGGTACGGGGTGATGCCGCCCAGGTGGAAGGGCCAGCCGGCCCCGGTGATCAGGCACAGGTCGATGTCCTGCGCCTCGGCGACGACGCCCTCGGCCAGCATCAGGCCGATCTCCTGCGCCACCGCGTCCAGCACCCGGTCCCGTACCTGCTGCTCGGTCAGGACCAGGTCGCCCTGCTCCAGCAGCGCGGCCACCTCCGGGTCCAGCTCCGGCGTGCCGGAGTCGTGGATGTAGAAGCCGCGCTTGCCCGCCTTGACGACCGCCGCCAGATTCGGCGAGACGGTGAACCGGTCCGGGAAGGCGTCGTGCAGGGTCTGCGAGACATGCAGGCCGATGGCCGGGCCGACCAGCTCCAGCAGCACCAGCGGGGACATCGGCAGGCCCAGCGGCTCGATGGCCCGCTCGGCGACCGCGACCGGGGTGCCCTCGTCGATGACGTTCTGGATCTCGCCCATGAAGCGGGTCAGCACGCGGTTGACGACGAACGCCGGGGCGTCCTTCACCAGCACCGCGGTCTTCTTCAGCTTCTTGGCCACCGCGAAGGCGGTGGCCAGCGAGGCGTCGTCGGTGCCGGCGCCGCGCACGATCTCCAGCAGCGGCAGCACCGCGACCGGGTTGAAGAAGTGGAAGCCGACGACCCGCTCCGGGTGCGCCAGCTTCGCGGCCATCTCGGAGACCGACAGCGAGGAGGTGTTGGTGGCCAGGATCGCGTCCGGGCGTACCACCGCCTCCAGTTCGGCGAAGACCTGCTGCTTGACGCCGAGTTCCTCGAAGACGGCCTCGATCACGAAGTCCGCGTCGCCGAACGCGGTCGCCTTGTCCAGGTGCCCGGTGACCAGCGCCTTGAGCCGGTTGGCCTGGTCCGGGCCGATCCGGCCCTTGGTGAGCAGCTTGTCGATCTCGCCGTGGACGTAGCCCACGCCCTTGTCGATCCGCGCCTGGTCGATGTCGGTCAGCACCACCGGCACCTCCAGCCGGCGGGCGAACAGCAGCGCCAGCTGCGAGGCCATCAGGCCGGCGCCGACCACGCCGACCTTGGCCACCGGACGGGCCAGTGACCTGTCGGGCGCCCCGGCCGGGCGTTTGCCGCGCTTTTGGACCAGGTTGAAGGCGTAGACGCCGCTGCGCAGTTCGCCGCCCATGATGAGGTCGGCGAGCGCGGTGTTCTCCTGCTCGAACAGCGGATCGGCGTTGAGCCCGAGATTCAGGTCCACGTCCTTGGCCGCCGCGATGATGTCCAGCGCGCGGTAGGCCGCCGGGGCCGCGCCGTGCACCTTGCTGTCGGCCACCAGGCGGCCGCGGGCCACCGCCTGGTCCCAGGCGTCGCCGCGGTCCACCGGAGGGCGGACCACCTTGAGCTCGCCCTTGAGGACGGCCGCGGTCCAGGCCAGCGACTGCTCCAGGAAGTCGGCGGCCTCGAACAGCGCGTCGGCGATGCCCAGTTCGTACACCTGGGCGCCCTTGAGCTGCCGGTTCTGGTTGAGCGAGTTCTCGATGATGACGGTCACCGCGCGGTCGGCGCCGATCAGGTTGGGCAGCAGGGTGCAGCCGCCCCAGCCGGGCACCAGGCCGAGGAAGACCTCGGGCAGCGAGAAGGCCGGCACCGAGGAGGACACCGTGCGGTAGGAGCAGTGCAGGCCGATCTCGACACCGCCGCCCATCGCGGCGCCGTTGTAGTACGCGAAGGTCGGCACGGCCAGCGAGCGGAGCCGCTTGAAGACATCGTGGCCGCCGCGGCCGATGGCCAGCGCGTCCTCGTGCCGCCCGAGCAGTTCGATGCCCTTGAGGTCGGCGCCGACGGCGAAGATGAACGGCTTGCCGGTGATGCCGACGCCGGTGATCCGGCCGGCCGCGGCCTCCTGCTCCACCTGGTCGATGGCGGCGTCCAGCCGGGCCAGCGACTGGGGTCCGAAGGTGGTCGGCTTGGTGTGGTCCAGGCCGTTGTCCAGGGTGATCAGGGCGAAGCGGCCCGCGCCCGGCAGGTCCAGGTGGCGTACCTGGGCACTGGTGACGACCTCGCCGGGGAACAGCTCGGCCGCGTCCTTCAGCAGCTCGGCGGTGCTCACTTGGTACCTCCGTCACGGTGCTCGGTGGACGACGGGGCGGACGGCCCGGCGGACGCGCCGCTCCACAGCGGGTTCTCCCAGACGACCGTGCCGCCCATGCCGAAGCCGACGCACATGGTGGTGATCCCGTAGCGCACCTGCGGCTGCTCCTCGAACTGCCGGGCCAGCTGGGTCATCAGCCGCACCCCGGAGGAGGCCAGCGGGTGGCCGAAGGCGATGGCGCCGCCGTACTGGTTGACCCGCGGGTCGTCGTCGGCGATGCCGTAGTGGTCCAGCAGGGACAGCACTTGGACCGCGAAGGCCTCGTTGATCTCGAACAGGCCGATGTCATTGATGGTCAGGCCCGCCTTGGCGAGCGCCTTCTCGGTGGCCGGGATCGGGCCGATGCCCATCACCTCGGGGTCGACGCCGGCGAAGGCGTAGGACACCAGGCGCATCCGGACCGGCAGGCCCAGCTCACCGGCGACGTCCTCGGCGGCCAGCAGCGAGGCGGTGGCGCCGTCGTTGAGGCCGGCCGCGTTGCCCGGGGTGACCCGGCCGTGCGGGCGGAAGGGGGTCTTCAGACCCGCGAGCTGCTCCATCGTGGTGCCCGGCCGCATCGGCTCGTCGGCGGTGGCCAGACCCCAGCCGGTCTCCCCGGCCTCGGGATTCGTCCGGCGGACCGCGATCGGCACCAGGTCCGGCTGGATCCGCCCGTTGGCGTACGCCTTGGCGGCCTTCTCCTGGCTGCGCACCGCGAACTCGTCGGCGCGCTGCCGGGTGAGTGCGGGGAAGCGGTCGTGCAGGTTCTCCGCGGTCATGCCCATGAACAGCGCGGACTCGTCCACCAGCTTCTCCGAGACGAACCGCGGGTTGGGGTCGACGCCCTCGCCCATCGGGTGCCGCCCCATGTGCTCGACGCCGCCCGCGACCACCACGTCGTACGCGCCGAAGGCGATGCCGCCGGCCGTGGTCGTCACCGCGGTCATCGCTCCCGCGCACATCCGGTCGATCGAGAAGCCGGGCACGGTGCTCGGCAGCCCGGCCAGGATGCCGGCCGTGCGGCCCAGGGTCAGCCCCTGGTCGCCGATCTGCGTGGTGGCGGCGATCGCGACCTCGTCGATCCGGCCCGGGTCCAGATCCGGGTTGCGCCGCAGCAGCTCCCGGACGCACTTGATCACCAGATCGTCGGCGCGGGTCTCGTGGTAGATGCCCTTCGGGCCCGCCTTGCCGAACGGGGTGCGGACGCCGTCAACAAAAACGACGTCCCTCGCGGTACGAGGCACGATGGCTCCTTTTATTGTGTTCGCTCGTCTCCGGGCGCTTCGACCCGGTGCCGACCGTCCTGCGCACGGCGTTCGTTCCTCGTCTGCTGCGACGCCGGTGGTGGACGGGCGGGCAGCGCCCGCCGAGGAAAGAACGTGCTTCCGAAGCCATGCTACTCACGGGTAACCCGGGGCGACAGCCCCACTCGCGGAAGCGGCACAGCTCACACCGGGACCGGGGTGGCCCCGGGGCGGCGCCCGCCCGGGGCCAATCGGCGGCGCCCGGGGCTGTCCTGGGGCCGTCCCGGGGCTATTCGGCGGCGGTGGGCGCCGGGTGGGCGGTCAGCGCGGCCGGCAGCAACGGGGTGACCAGCGCGGTCTGCCAGGGCCGGGCGCCCAGCGAGGACAAGGTGGAGGCCAGCACCTCGGGGGACAGGTCGGTCGGCGGGGCCCAGCAGATCCGGCGGACGGTGTCCGGGGAGATCAGGTTCTCCTGGGGGAGGTTCAGCTCCTCGGCCAGCCCCGAGACCGCGGCGCGGGCCGCGGACAGGCGGGCGGCGGCGGCCGGGTCCTTGTCCGCCCAGGCTCGCGGCGGCGGGGGACCGGTGTACGCGGCGGCGGGCTGCGGCAGCTCCCGCTCGGGCAGCGCCCGCGCCCGGTCGATCGCGGCCTGCCACTGCTCCAACTGGCGCCGCCCCATCCGGTGCCCGAAGCCGGGCAGCGCGGCCAGCGCGTGCACATTCGGCGGGTTCTCCAGCGCCGCGGCCACGATCGCCGCGTCGGTGAGCACCCGGCCCGGCGAGACATCCCGCTCCCGGGCGGCCCGGTCCCGCGTCAGCCACAACTCGCGCACCACCCCGATCTGCCGCCGGCGGCGCACCTTGTGCATGCCGGAGGTGCGGCGCCAGGGGTCCACCCGGGGCGCGGGCGGCGGAGCGGCGGCAATGGCCGCGAACTCCTCCAGCGCCCACTCCAGCTTGCCCTGGACCCGCAGTTCCTCCTCCAGCGCGTCGCGCAGGTCGATCAGCAGCTCCACGTCGAGCGCGGCGTACCGCAGCCAGGGCTCGGGCAGCGGGCGCGTGGACCAGTCCACCGCCGAATGGCCCTTCTCCAGCGCGAAGCCGAGCACGCTCTCCACCATCGCGCCCAGGCCCACCCGGGGGAAGCCGGCCAGCCGCCCGGCCAGTTCGGTGTCGAAGAGCGAGGTGGGCCGCATGCCCAGCTCGTCCAGGCACGGCAGGTCCTGGGTGGCGGCGTGCAGTACCCACTCGGCGTCCGCGAGGGCCTCGCCGAGCGAGGACAGGTCGGGGCACCCGACGGGGTCGATCAGCGCGGTCCCTGCTCCGGCGCGGCGCAGCTGGACCAGATAGGCCCGCTGCCCGTAGCGGTAGCCGGAGGCGCGCTCGGCATCGACGGCGACCGGACCGGAGCCCGCGGCAAAGGCCGCGACAACGCTGCTCAGAGCCTCCGGGCTGGCGGTCACCGGCGGGATTCCCTCGCGCGGGTCCAGCAGCGGGCCGGCGCCGCGGTGGTCGGGGTTGCGGTCTCTCTGGCGTCGGTCACCTGTCAAGGGTAGCCGGGTAGGGCTCAGCGGGTGCTTCTACGCCGCGACGCCGCGTAGAAGCACCGGCCCACGCCTCGGCGGAAGCCCCGGCCGGTGCCCCGGCCCGCGCCCCGGCGCGCGCCCGACCAGCAGCGCCCGCCGGCGGAACGTTCCGCCGGCGGGCGTGTGCGCCGACCCCCGGCGGGTCGGTGGGTCGGGTGGGTCCGGTGGGTCCGGTGATTCGTCTGCGGTGGTTCGTATGTGCGGGCTCAGCAGATACGGCAGGCAGGGCGTACGCGGCATCAGCGGCATCCGGCGCGGCGGGCCTTCAGTGGATGATGCCGGTGCGCAGGGCCACCGCCACCATCCCGGCGCGGTCGCCGGTGCCGAGCTTGCGGGCGATCCGGGCCAGGTGGCTCTTGACGGTCAGGGCGGACAGGCCCATGGACACGCCGATCGCCTTGTTCGACTGGCCTTCCGCGACCAGCCGCAGCACCTCGACCTCGCGGCCGGACAGTTCGCGGTAGCCGCCCGGGTGGCCGGGCGCTCCCGGGGGGCGGCGCTGCATCCGGGCCGCGGTGGCGCCCAAGGGGGCCAGACCCGGTCGTCCGGCAAGCGAGCCGGGGCTGTTGCGGGTACCGGTCACGACATAGCCCTTGACGCCGCCGGCCAGTGCGTTGCGCACCGCGCCGATGTCGTCGGCGGCGGACAGCGCCAGCCCGTTGGGCCAGCCCGCCGCACGGGTCTCGGCGAGCAGGGTCAGACCCGACCCGTCGGGCAGATGGACGTCGGCGACGCAGATGTCGCGGGGGTTACCGACCCGGGGCCGGGCCTCGGCGATGGACGAGGCCTCGATCACGTCGCGGACCCCGAGCGCCCACAGATGCCGGGTGACGGTGGAGCGAACGCGGGGGTCGGCCACGACGACCATGGCCGTCGGCTTGCTGGGCCGGTAGGCGACCAGGCTCGTGGGCTGCTCGAGAAGAACGGACACCGGGCCTCCTGTGGCAAAGGGGGACTGAAACGGTCACAGTCTCCTTCGGCAGCAATTGCTCCCGGCTTTAGCTAAAGATCACGATTTATTGAGTATCAATTCCGGCAAATCGGACGGCCGATCGAACGGGCGGTCTGTCGGGGCACGGATGTGCGCCGCGCGGCCCGACCAGGCCGTACCCGGTCGCCGCCCCCGGTCCGTGGCGCCGTCGGGGACAGGGTGGCCGGACGCGGTGGCCGGACGGGAGCGTGCGGGCGGTCGGTGGCCGGACCGGGCCGCGCGGGCGGCGGTGACCGGCCACCGGTCGTCGGCCGGCCACGAGCTGACGGACGGGCACGGCCGGCCGGCGGTTGCCGGCCGGCGGCGCTCCTTCGACGACCGACCGCTCAGGTGCGCCGCTTCGGCAGCGGCAGCACTCCCGCGCCGCCCCGCACCGGCTGCTCCGGGCCCTCGGACGGCGGCAGCCCGGCGCACGCGCACAGCAGATCGCACCAGGCCGTCAGATGCGCCACCACGTCGGGACCCGTACCGCCCGGCCCCTCCCGCGGCGTCCAGGACGCCCGGATCTCGATCTGCGTGTCGTCCACCCGGTCGCCGATCGCGCCGAAGTAGTGCGACGAGGCCCGCGAGACCGTACCGCTGGGCTCCTGGTACGCGGCGCCCCGGGTGTCCAGCGCGCCGGTGAGCCACGACCAGCTCACCTCGGGCAGCAGCGGGTCGCCCGCCATTTCCGGTTCGAGTTCGGCCCGCACCAGCGTGACCAGCCGGAAGTCGCCGTGCCAGGCGTCGTGCCCGTCCGGCTCGTGCAGCAGGACCAGCCGTCCGTCGGCCAGCTCCTCGCCGTCGGCGAGCACCGTGGCCTCCAGTGCGTACGCGTATGCGGCGAGGCGGCGCGGCGCCGCGGCCTCCTCGATCCGGACCTCGGACCGGACCCGCGCCGCGCGCAGACCCTCCACCGCGTGCCGGAAAAGGAAGGGGGCCTCGTCGCCCAAGTGCCCGGTAACCGCTGCCATGCCCGGAAGACTAGGACGCAACGGGCCCCCGCGCCCGCAGCAACACCCGGCCGGGCGGGACGGGTCCGAGGCGCCGTGCGAAGATTCGAGGCGTGAGTGCGCCCCAGCAGACCGCTGCTTCCCCGTTCATCCGCGCCTGCCGGCGCGAGTCCGTGCCGCACACCCCGGTGTGGTTCATGCGACAGGCCGGGCGCTCGCTGCCCGAGTACCTGAAGCTGCGTGAGGGCATCCCCATGCTGGAATCCTGCATGCGGCCCGATCTGGTCAAGGAGATCACCCTGCAGCCGGTGCGCCGGCACGGCGTCGACGCCGCCGTCTACTACAGCGACATCGTGGTGCCGCTCAAGGCGATCGGCCTCGATCTGGACATCAAGCCCGGCGTCGGCCCGGTGGTCGCCTCCCCGATCCGCACCCGCGAGGACCTGACCCGGCTGCGGCCCCTGGAGCCGGGCGACGTCCCCTACGTCACCGAGGCCATCGGGCTGCTCACCGCCGAGCTCGGCCCGACCCCGCTGATCGGCTTCGCCGGCGCGCCCTTCACGCTGGCCAGCTATCTGGTCGAGGGCGGCCCGTCGCGCAACCACGAGCGCACCAAGGCCCTGATGTACGGGGAGCCGGAGCTGTGGCACGACCTGCTGGACCGGCTCGCCGACGTCACCGCCGCCTTCCTGAAGGTGCAGATCGAGGCGGGCGCCAGCGCCGTCCAGCTCTTCGACTCCTGGGTCGGCGCCCTCGCTCCGGCCGACTACCGGCGCTATGTGATGCCGTCGTCCGTCAAGGTCTTCGACGCGGTGGCGGGCTACGGGGTGCCGCGCATCCACTTCGGCGTCGGCACCGGGGAACTGCTCGGACTGATGGGTGAGGCGGGGGCCGACGTGGTCGGCGTCGACTGGCGGGTGCCGCTGGACGAGGCCGCCCGCCGGGTGGGACCCGGCAAGGCGCTGCAGGGCAATCTCGACCCGGCGGTGCTCTTCGCCCCGACGGCGGCCGTCGAGGAGAAGACCCAGGAGGTGCTGGACGCCGCCGCGGCCAGCGGTACGGGGCACGTCTTCAACCTCGGCCACGGCGTGCTGCCCAGCACGGATCCGGACGCGCTCACCCGCCTCGTCGACTTCGTCCACCGGTCGACCGCGGCCTGACCGACCGCGGCCCGCTGCCCGGCCGCG
>NZ_FMCH01000438.1 GCF_900091855.1 Streptomyces sp. DvalAA-14
GCACCCGACCCGCGCCCGTCCCGACCCGACCCGTCTCGAGGTGGAAGATGCCCGCCCCGCCCGCAGCGAGGAAAAGGCCGGCCCCCGATCCGTACCGCGTCCTGGCCCGGCGCGACCCGGTGCTCAAGCGCCTCATGCACGAGCACGGCCGCCCCGACCCGTTCGTCCACCACGACGGCGGACGCACCGGGGACGACTATTTCGCCGCGCTCGTACTGGACATCAGCGGTCAGCAGCTGTCGATCGCCGCCGCCTTCGCGGTGTACGACCGGATCGCCGCCGCCACCGGCGGCCGGCCCCACCCGGCGGGGGTCATCGCCCTCGGCCCGGACGGACTGCGGGCCTGCGGGCTGTCCCGGGCCAAGGCGGCCTACGTCACCGGCCTCGCGGAACGCCAGCTGTCCGGCGCCATCGATCTGCGCGGACTGGACCGGCTGAGCGACGAGGAGGCGATGGCGGCGCTGCGGGCCCTGCCCGGGATCGGCCGGTGGACGGCGGAGACGTTCCTGCTGCACGGGCTGCGCCGCCCCGATGTGCTGCCGGCGGACGACATCGGTATCCGCCGGGCCGTCCGGCGGGAATGGGCGCTGGACGCGGCCCCCGGCGCCGAGGAGGTCCGCCGGCGCGGCCTGGCCTGGAGCCCTTACCGGTCCTACGCGGCCGCGCTCCTGTGGCGGTCGCTGCGGCTGACCACGCCGCCCCCGAAGTGACAAGGCGCCGCCGGGATACGGGGACCTGACCGGGCAGGGCGTCAGTCCGCCCGGCCCAGCAGGTCGGTCAGCGGGGTGCGCCCGAGGTCGACGGTGCTGGTGAAGTCGGTGGCCCGGCCTACCGCCGCCCAGGCCGCCGTCTCGTCCTGGCGGACCTGCCCGGCATCGAGCGCGATCCGCACCGCGTCGGTTCCCAGCGGCAGCCGGCGCGGCGGCGTGTCGAGGTCGGCGACCTGGACCAGCAGCCGCGCGGCGCGGGCCGGGTCGCCGGGCTGCTTGCCGTTGTGCTCGACCCGGTAGCGGTGCATCCAGCCGACGGTGGCGGCGTAGTCCTCCGTGGTCTCGGCGATCTCCATCGAGGAGCCGGCCCAGTCGGTGCGGAAGCCGCCGGGCTCCACGATGACGACCTTGATGCCCAGCGGCGCGGTTTCGGCCGCCAGCACCTCGGAGAAGCCCTCGACGCCGAATTTCGCGGTCTGGTAGGGGGCCAGGCCCGGTGTGGCGCCGACCCGGCCGCCGATCGAGGAGAACTGCAGGAACAGTCCGGAGCGCTGCTGGTGGAACACCGGCAGCGCGGCCTTGGTGACATTGATGACGCCGAAGAGATTGGTCTCGATCTGGGCCCGGAACTCCGCCAGCGAGGTGTCCTCGATCGCCGCGCTGTTGGCGTAGCCGGCGTTGTTGGCCACCACGTCCAGACCGCCGAACTCCGTGACGGCGGTCCGGACCGCGGCGTGCGCCGCGTCGGCGTCGGTGGTGTCCAGTGCCACGGCGCGCACCTGGTCGCCGTAGCGGTCGGTGAACTCCGACAGCTGCTCGGGGCGGCGCGCGGTCGCCACCAGCCGGTCGCCGTTGTCCAGCACCGTGCGGCTCAGCTCGCGGCCCAAGCCTCGCGAGGCGCCGGTGATCAGCCATGTCCTGGTCATGTCGTGCCCTTCCGTTGCGTGCGTCCGGCCCGGTGCGGTGCTCTCGACCGTGCGGGCGGAGGATTCCCTCCACTTTAACGGAGGGGTATCTCCACTATAACGGAGGGATGCCTCCGGTCAATCGCGGTCCCGGAGGGCGCCGGGCTCCTGCTGGGCGCGCGCGCCCAGGGCGGGCGGGTAGCGCAGGCCGTCGAGGGCCACACCGGCCACGAAGCCGATCTGGCCGGAGCCGCCGGGGAAGTCCAGCAGCGCGATGCCGGTCAGCAGGCGCAGCACATCGTCCATCCGCACGTCGGCGCGGGCCGCCCCGGCCTCCTGCGCGCGGCGCAGCAGCGGCTCGCCGACGGCGTAGATGGCGGTCCGGCAGGCCAGCACGATCGGCGATTCGCGGGCCATCTCCTCGGTGAAGGCCCGCTTGTTGGTGATGAACCCGGTGAAGTTGCGCAGCCACTGCTCCAGGGCCTCCCACGGCCCGAGGTGCCCGAGCCCCGCGGCCGAAGCGCAGAGCACCTCGACCTCGTGGACGTACACCGCGTCGAAGAGGATCTGCCGGTTTGGGAAATTGCGGTACAGGGTGCCGATGCCGACCCCGGCCCGCCGGGCGATCTCCTCCAGCGGGGCCTTGGAGCCGAGCGCCGCGAAGGCGTCCCGGGCCGCCGCCAGCAGGGCGTCGTAATTGCGCCGCGCGTCGGCGCGCAGCGGTCGGTCCGGCGGTACGGGCAGCGAAAACGTCACGACAGGTCCTCCTCCGGTCCGTCCGGCCCCGGGCGCGCCGCGCGCTCGGCGGACGGCGGCCTCCGGCTACCCGGAGCGGTGCCTCCACTTTACCGGGCGGGCCCGGACCGGGCAGCGGCCACCGCCGCCCGGGCGTTCGCCGACCGGGTCGGCGAAGTATGCACATAACCTGTCATCGCCGGTATGTGCGTGGCAGGATGACCGGGCCACGACATGTCAGGGGGCATGGTGGACATCTTCGACGTGAAGGGCACGACCGGGCGGATCATCTTCGACGGTGAGCAGGTGACGATCCTGCGCGGCGGCCGGCTGGGGCGCTCGGCGCCGGGCGCCGCACAGTTACGGCTGCCCATCACCGAAATCCTCGCGGTCGACTGGCACCCGGCCGGGCTGACCAGGGGATCCATCATGTTCCAGACCGAGCGGACCCGCGGCTTGGCCCGCTTCGGCCGCGACGCCGCCAAGGAGGCGGCCCGGGAGAACACCGTGGCCTTCCGGGCCGGCCAGCAGCCGGAGTTCGCCGAGCTGAAAGTCGCCGTGGAGCGGGCGCTGGCCGCCGGGCGGGGCGACACCGCCCCGGTGGAGTCCGCCGCCACCACCGCCGAGGAGATCGCCCGGCTGTCGCACCTCGTCCAGTCCGGCGCCATCACCCAGCAGGAGTTCCGCCAGGCCAAGAACCGGCTGCTGGGCGGGCAGGGGATGTAGCCGGGCCCGCCGGCCGGCCCGGCCGGCGCGGGCCGACCCACCCGGCCGCCCGCCGTCAGCGGCTGTCGGACACCGTGCTGAGCAGGTTGTTCTCGGTCACCACCGACAGCGAGAGCGTGCGGTAGCCCACGGTCGAGAACAGCACCGTCAGCTTGCCGTCGTCCTCGCTCATCACCTCGCCCTCACCCCACTGGCGGTGCAGTACGCGCACGCCCGGCCGGTAGGGGTGGCGGGGGGCGGGCACGGTCGCGGCCGGGACCCCCACGGAGGCGTCGTCGGCCGCGCGGGAACCGGAGCCGCCCGCCGCGGCGCCGGGCGCGCCCGAGCCGGGCCGCTTCCCCC
>NZ_FMCH01000418.1 GCF_900091855.1 Streptomyces sp. DvalAA-14
GCGAACAACCCCCACCGGCCCGCAGCCCGGAAACCACCCCAACCAGCCCCCCACCCAACCGCCACCGCCCACCCCGCGGCCGTCGAAGTGCCGGCTCGGACGTGTCCGGCAGGGCGGCGAGGGTGCGGGCCGCCGCGCAGGCCGCCACAACCAGGGGGTACCCCCGACGCCCCACCAGGGGCGCGAGGAACTGCGCGAACAACCCGCACCGAACCGCCACCGCCCACCCCGCAGGGGTCAGGCCGCGTCGCGGTTCGGTTGACGTCGAGGTGCCGGCTCGGACGTGTCCGGCGGGGTGGAGAGGGTGCGGGCCGCCGCGCAGGCGGCCAGGACGTCGCGGACCGACGGGACACCCGCGGGTCGGACAGAAGCTTCGGTGGGCTGATCGTGCGGGTGCTGGTCCGACATGCGCGCCTCCTCGTACCGAGAAGTTAGGCAGCCCTAACCAGGTGCCCGCACCCAGCAGACCACGGCCGCCCTCCCCTGCGCAACATCTTCCCGACAGCCTGTCGGTTCACACCAGCAGCGGGCTCAGATCCTCCTTGGCCCAGCGCGGCCCGACCCCGGTCACCGTCACCTCGCGGACGTCGTCCGCATCCTCCGCGCCCGCCGGGCCCGCCGCCGCGCCGACCGTGCGGGAGATGACCACGTGCAGCCGGGCGTCGGAGAGGTCCTCGACCTTGCCGTCGCCCCACTCCACGACCACCACCGACTCCGGCAGCGACACATCGAGGTCGAGGTCCTCCATCTCGTCCAGGCCGCCGCCCAGCCGGTACGCGTCCACATGCACCAGGGCGGGGCCGCCGCAGAGGGAGGGGTGGACCCGGGCGATGACGAAGGTCGGCGAGGTGACGGCGCCGCGGACGCCGAGACCCTCGCCCAGCCCACGGGTCAAGGTGGTCTTGCCCGCGCCCAGTTCACCACTGAGCAGCACCAGGTCACCGGGGGTCAGCAGGGTGGCGAGCCGCCGCCCGAGTTCATGCATGCGCTCGGGGTCGCGGACGGTGATCCGGACCACAGGAGCGTCCTGGTCCGTACCGGTCGGGTACGGGTCATGCGAAGTGCCCATGAAGGCGAATGCTACGCGTCGGGGGCCGCCGAGAGCTCCCGAAGCCGCGGCGCGACCGGCGCGCGTACGGTCTCGGCCGCCGCCGCGATGAGCCGGGCCAGCGCGCTGTCGACCAGCTCCGGCCGCTCCATCAGCACCAGGTGCCCGGCGCCCTCGACGATGATCAGCTCGGCGTTCGGGAGCTTCTCGGCGATGTCGGCGCTGTGCGCGCTGGGCGTCAGCAGATCCTTGTCGCCGGCCATCACCAGCGCCGGCATCCCGTCCAGTACGGCGAGCGCGGCGCCCTTTTCGTGTTCGGTGAAGGCCGGATAGAACTCGGCCACCACGTCGATCGGGGTGGATTCGATCAGCCGCTCGGCGAAGCGGCCGACCGCCGGGTCGATGTCGTCGGCGCCGAAGGAGTAGCGCTTGATGATCCCGGTGAACAGTTCGGCGGTGGCCCGGCGGCCCCGTTCCACCAGTTCCGCCTGGCTGCCGAGTATCCGCAGCAGCCCGGGGGCCACCGCCCGGAAGGCGCGCGCCCCGGCGGCGGGCAGGCCGAGGGTGACGGCGGCGAGCTTGCCCGCCGAGGTCGAGATGAAGGCCACCCCGGCCACCCGCTCCTTGACGTAGTCGGGGAACTGGTCGGCGAAGGCCATCACCGTCATGCCCCCCATGGAGTGCCCGACCAGGACCACCGGGCCCTCGGGGGCGGCCGCGTCGAGTACTGCCTTCAGGTCGCGGCCCAGTTGGTCGATGGTGGCGCGCCGGCCGGCCAGCTGGTCGCGGCCGCGTTCGCTGCGGCCGTGGCTGCGCTGGTCCCAGTAGACGGCCCGGACCGTGCCGCGCAGGGCGGCGCGCTGGAAGTGCCAGGAGTCCTGGGTGAGGCAGTAGCCGTGCGAGAAGACGACCGTGACCGGCAGCCCAGGCGGTGGGGCGGCCCTGCCCTTGCCCGCCGGCGGCCGGCGCAGCCAGCCGCGGCCCCGCTTCTGCGGCTGCTCCGGCACCGGCACCGGCGGCGGCGCGTCGGCCTCCTCGACCTCGAA
>NZ_FMCH01000415.1 GCF_900091855.1 Streptomyces sp. DvalAA-14
GGCCGCCGGACGCGCCGTGGCCGCGGAAGGAGAAGGTCAGCCACGCCCCCGTAGGCGCTGAGCTGCTCGGCCGCCCGGCGGACCGCGGGCCGCTCCAGCGCGCCGGTGAAGCCGTGTGCGACCACGATCGCCAGCCGCCCGGGGCGGCCGGAAACCTCCTGCTCGGGCACCCGCATCGGCAGATGCTCCGCCTCGATGGACACCCCGTCCGACGTCAACAGGACCACGCGCCGACCACTCGAAGTGAGCGGAAAAACACGCGGACGTTTGTCTTTGGTCTCGGCCTGGCTGTCCATGTCGGCTATTCTTCCGTGCAAGAGGACCTGGGCAATGTCGCCCCCGGGTCCTTTCGTGCTTTCCAGCACGCGGCACATCGTCCTCGCGGGGACCGAGGAGGGTTCAGTTTTGAGCCAGCTCTACCAGTTCGGCCAGCTCTACTCGGCAGTTCCGGCCGCTGCGCGCGCGGAACGCCCCACGACGTGTCATGTCCGGACGACGATCGACGGGAGCGCCCGGTGAGTTCACTCCTGCTGCTGACCAATGCCCTTCAACCCTCCACCGAAGTGCTGCCCGCGCTCGGCCTGCTGCTGCACAGCGTGCGGGTGGCACCCGCCGAGGGCCCGGCCCTGGTGGACACCCCCGGCGCCGACGTGATCCTGATCGACGGCCGGCGCGACCTGCCGCAGGTGCGCAGTCTGTGCCAGCTGCTCCGCTCCACCGGCCCGGGCTGCCCGCTGCTGCTGGTGGTCACCGAGGGCGGACTCGCCGCGGTCACCGCGGACTGGGGAATCGACGACGTACTGCTGGACACGGCCGGCCCGGCGGAGGTCGAGGCGCGGCTGCGGCTGGCCATGGGCCGCCAGCAGATCACCACGGACGACAGCCCGATGGAGATCCGCAACGGCGACCTGTCGGTGGACGAGGCCACGTACAGCGCGAAGCTCAAGGGCCGGGTACTCGACCTGACCTTCAAGGAGTTCGAGCTGCTGAAGTACCTGGCCCAGCACCCGGGCCGGGTCTTCACCCGCGCCCAGCTGCTTCAGGAGGTCTGGGGCTACGACTACTTCGGCGGCACCCGGACCGTGGACGTGCACGTACGGCGGCTGCGGGCCAAGCTCGGCGTGGAGCACGAGTCGCTGATCGGCACCGTGCGCAATGTCGGCTACCGGTTCGTGACGCCGGAGAAGGTCGAGCGCGCGGCGGAGGAAGCGGCGCGCAGCGAAGCGGCGCAGGGCCGCGGCGGCGCGTTCACCGCGGGCCGGCCGGCGAACGGCGGCACCGGCCCCGGCACCGGCCCCGACGGCGGGCTCGGCGGCCAGCACGACGGTCGCACATCCGCTGAACAGACCGTATGAAGATCAGTGTGACGGTCGGATAGACACGCGTAGACTTCGCGCCGTGCCCAAGGTGACGCGCGACGATGTGGCCAGGCTGGCGGGGACCTCCACGGCGGTCGTCAGCTACGTCATCAACAACGGACCCCGGCCGGTTGCCCCGGCCACCCGCGAGCGGGTGCTCGCGGCCATCAAGCAGCTCGGCTATCGCCCGGACCGCGTGGCCCAGGCGATGGCCAGCCGCCGCACCGACCTCATCGGGCTGATCGTGCCGGACGCCCGGCAGCCGTTCTTCGCGGAGATGGCGCACGCCGTCGAGCAGGCCGCCTCCGAGCGCGGAAAAATGGTGCTGGTCGGCAACTCCGACTACCTCGACGAGCGCGAGGTGCACTATCTGCGGGCGTTCCTCGGCATGCGGGTGTCCGGGCTGATCCTGATCAGCCAGGGCCCCAGCCAGAACGCCGCCGCCGAGATCGACGCCTGGGACGCGCGGGTGGTGCTGCTGCACGAGCGCCCCGAGGCGATCGACGACATCGCGGTGGTCATCGACGACATCGGCGGCGCCCAACTGGCCACCCGCCACCTGCTGGAGCACGGCCATCCCTATGTGGCCTGCCTCGGCGGCATCGAGGTCACCCCGGTCACCGGCGACCCGGTCACCGACCACGTGGTCGGCTGGCGGCGCGCGATGGAGGAGGCCGGCCGCTCCACCGAGGGCCGCCTCTTCCACGCGCCGTACAACCGCTACGACGCCTACCAGGTGGCGCTCGGACTGCTGGCCGGCCCGGACCGGCCGCCGGCCATCTTCTGCGCGACCGACGACCAGGCCATCGGGGTGCTGCGGGCGGCGCGCGAGCTGCGGATCGACGTACCGGGCGAGCTGGCGGTGGCCGGCTTCGACGACGTCAAGGAGGCCGGGCTGGCCGACCCGCCGCTGACCACGGTCGCCTCGGACCGCCAGGCGATGGCCAGGGCGGCGGTGGACGCGGTGCTGGACGACTCGCTGCGGGTGCCGGGGGCCCGCCGCGAGCGGCTGCGGACCTTCCCGTCCCAATTGGTCGTACGCGGCTCCTGCGGGTGCCACCCGCGCTGAGATCCCCGGCGCCCCAGGTCCGGGGCGATCTTCCTTACATGGGGCATACCCACTTCTGTCGGGCTTCTCAGCGTGCGCTCAGGCGACTCTCATGAAGCGGGCGCAGAGTTTTTGTCATGACCGAGAGCAACCGCTACAGCGGCGAACCCCAGGACCCGCACGACGACCCGCAGGCACCGCTCTATTTCGGCCCGCAGACTCCCCCGGAGGCGGCCCCCGCCGCCGACGAGGGCGTGGGCCACGGTTTCCCCCCGCCCCCCTCCTACGCTCCCCCGACGTACGCGACCCCCGGCTACGCGTCCCCCGCGCCCGGTGACCAGCTGCCCGGCGACCAGCTGCCCGGCGACCAGCTGACCGGCGACCACACCGCGCACCGCCGGCGCCGCAGCGGAAAGCCGTTCGCACTGTTCGCGGCGGTGGCGCTCGCGGCCGGTGTGATCGGCGGCGGCGCGGGCGCCCTGATCGGGCACTCGACCGACCACCACGACACCGCCGCCGCCACGACCGCGGCGATCAACGCCAGCGCGATCGACGGCAGCGTGTCCGGGGTGGCCAAGGCGGTCAGCCCCAGCGTGGTGGAGATCAACGCGACCTCCAACTCCGGCAAGTCCACCGGCGCCGGCGTGATCATCACCGCCGACGGCCAGATCGTCACCAACAACCACGTCATCGCGGGCTCCGACAATGTGTCCGTGGTGTACAGCAACGGGCGGACCGCCAGTGCCTCGGTGGTCGGCACCGACCCGCAGAAGGACCTGGCGCTGATCAAGGTGCAGGGCGCCAGCGGACTGCCCGCCGCGACGCTGGGCAACTCCGCCGGTCTGGTGGTCGGCGACCAGGTGGTGGCCATCGGCTCCCCCGACGGCCTGGCCGGCACGGTGACCAGCGGCATCGTCTCGGCGCTCAACCGCGATGTGACCGTCCCGGTGGAGGACGGCCAGGGCCAGGACCAGCAGCAGTTCGGCGGCGGCGGTGACGACGGCAGCGGTGGCGGCAGCGGGCGCTGGCCGTTCTCCTTCGGCGGCAACCAGTACAACGGCGACACCGGCAGCTCCACCACCACGTACAAGGCGATCCAGACCGACGCGTCGCTCAACCCGGGCAACTCCGGTGGCGCGCTGATCAATATGAGCGGCCAGATCATCGGGCTGAACTCGGCGATGTTCTCCTCCTCCGACTCCTCCAGCGGCGACTCGTCCGGCGCCGGCAGTGTCGGCCTCGGCTTCGCCATCCCGATCAACACCGTCACCTCGGACCTCGCGCACCTGCGGGCCGGCGGCACGGGCACCAACTGACCCGGGCATGCGAGGCTGAGAGCAGCACAGAAATGAGCTCCCCCCTGTCCGTCAGCGAGGTATCCGACACCATGAGCCCCGGCGAGAGCGGCGAGGCCCCCGCCCGCATCCTGATCGTGGACGACGAGCCCGCCGTACGGGAGGCGCTGCGGCGCAGCCTGGCCTTCGAGGGCTACGACACCGCGCTGGCCGCCGACGGCATGGCGGCGCTGGAGCAGGCGGAGGCGTACCGGCCGGACGCGATCGTGCTGGATGTGCTGATGCCGCGGATGGACGGGCTGACCACGGCCCGGCGGCTGCGCTCCGGCGGGGTGACCACCCCGATCCTGATGCTCACCGCCCGGGACACCGTCGGCGACCGCGTCACCGGCCTGGACGCGGGCGGCGACGACTACCTCGTCAAGCCGTTCGAGCTGGACGAGCTGCTGGCCCGGCTGCGGGCGCTGCTGCGGCGCAGCTCCTACGCGGCCGGGGCCGCCGGGCAGGCCGGGACCGAGCAGGGCCACGCGCTGGCCTTCGCCGACCTGCGGATGGACACCGCCACCCGGGAGGTGACCCGGGCCGGGCGGCCGGTGGAGCTGACCCGCACCGAGTACACCCTGCTGGAGCTCTTCTTGACCCACCCGCGCCAGGTGCTCACCCGGGAGCAGATCCTCAAGTCGGTGTGGGGCTTCGACTTCGAACCGTCGTCCAATTCGCTGGACGTGTATGTGATGTATCTGCGGCGCAAGACGGAGGCCGGCGACATGCCGCGAGTGGTGCACACCGTGCGGGGCGTGGGGTACGTGCTGCGGGCGCCCGACGGCGGGCATTCGTGAGCTGGTTTCCGCTGCGCAGGCTTCCGCTGCGGTCCCGGCTGACCCTGCTGACCGCGGTGGCGGTGGCCGTCGCGGTGGCGGCCGCGGCGCTGGCCTGCTGGCTCTTCACCCGCAACCAGCTCAACACCCAGCTCGACGACTCGCTGCGGCAGCGGGACGTGGTGCCGACCGAGCAGATCGGCCACCTCTTCAACAGCCCCGCGACATGCCGCTCCTCCCCGCCGACCCAGGCCGACCCGTCGACGAACTTCATCATCAGCACCAACACCTCGGCGCAGCTGGTGCTGGCCGACGGTACGCACTGCTGGGTCCAGGGCCGCGAGACGATCCCCGTCACGCCGAGGGACACCGAGGTCGCCAAAGGCGGCTCGGCCGTCCTGCACACGGTCGGTGCGGGCGGCCACAAGCTGCGGGTCTACACGCAGCAGGTGCGGCTGGAGGACGGCCAGCTGATCGGCGCGGTCTCCGTCGCCCGGCCGCTGAGCGATGTGACCGGGCCGCTCGACCGGCTCGCCTGGGTGCTGCTCGCCGTCACCGGCGTCGGGGTGCTGGGCGCCGCGTCGGCCGGCCTGGTGATCGCCAGGACCGGGCTGCGGCCGGTGGACAGCCTCACCCAGACCGTCGAGCACATCGCCCGGACCGAGGATCTCAGCGTCCGCATCCCGGTCCAGGGCGAGGACGAGATCGCCCGGCTGAGTACGTCCTTCAACGCGATGACCGCCGCGCTGGCCTCGTCCCGGGACCGGCAGCAGCAGCTGATCGCCGACGCCGGGCACGAGCTGCGCACCCCGCTGACGTCGCTGCGGACCAACATCGAGCTGCTGGAGCGCAGCGAGGCGACCGGGCGGGCGATCCCGCCCGAGGACCGCAAGGCGCTGCTGGCGTCGGTGAAGGCGCAGATGACCGAACTGGCTTCGCTGATCGGCGACTTGCAGGAGCTGTCCCGTCCGGACGCGGTGCGCACGCTGGATGTCGTGCCGCTGCACGAGGTGACGGAGACGGCGCTGGAACGGGCTCGGCTGCGCGGGCCCGATCTGAAGCTGGTGGCGGACCTGCGGCCCTGGTTCGTCCAGGGGGACGCGGCCTCGCTGGAGCGGGCGATCGTGAACCTGCTGGACAACGCGGTGAAGTTCAGCCCGGCCGGCGGCGAGGTCGAGGTGCGGCTGCAGAGCGGACACCTGACGGTGCGCGACCACGGCCCCGGCATTCCGGCCGAGGAGCTGCCGCATGTCTTCGAGCGGTTCTGGCGGTCGCCGGACGCGCGGAGCCTGCCCGGCAGCGGGCTCGGCCTGTCGATCGTGGCGCGGACCGTGGAGCAGTCGGGCGGCGAGGTGGCACTGACCCCGGCGCCGGGGGGCGGCACGCTGGCCACCCTCCGGCTGCCGGGGGCGCCGACCGCGCCGCCCGAGGAACCGCCGTTCGCCGGCTGATCGTTACGGGACGACGGTCACCCGGTCCGCGGCCGGCGGCGCGATCGGCGCCGACGCGGAGGAGTGCGCGGTCAGATAGGCCGCGAAGGCCGCCAGGTCGTCGCCGCCGACCAGCGGGTCCGTGCCCTGGCCGAGGGCGGTGAAGCCGTCGCCGCCGCCGGCCAGGAAGTTGTTCTCGGCGACGCGGTAGGAGGCGGCGGGGTCGATCGGGGTGCCGTTGAGTTCGACCGAGCCGGTCACCACCTGGTCGGCGCCGGTCCTGGTGGTGTCCAGGGTGTAGGTCAGGCCCGCGGAGATCTGCAGGATCTTCGGGGCGGCGAGGTTGGCGCCGCTGACCTGCTGCTGGAGCGCGGCGATGATCTGCGCGCCGGTCAGCGTGGTGAGGTTGACGGTGTTGCTGAACGGCTGCACCGCGAAGCCCTCGGCGTAGGTGACGACGCCGTCGCCCTCGCTGCCGGTGGACGGGTACACCAGATCGGTGCGGATGCCGCCGGGATTCATCAGCGCCAGTTGCGTGCCGGGGTCGAGGGTCTTGCCGTAGGCGAGCTGGGCGTCGGCGATCAGGTCGCCGAGCGGGGTCTCCCGGCTGCCGGTGCGGCCGATGTCGGCGCTGATCCAGCCGATGGTGCGGCCGGCCACCGGGGCGGCGAGCGTGTTCCAGCGGGCGATCAGGGCGGTCATGTCGGCGGCCTTGGGCTGCACCCGGTCCACGACGTGGTTGGTGCCCTTGACCGAGGTGCGGACGATGTCGTGCGTGCGGACGTCGTACTTCATGTCCAGCTCGGTGTAGAGCCGGCCGAAGGAGGAGGCGCTGGTGACCAGCCGGGGCCGGCCGGCCGGGTCCGGGATCGTGCACACGTACGAGTTGTGCGTGTGGCCGGTGACCAGGGCGTCGACGTCCGGTGAGATCTTCTTGGCGATGTCCACGATCGGTCCGGAGATGCCGGTGCCGGCGCCGCCCGCGTCGCAGTCGTAGTTGTAGCTGCCGCTGACCGGGACGCCGCCCTCGTGGATCAGCGCGACCACCGCGTTGACGCCCTGCCGCTTGAGGATCTTGGTGTACTTGTTGACCGTCTCGGCCTCGTCCAGGAACTTCAGGCCCGCCACTCCCGCCGCGGTCACGATGTTCGGGGTGCCCTTGAGGGTGACGCCGATGAAGCCGACCTGCACGCCCTTGACGTTCTTGACCACGTACGGCCGCAGCAGCGGCCGGCCGGTCTGCTCGTTCACCACGTTGGCGGACAGGATCGGGTAGTCCGCGCCCGGGAAGGTCTTTCCGGGCTGGTAGCAGCCGTCGACCGGGTGGCAGCCGCCGTTCTGCAGCCGCAGCAGCTCGGCCTTGCCCTCGTCGAACTCGTGGTTGCCGACGCCGGTGACGTCCAGGCCGATCCTGTTCATCGCCTCGACGGTCGGCTCGTCGTGGAACAGCCCGGACAGCAGCGGGCTCGCGCCCACCAGGTCGCCGGCCGCCACCGTCAGCGAACGCTCGTGCCCCTTGCGGGCGGTGCGCAGGCTGGAGGCCAGATACTCCACCCCGCCGGCCGGCACCGCCTGCACGCTGCCGTCCGCCTCCAGCTCGTTCACACTTCCCGAGGAGCCGGCCGGCGGCTCCAGGTTGCCGTGGAAGTCATTGATGGCGAGCATCTGCAGGTCGACGGTCCGGTCCGCCGGCGGCCGACCGTGCCCGCCGTGGCCGCCATGGCCGTGAGCGGGCGCGGGACAGGCCGCGATCAGGGCACCGACCGCCGCCAGGCCGGCCACACCCACCGAGATTCTGCGTGCCAGAAACATGGATCCCCTTGCGTCCTCGGGTCAAGTACGGGTCAAGAGCGCTTCATGCGCTGTGCAGCCTAGAGTCAACGCGCGTAGTGCCGCAGGGATTCGGGAGTGAAGACGGGGTTACCTGCCGGAGCGCCGGCCGCACGCCTGTGCGTCTCAGCGTGCGTCGCAAGGTGCGTCTCAGGGGTGTCTCAAAATGCGGAACGAACTGTCTCACTCCCCGGATGTGCCGCCATAGTTGGTGGTACCACCCACCCGAGGAGGTGACGTCGTCGTGCGACGCTGGATGATGCTGGCGCTGGGCACCGCCGCGCAGACCGCGGCCTGCGCGTTCGTGTACGGGATCCCTTATCTGGCCGATGAGTTGCGCCGGCAGCAGCACCTGACGCTGACCCAGGTCGGACTGCTGGTGGCGTGTCCCACGGTGGGGCTGGTGGTCGCGCTGTACCTGTGGGGGGCCGCGGCGGACCGGTGGGGTGAGCGGGTGGTGATCGCGCTCGGACTGGGCGGGGCCGGCGGGGCGCTCGCCGGGGCGGCGTGGGGGGCGCACGGGATGGTCGCGCTCGGCGGGCTGCTGGTGGTGGCGGGGGCGGCCGGGGCGAGTGTGTACTCGGCGAGCGGGCGGCTGGTGATGGGGTGGTTCTCGGCCCGGGAGCGCGGACTCGCCATGGGGATCCGGCAGACCTCGACGCCACTGGGGATGGGCCTGGCCGCGCTGGCCATGCCGCCGCTGGCCGCCGGACACGGGCTGACCGGGGCGTTCGGCTTCCTGGCGGTGCTGTGCGGGGTCATCGCCGTGCTGATCGCGCTGTTCGCCGCCGACCCGGCCCGCCCGAAGGCGGCGGCCGGCGCCGAGCCCGCGCCGAACCCGTACCGCGGGGACACCACGCTGTGGCGCATCCACGGCTCGGCCGCGCTGCTGGTGGTGCCGCAGTTCACCGCCGGGGCGTTCGCGCTGGTGCTGCTGGTGGACGTCCGCGGCTGGTCCCCGGTGCACGCCGGGCAGTTGATCGCGGTCGCCCAGGGGATGGGCGCCGTGTCCCGCATCGTGGTCGGCCGCTGGTCGGACCGGGTCGGCAGCCGGCTGCGGCCGATGCGGCAACTGGCTCTGCTGACCGCCGCGGTGGTCGCCGCCGCCGCGCTGACCACCGCGTTCCCCTCGCCGCTCACCCCGGTCCTGCTGGTGGCCGCGATCGCGCTGACCGCCAGCACCAACGGGCTGTCCTTCACCTCCACCGCCGAGCGCGCCGGCCCGGCCTGGTCGGGGCGGGCGCTGGGCGTGCACAACACCGGGCAGAATCTGACCGCCGCCCTCGTTCCGCCCGCGATGGCCGCGCTCATCTCGGCCACCGCCTACTGGCCCGGCTTCGCGCTGGCCGCGCTCACCGCCTGCGGGTCCGCGCTGATCGTCCCGGTACCGCACCGGCCGGCCGCCGGACCGGCCGCCGGACCGGCCGCCGGACCGGCCGAGCCCACCGGGACCACCGGGACCACCGGGACCACCGGGACCACCGGGACCACCGGGAGCGTCCCCGCCTAGCCGACCGCGCGGCGCGGGCCGGGCCCGCCCCCCGTACGGGCGGCACCGCGGCTGACTCCCCGCTGGGGTGCCGTGGAAGCGGCGGACCCGCGCCGTACGATCTCGGCATGAGCGATCGGCGTATCGAAACCCTGTCCGAGCTGAACCAGGCTGCCGCCGCCGCGGTCCTGGACCTGATCGGGACGGCCGCCGACGCCGACGGCAGGCCCGCGGTCTCCGAGCAGGGCCTGCTGTACGTGCGGCGCGGCGACACCCCCGGCGTACGCCACCTGCTGCTGTGGACGCCGCGCGAGGCGCCCGGCGAGGCAGCGGACGATGCGGCCGGCGAGCCGGCGGAGGAGCTGACCGGCTACGCCCAGCTCGACGGCACCGACCCGATCGAGGCCCCGGCCGCCGAATTCGTCGTGCACCCGGCCCGCCGCTCGCACGGCCACGGCCGGGCGCTCGGCGACGCGCTGATGGCCGCCACCGGCAAGCGGCTGCGGGTGTGGGCGCACGGCGGCCTGCCCGCCGCCCGCCACCTGGCCGCCGTCCTCCATCTGAAGCTCTTCCGCGAGCTGCACCAGATGCGCCGCCCGATGGACGCCGAGCTGACCGGCCTGCCGGAGCCGCGGCTGCCCGAGGGCATCACGGTCCGCACCTTCGTTCCCGGCCAGGACGAGGCCGCCTGGCTCGCGGTCAACGCCGCCGCCTTCGCCCACCACCCCGAACAGGGCGGCCTCACCCAGCGTGACCTCGCCGACCGCGAGGCCGAGTCGTGGTTCGACCCGGCGGGTTTCTTCCTGGCCTACCGCGGCGCGGCGCTGGCCGGCTTCCACTGGACGAAGGTGCACGCCGACGAGGGACTGGGCGAGGTGTACGTCCTCGGGGTCGCCCCCAGCGAGCAGGGCAGCGGCCTGGGCAAGGCGCTGACCTCGATCGGGCTGCGCCATCTGGCCCGCGACAAGAAGCTCGGCACCGCGATGCTCTACGTGGACGCCGACAACAGCCCGGCCGTCGCGGTCTACGAACGGATGGGCTTCACCGTGCACGAGACGGACCTGATGTACCGCACCGAGAACTGAGGCACCGGGCCGGACCGCCCCGCCACCGGGCCGGAATCCGCCGCCACCGACCCGAAAACCGGCCGCGGACCGCCGCGGGACGCGAACACGCTGCGTCCGGGCGCCCCTGCCGGAAGCACCGCGCTTGCCTGACGGCCATGCGCTCGTTACCGGCGATTCAATCGCGCTTGCGAGCATCACGGGATGCAGCCCGCTGCCCCTCCCCCCACTCCCCCGCCCGACCTGCCGAAACCCTCGGCTACCCGGGACAATGGAGCGACGGCTGAGCGACGCCTCGGAAAGGCCGCCGGTCGAGCGTTCGACGTGCCGGAACCGGAGGAGGGCTCGCAGACCATGGCCCAGACGAATCACCCGAGTGTCCCTGTCCAGCCGCAGCAGGTTGAGGGGGACCCCGCCCTGGACGGCACTTTCCGGCCGCGTGTCGTGCCCAGCCTGGAGCCCGAGCTGCCTGACCTGGCCTCGGCCGGCGAGGACTACGACGAGGAGCTGCCGGAGGGCCGCTTCCTGGACCGCGAGCAGAGCTGGCTGGCGTTCAACGAGCGCGTGCTGGAGCTGGCCGAGGACCCCTCCACCCCGCTGCTGGAACGCGCCAACTTCCTGGCGATATTCGCCAGCAACCTGGACGAGTTCTTCATGGTCCGGGTGGCCGGCCTCAAACGGCGGATAGCCACCGGTGTCGCCACCCGTTCGGCCTCAGGGCTCCAGCCCCGCGATGTGCTGGACCTGATCCTGACCCGGTCCCGCGAGCTGATGGCCCGGCACGCCGCCTGCTTCCAGAACGACGTGGCGCCGCAGCTGGCCGACGAGGGCATCCACGTCATCCGCTGGGGCGATCTCACCGAGAAGGAGCAGGCCCGGCTGGCCACGCTCTTCCGGCAGCAGGTCTTCCCGGTGCTCACCCCGCTGGCCGTGGACCCGGCGCACCCCTTCCCCTATATCTCCGGCCTGTCGCTGAACCTCGCCGTGGTGGTCCGCAACCCGGTCTCCGGGCACGAGCACTTCGCCCGGGTGAAGGTGCCGCCGATCCTGTCGCGCTTCCTGGAGGCCGGACCGCAGCGGTACGTGCCGCTGGAGGACGTGATCGCCGCCCACCTCGATGAGTTGTTCCCGGGGATGGAGGTGCTCGACCACCACATGTTCCGGGTCACCAGGAACGAGGACCTGGAGGTCGAGGAGGACGACGCGGAGAACCTGCTCCAGGCGTTGGAGAAGGAGCTGATGCGGCGCCGCTTCGGGCCGCCGGTCCGGCTGGAGGTCGAGGAGTCGATCGCCCCCCGGGTGCTGGACCTGCTCGTGCACGAACTGAAGATGAAGCACAACGAGGTCTATCCGCTGCCCGGGCCGCTCGATCTGACCGGGCTGTTCGCCATCGCGCGCCTGGACCGGCCGGAGCTGAAGTACAAGCGCTTCATCGCCGGCACCCACCGCGACCTGGCCGAGGTCGAGTCGGCGACACCGCCGGACATCTTCGCGGCGCTGCGCGAGCGGGACGTGCTGCTGCACCACCCGTACGACTCCTTCTCCACCTCCGTGCAGGCGTTCTTGGACCAGGCGGCCGCCGACCCGGACGTGCTGGCCATCAAGCAGACCCTGTACCGCACCTCCGGCGACTCGCCGATCGTGGACGCGCTGATCGACGCGGCCGAGGCGGGCAAGCAGGTGCTGGTGCTGGTCGAGCTCAAGGCGCGCTTCGACGAGCAGGCGAACATCAAGTGGGCCCGCAAGCTGGAAGAGGCCGGCTGCCATGTCGTCTACGGCCTGGTCGGGCTGAAGACGCACTGCAAGCTGTCGCTGGTGGTCCGCCAGGAGGGCGAGACGCTGCGCCGCTACAGCCACGTCGGCACCGGCAACTACCACCCCAAGACCGCCCGGCTCTACGAGGACCTGGGGCTGCTCACCGCCGACCAGCAGGTCGGCGCGGACCTGTCGCACCTGTTCAACCGGCTGTCCGGCTACTCGCGGCGCGAGGCGTACAACCGGCTGCTGGTCGCGCCGCGCAGCCTGCGCGACGGGCTGATCCGGCGCATCATGGCGGAGATCGAGCACCACAAGGCCGGCCGTCCGGCCTATGTGCGGATCAAGGTCAACTCGATCGTCGACGAAGTGATCATCGACGCGCTCTACCGTGCCTCGCAGGCCGGCGTGCCGGTGGACATCTGGGTGCGCGGGATCTGCGCGGTACGGCCCGGGGTGGTCGGGCTGTCGGAGAACATCCGGGTCCGCAGCATCCTCGGCCGGTTCCTCGAACACTCCCGGGTGTTCGCGTTCGCCAATGCCGGCGATCCCGAGGTGTGGCTGGGCAGCGCCGACATGATGCACCGCAACCTCGACCGCCGCATCGAGGCGCTGGTCCGGGTCGCCGACCCGACGCACCGCGCCACCATCGGCCGCCTGCTGGAGATCGGGATGTCGGACTCCACGGCGTCCTGGCACCTGTCGGCCGACGGCAACTGGACCCGGCACAGCACCGACTCCGAGGGCCGGCCGCTGGTCAACATCCAGGAGATGCTCATCGACGCCCGGAGGCGCCGGCGTGGCCCGTCAGCAGCTACCTGACGGCCCGTCGGGCCGCCCGTACGGCGGCCCG
>NZ_FMCH01000665.1 GCF_900091855.1 Streptomyces sp. DvalAA-14
CTCGATCATGTGCACGAGGATCCAGCGCATCGACGGCGGGGCGGTCTCGCGCAGCGAGCGGGCACCGGGCCGGCCCAGGTCGTCGCAGCCGGTGATCACCGCGTCGGCCTGCCGGATCGCGTCCCGGTAGGCGGCCACCGCGCTCGCGACGGTCTCACCGCCGGCCGGGGTGGTGTCGTCGTCCCACGGCTCGCGGTCGGGGCCCTGGTAGGCCCAGACGAACCAGTTGAGTTCGACCGCGGCGAGGTGCCGGACCAGGCCGAGCAGGCTGGTCCCGGAGGGTACGGCCGAGGTGCGGGCGGCGGCGTCCGGAACGTCCTCGGCCTTGCGGATGACGGCCTCGCGCAGGTAGCGCAGGAAGGTGAGCAGGGTGGTCCGCTCGTCCGTGTTCGCCTCGGGCGGGCGCAGGTCGGCGGGCTGCGGCGGGGCCGGTGGCGGCACGGGCCGCTCCCCCGCGGTACCGGTCGGCTGGGTAGGTCGGCTCGTGTCGGTCACCGCGCCACGCTATCGAGGAGAGGCGCCCGGTCGCGCTCCGCGCCGGGCGCCGGACCTGCCGGTACGGCGCCCTGACCTGCTCCCGGGCCCGGCGGCCGGGCGGAATGGAGCGACCGTGACCGGGGAGCGCAGATTTCGTGCAGATCCGCGACTCCCGCCGGGCGGCCGCCGGGAGGAGAATCGCGGCGGCCCCCTTGTCAGGCCCGGGATGCAGGGCCAACCAGCACAAACGTCCGAAAACTCGGTTACCGCCGCAGCTCTCCCGCCGACTGCGGGGATCGGATACCTTACGGGCCCGCAAGCGTCCCCTAGGAGAACACCAGTTGCGTCAGTTCACTGTGTCCCCACTGGTCACGACACCACAGGCAGGAGGCCTGGCGGACGCCGTCTTCGTGAACGCGTCGCTGAGCCCGGATGCCGTGGTGCTCTGCCGCGCGGACGGACAGGGTGGCTGGCTCGATGTGACGGCCGCCGAATTCCGCGATCAGGTCCTCGCGGTGGCCAAGGGGCTGCTGGCCGAGGGCGTGCGGTTCGGCGACCGGGTGGCGCTGATGTCGCGCACCCGTTACGAGTGGACCCTGTTCGACTTCGCGCTGTGGACGATCGGGGCCCAGTCCGTACCGGTCTACCCCACCTCCTCCTCCGACCAGGTGCGGTGGATGCTGCACGACTCGGGCGCGGTCGCCGCCGTCGTGGAGCACGAGGACCACGCGATGACGATCGGCGCGGCCGTGGACGAGTTGCCCCGGCTGACCCGGCTGTGGCAGCTGGACGCGGACTGCGTCGCCGAACTGTCCGAAGCCGGCCGGGACATCGGCGACGACGTGGTGGAGCGGCACCGGCTGGCGGTGACCCCGGAGGGCGTCGCGACCGTCATCTACACCTCGGGCACCACCGGGCGGCCCAAGGGCTGCGTGATCACCCACGCCAACTTCATGGCCGAGACCGACAATGTGGTGGCGCGCTGGCAGCCGGTGTTCGCCGACAAGCCGAGCGAGGTGCCGTCCACGCTGCTGTTCCTGCCGCTGGCCCATGTCTTCGGGCGGATGGTGGAGGTGGCCTGCGTGCGGCACCGGATCCGGCTGGCCCACCAGCCGAGCATGGCCGCGCCCGATCTGATCCGGGACTTCGCCAGCCTGCGCCCCACCTTCGTGCTGGCGGTGCCCTACGTCTTCGAGAAGGTCTTCCGGTCCGCGCGCCGCAAGGCCGAGGCGGGCGGGCGGCTCGCGGTCTTCGACAAGGCGGTGGATGTCGCGGTCCGGCACGCGGAGGCGACCGAGGCGCGGGCGTTCGGCACCGGCCCCGGTCCCAGCGCCTCCTTGCGGATGCAGCACCAGCTCTACGACAAGCTGGTGTACAGCAAGGTGCGCGACGCGCTCGGCGGCCGGATCCGGCACGGCATCTCCGGCGGGTCGGCGATGGAGCGGCGGCTGGGCCTGTTCTTCTGCGGCGCCGGCGTCACCATCTACGAGGGCTACGGCCTGACCGAGTCCACCGCGGCGGCCACCGCGAATCCGCCGGAGCAGACCAGGTTCGGCACGGTGGGCCTGCCGGTGCCGGGCACCACGGTGCTGATCGCGGAGGACGGCGAGATCTGGCTGAGCGGCGGCCAGATCTTCGGCGGCTACCTCAACGACGAGAAGGCCACCGGCGAGGTCCTGCGGGACGGCTGGCTGGCCACCGGTGACCTCGGCATGCTCGACGAGGACGGCTATCTGACCATCACCGGCCGCAAGAAGGAGATCCTGGTCACCAGCGGCGGCAAGAGCGTCTCCCCCACCCCGCTGGAGGACCGGGTCCGCGCCCACCCGCTGGTCGCCCAGTGCATAGCCGTCGGCAACAACCGCCCGTACGTCGCGGCCCTGGTCACCTTGGACCAGGAGGCGGTCACGCACTGGCTGACGATGCGCGGCAAGCCGGCCATGAGCCCGGCGGAGCTGGTCCGCGACCACGACCTGGAAAGCGAGATCCGGCGCGCGGTGGTGGCCGCCAACACCCTGGTCTCGCAGGCGGAGTCGATCCGCACCTTCCGGATCCTGGCCGGCCAGTTCTCCGAGGCGCGCGGCACGCTCACCCCGTCGCTGAAGCTGAAGCGGCGGGCGATCGAGAGCGCGTACGCGGCCGATGTCGAGGCGCTGTACGGCGCCTGACGGGCCCCCGGACCCGGCGGCGCAGGGATCGCCGGCCGCGCGCGGCGCACCACGATGTTTACTTGCGCCCCACTACGTAACCGGGGCGCAAGACGCCGGGACAAGCCCTGTTCATGTGGGCGCCCTACGATGTCCCACATGCTGGACTACGACGTCGAGGCGGCGCGCTACGACGCGACCCGCGGGGGTGTGCCCAGGGCGCGGTCCGCGGCACGGGCGATTCTCGCGCTGGTGCCGGACCGGGCCCGCACCCTGCTGGACGTGGGGTGCGGCACCGGTCTGGTCACCGAGCGGCTGAGCCGCCCGGGGCTGCGGGTGTTCGGGGTGGACTCCTCGCCCGGGATGGCGCACCTGGCCGCCGGCCGCCTCGGCGCGGGGCTGGTGCTCGGGAACTGCCACCGGCTGCCCTTCGCCGACGGCACGCTGGACGCGGTGAGCTCGGTGTGGCTGCTGCACCTGCTGCCGGACGCGCCCTCGGTGGTCGCGGAGTGCGCCCGGGTGCTGCGGCCCGGCGGGCTGTTCGTGACGACGGTCGACAAGGACGCCGGGCACGGTATGGACAGCGATGTGGAGGAGCTGCTGGCGCCCTTCCGGGTGCGCCGGGCGTACGACGCGGCGCCGCGGGTCCTGGCGGTGGCCTCCGAGCACGGCCTGCGGCGGGTGGGCGAGGCCCGTTTCACCGGTCACGGCCAGGGCCGGTCGCCGATGGGCACCGCCGCGGACGTGGCCCGCGGCGACTACGGGTCGGCGCTGACGCTGGACGAGCAGCAGGCGGAGGCACTCGTCTCGCGCCTGTCGTGCCTGCCGGACCCCGAGGTGCCGCGGGCCGATCCCGTGTACCGGCTGCTGGCGCTGCGCAAGGAGGCCTGAGCCGCCGAGCGTGCTGAGCCGGCCTGTTCCCGCTCGCCGTCGGCGCGCCTCAGCCCGGTCCCGGTCCCGCGACCGAGCCGGCCGCCTCCTCCCGCGCCCGTGGGACGAGCCCGCCGGCGGGCCGCGCCGGCCGCCCCGCGAGCCAGTCGCGGAAGACCGCGTGCAGCGATTCCGCGCCGGTCACGGCGCCGCCGGGCACCGGGAGTTCGGCCGGATGGAGCAGGAAGGGCCGGCTCTGCGGGCCGCCCAGGCCGCCGTGGGAGCCGGCCTGCTCCTCGAACGCGTGCACCGCGCCGGTCAGCGGATCGCACGCCGAATTGACCATCAGATCGGCGGTGTGCGGAAAGCCATCGGTCCGCAGCACGGCCGCCGCCGCCCCGTCACCGAAGGGGCCCAGCGGGTCCGGGCCGGTGATCCGGCCGGTGGCCAGCTCGTGTTCGCCGCCACCGGGGC
>NZ_FMCH01000412.1 GCF_900091855.1 Streptomyces sp. DvalAA-14
GCGGCGCCGCCGGCGCGCGGACCCAAGGACCCCCGGTTCGGTCCGGCACTCCCTGCTCCTGCTGGGCGGGACCGGAGCCGCCGCCGTCGTCCTGCTCGCGCTGACCGACGGTGCGGCGGCGGCCGCCACCGGCATGGCCCTGCTCGCCGCCGGCGGGCTGGCCGTCGCCCGTTACGGCGCCGGCGCCGGCGCCCAGGACAGCGGCTACCGCAGATCCGTACGGCTGCTCGGCAGCCGCGCCCCGGCGCTGGGGGAGTGGGAGTGGATCGTCGGCCGGGGCCTGGGCGCCGAGAGCGACCTGTACTTCGCGACGACGGTCCGCCCGCAGCTGGAGCGGCTGTTCGCGGCCCGGCTGGCCGAACGGCACGGCGTGGACGCGCGCCGCGACCCGGCGCGGGCCCGCGCCCTGGTCGGCCCGGAACTGTGGCCCTGGATCGACCCGGCAGGGGCACCGCCCGCCGCCGCGCTGACCGAACCCGTCCTGCGCGCCCTGCTCGACCGCCTCGAAGCGCTCGACACCCCGACGCGACGCGCCGCCGGCGAACCCCCGGCAACCGACTCCGACCCGACCACCGGTCACCGCGACCAGGCACAGTGAGGACCCGACCGTGACCAGCCCCGAGAACCGCAGCGAGTACGACGTCCTCACCCCCCGGCAGGCCGGCGAGCGGGCCGACCAGGTGCTGGCCGAGATCCGTACCGCCGTCGTCGGCAAGCCGGAACCGCTGGCCCTGGTGATGCTGGGCATCCTGGCCGGCGGCCACGTGCTCATCGAGGACCTGCCGGGCCTGGGCAAGACGCTGCTGGCCCGCTCCTTCGCCACCACCCTCGGGCTGGACTTCCGCCGCATCCAGTTCACCCCCGACCTGCTGCCCTCCGATGTCACCGGCGCGCCCTTCTACGACCAGCGCAGCGGCGACATGGTGTTCCGCCCCGGGCCGGTCTTCGCCCATCTGCTGCTGGCCGACGAGATCAACCGCACCCCGCCCAAGACCCAGGCCGCCCTGCTGGAGGCGATGGCCGAGGCGCAGGTGACGATCGACGGCAGCACCCGCCCGCTGCCCGACCCGTTCGTGGTGATAGCCACCGCCAACCCCATCGAGTACGAGGGCACCTACACCCTGCCCGAGGCGCAGTTGGACCGCTTCCTGCTGCGGGTGCGGATGGGATATCTGACCGCCGCCGAGGAGACGGGCATGCTCCGGGCCCGCCTGGACCGCGCGGCGCCCGAGGCGGTCCTGCGCACCCTGAGCGGCCCCGGCGAGGTCCTGGCCATGCGGGCCGCCGTCGAGCGGGTCGAGGTCGAGGACGACCTGCTGGAGTACGTGATCGCGCTGGTCGGCGCCACCCGCGCGCACCAGCACATCCAGGTCGGCGCGTCCCCCCGCGGCGGCCTCGCCCTGGTCCAACTCGCCCGCGCCCGCGCGGTGCTTGACCTGCGCGACTACGCCACCCCCGAGGACGTGAAGTCGGTCGCGGTGCCCGCGCTCGCCCACCGCGTGACCCTCAAGCCCGAGTTGTGGGTGCGGCAGATCGACGCCGACGACGTGATCCGGGAGATCGTCCAGTCCGTGCCCGCGCCGCAGACGCTGCCGCGCGCCGCGGTCGCGTCATGAGCCTGCCGCG
>NZ_FMCH01000411.1 GCF_900091855.1 Streptomyces sp. DvalAA-14
TGAGCTTGATCCGCTTTGACGGACATTCGAGATCAGGGGCCCAGCCCCGGGAGGATGTCCATCATGGAGAGCATGGGGAAGAAGAAGCCACGCCCTCGCCGCTCGTTCACGCCGGAGTTCAAGGCCGAGATCGTCGAGCTGTGCCGACGCGGAGACCGCTCGATGGGTCAGGTCGCCAAGGACTTCGATCTGACCGAGACCGCGGTGCGCGACTGGGTCAAGCAGGTCGAGGTCGACGCGGGTGAGCGTGAGGGCCTGACCAGCGGCGAGCGCGAGGAACTGGCCGCGCTGCGGCGGGAGAACCGACGTCTGCGCGAGGACGTCGATATCCTCAAGCGGGCCACGGCTTTCTTCGCGAAGGAGACCCGGTGACGGTTCACCCGTTCATCGAGGCGGAGAAACACGCAGGCCACAGCGTCAAGCGCGCCTGTGAGCTCTTGAAGGTCTCCCGAGCTGCCTACTACGCCCGCCGCACTGCAAACCCCGGTCCCCGCGCCGTCCGCGACGCGGAGCTGACCGAGCAGATCACCGCCGTCCACACCAGGTCGCGAGGAACCTACGGTGCCCCACGCATCCACGCCGCGCTCCAGCACGACGGTGCCGCGTGCGGCCGCCGCCGGGTCGCCCGGCTCATGCGTGCGGCCGGACTGGCAGGCCGGCACCGCCGACGACGACACCTGACCACCGTCCCCGATCCCCGGGCGGCCACCCGGCCCGATCTCATCGGCCGGGACTTCCGGCCCGATTCCACCGGGCTCGATGCCCGCTGGTGCGGCGACATCACCTACATCCCGACCGAAGAGGGCTGGCTCTACCTGGCCACCGTTATCGACATCGCCTCACGCCGCGTGGTCGGCTGGACGACCGCCGACCACATGCGCACCGACCTGGTCGCCGACGCCCTCACCGCCGCATGCCGGGAGCGTCGCCCGATACGGCCGGTGATCTTCCACTCAGACCGCGGAAGCCAGTACACCAGCCAGCAATTCGCCTCCCTCGCGGACCGGTTCGGGGTTCGCCTGTCGGTCGGCCGCACCGGGCAGTGCTGGGACAACGCACTCGCCGAATCGTTCTTCGCCACCATCAAACGCGAACTGCTCGACACGACCACCTGGCCCACACGGGCCGCGGCACGCACCGCGATCTTCGATTTCATCGAGAGCTGGTACAACTTGCACCGCCTGCACAGCAGCCTCGGTTACCTCAGTCCCGCCGACTACGAAGCCGCACTCGCAGCCTGACCACCACACCAACGGTGTCCGTCAAACCGGATCAAGCTCA
>NZ_FMCH01000410.1 GCF_900091855.1 Streptomyces sp. DvalAA-14
GGCTGCTGGCGGCGCTGCGCGGGCCCATGTCGCGCGGGCTCGGCGAGGACGGGCGGCTGACCGTCGGCCTCAGCGCGGCCGTGCCCGCCCCCGAGGGGCTGCGCGGCGCCCTCGAGGAGGCCCGGCACGCCCGCAGGGTGGCCGCGGCCCGGCCCGGGCGGGTGTGCGTCGCCGGGCACGAGGAGCTGGCCTCCCACGTACTGCTGCTGCCGTTCGTGCCCGACGACGTCCGCCGCGCGTTCACCGCCCGGCTGCTCGACCCGCTGCGGGCGTACGACCGGCGGCACCGCGCGGAGCTGATCGCGACGCTGGAGGCGTTCCTGGAATGCGACGGGTCATGGACCCGGTGCGCGACCCGGCTGCATCTGCACGTCAACACGCTGCGGTACCGGATCGGGCGAATCGAGCAGCTCACCGGGCGTGATCTCGCCCGCCTGGAGGACAAGCTCGACTTCTTCCTGGCACTGCGGATGAGCTGACGCTTCAGGGCGCCGCCGGGCGCGTCAAGGCGGGGGCATTAGTGATCCCATTCACAAGAAGTGATCTCCGACCCCTTGGCGCGGGGCCCCTTGGCGTGCTGGACTTCCGCCACTGGCGGTCAACTGGCGGACATCTCTCGGACAACTGCACAGTCGGCCGTCTGCACGAACGCACAAGTGCTCGACGCACTGAGGCATTTGCTGGGGTATTGCTCACACTGGCTCGACGACGCGCTTGGGGGAGAGGCTGTGGCGGACACCGCCCTGTCGAAATCTGTGGTCGGGGTACCGGACGTCTGGCGGCTGCGGGCACGCGGCTGCTGGTCCGAGGCGGCGGCACTGCTCGCGCCCTTCTGCCAGGACGACGCGGGGGCGGCGCTGAGCAGAGCGGCGCTGCTGGTCGAGGGGTGCTTCTACCAATTGGAGGGCTGGGCCGAGGCGGAGGACGCGCTGCGCCTGGCCGAGGCGCTGGCCGGCACCGACGAGGAGCGCGGCGCGGCCGCCTCCGAGCGGGGCTTTCTCGCCTACGGGGCGACGCTGCACTCGGTACGGGACCGGGCGGACGAGGCGCGCTCGGCATTCGGGCGCAGCGCGGCCCTGCTCTCGCCCGGCTCCCCCGGGCGCCCGCTGCTGGACTTCCGGCGCGGCCTGGTCGCCGAGAACATCGCGCTCAACCCGGCGGCTGCCCGCGCCGCCTACCGCCGCGCCCACGCGGGAGCGGTCGCCCACAGCGACACCTTCCTCACCTCCTTCACCTGGCGCCACCTGGCCGGCCTCGCCGCGGCGGAAGGCGACCTGGCCGAGGCCCGCCACGGCTTCGCCGAGTCCCTGCGCATCCGCGTCTCCCTCGGCCACCTCGTCGGCACCGCCCCGGCGATGCTCTCCCTCGCCGACGTGGAACCCGACGAAGCCGCCGAACGCCTCCACGCCGAGGCAGCCCGCCTCTACGAACTCCTGGGCGGCATCCCCGCCTGGCTCGCCCCCGCCTTCACAGCCTGACCAACCCCCACCCGCACCCTCCCGGGCACCCCCGGAACACCCCTCGCGCGGACGGCTCAGCGGCAACCCCCAGCGCACCCCGCACGCCTCCCACCCAGCCCCGCCGGGGCATCCGGCAAGCACGAACCCCACGCGGCTCAGCGGCGCCCCCGCTATCCCCAGGTGGAACCGGAAAAGTGCTCGCGCGCCAGCGACTCCACCGTCACCACGTCGCCCGCGATCAGTGCCTCCAGCAGCACGCTGTGCTCGGTGGCGTCGGCGAGGAGGGCGGCCGGGCGGCTCGGGGAGTGCGGGCCGTGGGATGTGGCGGCCAGCGGGAACTGGGCGCGGCGGTGGAGGTCGTCGGCCACCGAGACGAGCTGGAGATTGCCGGAGAACTCCAGCAGGGCCCGGTGGAAGGCGCGGTCGGACTCCGCGTAGGCGGCCCGGTCGCCGAGCGCCGCCGCCGTCACCGTCGCCGCGGCGAGCGGCCGCAGCGCCTCCCACCGGCCGGGGGCCACGCTGCGGGCGAGAGCCAGCACCACCGGGACTTCCAGCAGGGCCCGTACCGCCGCCAGCTCGGCGAGTTCGCGCACGCTGCGCTCGGCGATCCGGAACCCGCGGTTGGGCAGCACCTCGACCGCGTCCTCGCGGGCCAGCAGCTGCATCGCCTCCCGTACCGGCGTGGCCGAGACCCCGTACCGGGCGGCCAGCGCGGGCGCGGAATGCACCGATCCCGGCGCGAGTTCCCCGCCGATGATCTCGGCCCGCAGCGATGCGAGCACCTGGTCCCGTACCGAGAACCGCTCCGGCATCCGCCGTACGGGAAATCCGCTCCCGGCCGCGCCCGTCCCGGGTCCGCGCGGGTCCGGGACCCGGCTGCGCGCGGCTCGGTCCACCGGGTCCCTCCCTGTCGGCTGCGGGCCCGGCGGTGCGCCGGACGGGCTGGCTCGCCGACGATCACCCGGTCGGCCTACCGCCGTCAGGTTAAACCCCCGGCGGTGTCACCACGGCCGGCCTCAGCTCTCCCGCGGCCAACTCCCGCACGCCTCTTGGCCACCACCGGCCCCGCCGGTCCCGCTCCGGCCGCCCGCGGCTCCCGCCGGGCCGAGCGAATCGGCCACCGCGCGTATGCGACGTTGTCGGTCACGCTACGATTCCGGTCAACTCAGCTGTTCCGGCACGAGAGTTCGAGCACTCACCGTGGAAGCCGTGCTCTTGCGCCATAACGTCTGCACGTATCCGCGCTCTTCGCAATGATGTCGGTCGTAAGCCGGTCCGGCCCGAGCGCGACGGAAGCGACACGAGGATTCGCACATGAGACTTTCCGACATTTCGCTGAACTGGGCGATTTCGGGCGCCGTCGGCCTGGTCGTTCTGGCTGCCTGCGTCGTCGTGCTCCGCAACCGCCGCATGGCCGGCACGGATGCCCAGGGGGATTCGTGGGAGCGCAGTGAGGAGCGCCGCCGTCGCAAGGAGGCCTTCTACGGCAGCGCCTCCTACGTCCTGCTGTTCTGCTGTGCGGCGGTCGCCGCCGCACTCTCCTTCCACGGCCTGGTCGGTTTCGGCCAGCAGAATCTCGGCCTGACCAACGGCTGGGAGTACCTGGTCCCCTTCGGCCTCGACGGCGCGGCCATGTTCTGCTCGGTGCTGGCGGTCCGCGAGGCCAGCCACGGCGACGCGGCCCTCGGCTCGCGCATGCTGGTGTGGCTGTTCGCCGGCGCCGCAGCCTGGTTCAACTGGGTGCACGCGCCGCGCGGAATAGAGCACGCCGGAGCGCCGCAGTTCTTCGCCGGCATGTCGCTGTCCGCCGCGGTGCTCTTCGACCGGGCGCTGAAGCAGACCCGCCGGGCCGCGCTGCGCGAACAGGGCCTGGTGCCACGCCCGTTGCCGCAGATCCGGATGGTGCGCTGGCTGCGGGCGCCGCGTGAGACGTACGGCGCCTGGTCGCTGATGCTGCTGGAGAACGTGCGCTCGCTGGACGAGGCGGTCGAGGAGGTCCGCGAGGACAAGCGGCAGCGCGAGCACAACGCGCTGCGCCGCCGCGACCACGACCGCCTGGAGCGGGCCCGGATCAAGGCCTTCAACCGGCAGCACCGCCCGTGGCCGCGCGGTGGCGGCCGGGGCGGTCGCCAGGTGGAGCTGCCCGCGGGGAGCGCGGCGGGCGGCGGTCAGGCCGCATCGGAGCCTGCCATAGGAGCGTCGGCGGAGTTCCCGGCCGGCGAGCTTCCGGTACGGGGCCGGCCGGCCCTCCAGCCGGTCCGCGAGGAGGCGGAGGCCGCCGCGTCCACGCCGTCCGCGCAGGACATGGCCAGGGCCGCGTTCACCGTGGACCTGACCGCCGAGGACGACACGATGACGCTGCCCCGACTGGATTCACTGGAGCGCAAACTGTCTGATTTGGAGCGGCAGTTCGGCTGAGTTTTCGGACAACGGCCCTTCCGCGACGGGCAGGTCGAGGCGCGGGAAAGCGGCGTGGCCCCTGACGGGAGGGTGAACTCCCCACGGGCCATGCCGCTTTCCCGTCGTTCCGCGCCCGCTCATGCCGCCTCCGCGTCGGCCTCAAGTTCGAACCAGACCACCTTGCCGCCGTCCCGCGCCTGCGCTCCCCAGGAGTCGGCGAGCGCCTCGACGAGGATCAACCCGCGCCCGGAGGTGCCGTGTTCGCCGCTGGCCAGGGCCCGCGCGACCGCGCCGGGCGCCGGCGGACCGGGCCGCCGGGTGAGCGAGTCGTGCACCTCGACCCGGAGGCGGTGTCCGGGCCCCGGCGTCAAGGTGGCGGTGAGCACCGCGCCGCCGCCGGTGTGCTGGAGTGCGTTGGTGAGGAGTTCGGTGGCGAGCAGTTCCGCCGTGTCCGACAAGGCCGGCACTCCCCAGTTCCTCAGATGGTCGCGTAGCAGTCCCCGTGTCTCCGACACAGCGGGAAGGTCGGCCCGCCGTACCGCGTGCCGTAACCGGCGCCCCGTGATATTCGTCTGCTTCCCCCGATCCGGTCTGCGCTTTCTGTCTGCGGTAGGCATGCCCCACGTCGGATCCGTCCAGTCATACCCGCCACAATTCGGTGGCCGGTTCGAACCGGCCCCGGCCATGCGCGCGTTGATACCTCCGATGTATTGCCGATCGAAGGCTTGACACGCCCTCTCCCGGCAGCCACTCTGTGGCGCACTCATCCCCAGCGTGTTTCCGGGATGTTGCGCCGCCAGTGTCGTATGTCCCGTTGCCTCGGGAGGGGCCGTGAACTCACCGCACCGAACATTCGGAGCCCTCC
>NZ_FMCH01000409.1 GCF_900091855.1 Streptomyces sp. DvalAA-14
CCGCACGTCGAGCGCCAGTACCGGCCGGGGGCCGCGCGCGGGTGAGCGCAGACGGGGGCCCGACCGCCGGACGGCGGCCCCTCAGGGGAGGAGGACGATCTTGCCGCGGGTGTGGCGCTTCTCCAGTTCGCGGAAGGCCGCCGCCACCTCGTCCAGCGGATAGGTGGCGGCGATCGGGATCTCGATCGTGCCGGTGGCGACGAGGTCGGCCACCTCGGCCAGCACCTCCTGGGTGGAGGCGTCCATGCTGCCCTTGTGCTGGGTGCCGAGCTTCTCCGCGAGTTCGAAGGAGATGACCGTCTCGATACGGTCGCGTGCAATGCCCAGGTCGACGGCCAGTTGGAGGTACTCGGGGCCGAAGAGGTCGATGAAGGAGTCGATGCCGTCCGGCGCCGCCGACCGCAGGCGGTCGGCGAGCCCGGCGCCGTAGGAAATCGGGGTGGCACCGTGCTCGGTGAGCCAGTCGGCGTTGGCGGGCGAGGCGATGCCGAGGACGTGGGCGCCGCGTGCGCGCAGGAGTTGAACGACGAGCGAGCCCACGCCGCCGGCCGCGGCCGACACCGCGACCGTCTGGCCCGGTTGCGGGTCCACCGCCCGGACCGCCGCGTAGGCGGTGACACCGACGACGTACAGGGACCCCGCCACCGGCCAGCTGAGCTCCGGCGGTTTGCGGATGAGCTGGCCGGTGGGCACCGCGACGTGGGTGGCGTGGCTGGAGCGCCGCAGGGAGAAGCCGAGCACCTCGTCGCCGACCGCGAACTCCGTTACGCCGTCGCCGAGTCGGGTGACGACGCCGGCCAGGTCGCTGCCCTCCCCCGAAGGGAAATCGGCGGAGCCGGGCATGAAGGTGCCGGAACGGATCGAGGCCTCACCCGGGTTGATGGACGTGGCCCGGACCTCGACCAGGACCTCGCCGGCCGCCGGAGCCGGCACGGGTACCTCGGCGATGTGCAGCACCTCCGGGCCGCCGTACTGGTCGAAACGGACGGCACGCGCCTTCTTCTCGCTCATCTGCTTCTCCTTCGAAGGTGGGGGTCGCCCGCCCGGCGACCGTCGCCGCCCGGGCGGGGAGCCGCTGACGCCCGGTCAGGCGTCGACGGCCGCGGTGGCGATGCCGACGAGTTCGCCGAGGCCGTCGATGCGCCAGTCGGCCGTGGCGATCACCTGGGGGTCGTCCGCCCACAGATGCCCCCACGGCCCCCGGCGAAGGTGCGCCGACCGGAGCCCGGCCGCCTTCACCGGGAAGACGTCGTTGACCGGATGGTCCCCCACGTACACGATCTCGGCCGGCTCGGCCCGCGCCGCCTCCACCACCCGGGCGAAGAACCCCGGCTCCGGTTTGGCGACACCCCACTCCCCCGACGTCGCGATCGCGTCGACCGGCAGGTCCAGGGCGTGCAGCAGGCCCGTCACCTTGGCCGACTGGTTCCCGGCGACGACCACGCGCAGGCCGGCCTCCCGGAGTGCGGCAAGTGCGGGCCGCACATCGGGGTAGAGGTCGGTCTCGTCGAGGTATTCGCCGCGCCCGGCCGCCTCGCGGGCCGCCTTCGCCGCCTCGATGTCCAGGCCGGGCCGGAGCAGCCGCAGCGCGTCGTCGCTGGTGCCGCCCCGGGACACGGTCGCGCCGATCAGCGCCGACATCGTGTGCCGGGGCACGCCCAGCCAGTCGGCCCACGCGGCCCAGTAGCGGGTGTCGCTCACCAGGGTCTCGCCGATGTCCAGCGCCACAGCTCTCATCATTCGAGCCAGCCTAGGTCCGGCGCGGGCGATCGTGGCGGACCTGCCCGCGGGCGTCGCCGTACGCCGCCCGGTCGGTCCCGGCGGCTCGGCCCGGATCCGGCAGGTCCATCAGCGCGAGCCCGGCCGGGTCGGTCAGCGCCGTGATGCGGGTGATCCGGCCCCCGACAACGGTGAAGGCGTGGACCGAGAGCCGGGCGCCGTCGGTGCGCCAGGAGACCATCCCGGGCAGCCCGTTGACGAGCACCTCCCGCCGGCGGGTGGCCGCGGCGGCGGACAGCCGCGCGCCGGCGGCGGCGACCTCGGTGGCGCCGAAGACGACGACCGTACCGGCCGGCGTGCCGGCGGTCAGCCGCACCTCGGGGTCGAGCAGCCGCAGCAACGCGTCGAAGTCGCCGTGCCGGGCCGTGGCCAGGAAGGCCCGGACGACCGCTCGCTGCTCCCGCCATCCGGGCCGGGGGCGTCGACCCCGCGCCTGCTGACACTGGTCAATCTGCGCGCCGGCCAGATCAACGGCTGCGGCCCCTGCGTGTGCGCCGGGGTCGACGCGGCCAGGAAGGCCAGGAAGGCCGGGGAGTGCGACGGCGGCGGGGACGGCGGACAGGGACGGCGGGGCGCCGAAGGAGGGGGAACTGCGGGCGGGGACGGCGGGGGACGGCACCGGGACGCGGCGTCCGGCCCCCGCCCCGCCCCGCCCCGCCCCGCCCCGCCCCGCCAGGGGATTTCACCCGAATGGCCCGCGTGGATGTCCGGCCCGCCCGACCGGCCCCAGGCTGTTCGCTATGTGGCCTCACAGGCTCAAGCTGGGGGTGGCCCTCACGTCCCTCGTCTTCGTCGTGACCTGCTCCGCACCGGTGCACCACGCGCAGCAGTCGCCCCGCAGCCGAGTGGCCGTGCTGCACCGGGCCGCGCTCCGGCCTGTCGTCATAGGGCGTGCCACCTGGCACGCGGACGAGCGGGACGTCCACGGGAAACCGATCTACGACGACTCCATCAAGGCGGTCTTCGTGCACCACACGGACAACCCCAACGACTACGACTGCACGAAGGACGTGCCGGCGATGCTGCAGGCGATCGAGGAGCGGCACATCCACGACATGGGGTGGGACGACGTCGGTTACAACTTCGTCGTCGACCGGTGCGGCACCATCTACGAGGGCCGGGCCGGCAGTGTCGACCGGGACGTGCGCGGAGCGCACACCGAGGGCTTCAACGCCCACACCGTCGGGATCGCCGCCCTGGGCAGCTTCGGCGCGGGCGTCAAGGTGCCACGCCCCATGCTGGAGGCGATAGCGGCCATAGCCGCGTGGAAGCTGGACCCCGGCATCGACCCCCGGGGGAAGGTACGGCTGGTGTCCAGCAACGGCGAGAGCCGCTACCGGAAGGGCACGACGGCGGAACTGGACGCCATCTCCGGTCACCGCGACGTCTACGAGACCGACTGCCCGGGCGCCGCGCTCTACGCCGATCTGCCGTGGATACGGCAGACCGCGGCGCGGCTGCGGCAGAAGGCGACCTGGGTCGGCTGATCCGGCGTCCGGCCTCAGCCGCCGCGGCGGTGCTCGCTGACGGGCCCGGTGCCGGGCTCGGTGACCTGATCGGTGCCGGGATCGGTCGAAGGCTCGGTCGAGGGCTCGGTCGAGGGCCCGGTCGAGGGCTCGGTCGAGGGCTCGGTCGAGGGCCCAGTGACCGCCCGGGGGCGCGCAGCGGTGTGGTGGGCGAGCGGGGCGTGCGGGTCGTCGCCGTGCGCGGCATGGTCGGTGTGCACAGTGGCGGCGGTCAGGCGGGGGACGGCGTGCATCAGGGCGTGTTCGGCCGCGACGGCCAGCGCGTGCGCCTCGACGACCGTCCGGTGCGGGTCCACGACGATGTCGGCCTCCGCGCGCAGGGCGTGGCCCACCCAGCGCATCCGGACCTGCCCGGTGCCCAGCACTCCGTCGATCCCGCGCAGCGCGCTCTCGGCGGTGGTGACCAGTTCGGGGTCGACGCTGTCCATCAGCCGCCGGTAGACCTCGCGCCCGGCGTCCTTGAGGACCAGCAGGATCGCCAGGGTGATGAGCAGGCCGACGACGGGGTCGGCGGCCCGCCAGCCCAGGGCGGAGCCCGCGGCGCCGAGCAGCACCGCCAGGGATGTGAAGCCGTCGGTACGGGCGTGCAGGCCGTCGGCGACCAGCGCGGCGGAGCCGATACGGCGCCCGGTGCGGATGCGGTGGCGGGCGACCCACTCGTTGCCCGCGAAGCCGGCCGCGGCCGCCACGGCGACCGCCCACAGGTGCGTGACGGTCTGCGGGTGCACCAGACGCTCGACAGCGGCGCCGGCGGCCAGGGCCGCGGAGGCGGCGACGGTGAGGACGACGGCGACGCCGGCCAGGTCCTCGGCGCGGCCGTAGCCGTAGGTGTAGCGGCGGTTCGCCGACCGGCGTCCCACCAGGAACGCGACGCCGAGGGGGACGGCGGTCAGGGCGTCGGCGGCGTTGTGGACGGTGTCGCCCAGCAGCGCGACCGATCCCGACAGGCCGGCGATCACCGCTTGGACGGCGGCGGTGGCGCCGAGCACGGCCAGTGACCGCCACAGGGTGCGCACGCCCTGGGCGGAGGTCTCCATCGCGGGGTCGATCTTGTCGGCCGCGTCGTGGCTGTGCGGGGTGAGCAGATGGGGCAGGCGCGAGGCCCGACGCGGGCGGTGGTCGTGATGCTGGTGGTGGGGATCATGGGGGTGGCCGTGGTCGTCGTGGGGGGTGTGGCCGCTGGCGTCCATCCGACCACCGTGTCACGGGCCGTGCGTTGCAGCCATTGCCGTGGTGCGGGCGGTGACCAGGTGCGACGCGGTCGCAGGTGCGCGGGTGCGGCGGGCGGGGGCCGAGGGCCACGGAACGGGGCAGGGGGGCGGGGCGCGGGCCGGGGCGGGACAGCCCTTAGGGGCGGCCTCCGCTCACCGGCGGCGGCGCCAGGTACCCGTGGTAGCCGGGGAAGGACCGCGCGTCCGGCAGGGTGATGACGCGCCAGGCGCGGGCGTAGCGCGGCGGCCGGCCGCCCGCCGGGACGAGGACGGCCAGCGGGCGGGTGCGGGCGGCGGCGAGCAGCCCCGCCGGGGTGATGCTGCCGTCGGAGCCGCCGATCTGGCGGGAGGAGCAGCCGGTGTAGAAGGCCATCGGTACGGCGTGGTCGCCGGTGAGGACGCACGGCGGGCGGACCCCGGCGGCGTGCAGGCGGGCGGCGACCGCGTCGTAGGCGTGCCGCATGGCGCGATTGCTGCGGACGTCGGCGCGGGCGGTGGCGAACTGGACGGCCAGGTGTCCGCAGAGCGCGAGGACGATCAGACCGGTCAGCGCGGGGCGCAGCCGGCCGGCAGGGGCGGCGAGCAGGGCCCACAGGCACGCGGCCACCGGCAGCGAGAGCAGGGCGTAGGCGGGCAGCAGGAATCTCGGCGCCGCGTAGCCGAGGCGGAACAGGTACGGCAGCGCCATGGCGGACGCGACGAGCAGCGGGAGCAGCGCGGTGCTCCGGCGCCGGGCCCGGTTCGAGGCGGCGACACCGCCGGCGGCCAGGAAGGGCAGGGCGAACCACCACACGGAGGTGATCCTGCCCCGCCACGGCACATCGCAGGGGCGGCACAGCGTATGGCCGTTCAGGGCGCGGATCTGGTCGTCCACCGCGATGTTCCAGCCCGTGCCGCCCTGGATGGCGCTGGCCCGGTCCAGCCGCTGGGTGAGGCCGCCGTAGCGCAGGTACGCCTCGACGACCCACTCGCCGCAGCCGAGCAGCAGGCCGGCGGCGAGGGCGCCGAACAGCAGCGGCCGTCGGGCGCCCCGGACGAACAGGGCCACCAGGGCGAGCGGGATCACCAGCCACACGGCGTCGAGCGGCCGCATCAGGCCGGTCAGGGCCACGGCCACCCCGAGTCCGAGCCGTGCGGGCCGGTCGGCCGGGTCCCGGGCGGCGCGCAGGAAGCAGCCGGCGGCCGCCAACGCCCCGTAGGCGGACCAGAGGTTGGGCATCACCTGCGGGCCGTAGAAGACGGTGATCCACAAGGTGGCGAACAGTCCGCCGGCCAGCGCGAGCACCGGCGCCGGCACCAGGGTGCGCCACACCCGCAGTGCCAGGTAGAGGGCGGTGGCCGACAGTACCGCCATCCACACCCGCAGGGCGAGGGTGGAGGTGGTCAACTCGGCGACGGGCGCGGCCAGCAGGGTGATGCCGCGGGCCCGGGGCGCGCTGAAGAAAGCGGCCGGCACGAAGCCGCTCACCTGGCTGGTGTAGACGGTCTCGTCCCAGCCCAGTCCGCTGCCCGGTACGACCAGGGCCAGTTGGACCAGGCAGAAGGCGGCACAGACGACGGCCGGCCAGGGTGGGGAACGCCGGCCGGTCGCGGGCGGCTGTGTACGCGCTGTGACGGGTGCGCCCGCCGTTTTCTGCTCCATAGTGGTGGAAATCAGGCTACGCGGAGTTGGGCGGATGAACCGCGAGGCACGAGCGGGCGCCCGCGGGTCTTGACAGAAGGGCGATGGGATTAAAGCCTATGGCAACGTTGTCATTTGAGCTGTGCCGAGCCGCATGCTCCGCTGGGCTCACTTGGGATTGGACCACCTGCACATGTCGAATCAGTCCTCTCACCCCTCCCGTCGGGCGGTCGTCGCCACCGGATCAACCCTGCTGGCGGGCTTCGGCCTCGGGGTCGCCCTGCCGGCGAGCAGTTCCGCGGCCGAGCCCGAGGGGCCCGCCGCGGCGGCCTCGAAGGGCGAACTCGCCGCCTACCGCCCGATCACGGTGTCGTCGACCGACTACGCGCCCACGCCGGGCGAATTCGTGGTGGACAAGGTGAGTTCGGTCGGTGTCCGGGGCACCGGCTGGCGTGCCGCCGACGGTGACCCGCAGTGGATCTGCGTCGATCTGCAGGCCGACTGCGACGTGGAGTCGGTCCGCCTGACCTTCGAGGCCACGGTGAACGACCCGGTCTTCGTGCCCTCCACGAGCGGCAATCCGCGCGACAGCACCACCGGCAAGGAGATCTTGTCCAGTTGCGCGGTGGACTTCGTGGTGGAGGCCTCCCGCGACCAGCACACATGGACCAGCATGTACCGCACCACCTCCGGCACCGGCGGCGTCGTCGAGATCGAGCTGGCCGAGCCGGTGGTCGCCCGCTGGGTGCGGATGACCGTGCGCAAGCGCTCCAACGCCAACCCGCTGGGCCTGAACGGCTTCGAGGTCTTCGGCACCCCGCGCGGCCACCGCCCGTCCGCCACCGGCTGGACCGACTGGGGAACGCACGACCACCGGCCACCCGCGCTGCGGGTCGCCGCCGACGGCACGGTGCCCCTGGAGTCGGGCTGGACGCTGACCATGGACGACTGGGCGGGCGGCGCGGGCGCGGACCTGTCCCTGCCGTCCGTGGACACCAGCGGCTGGCTGCCGGCCACCGTTCCCGGTACGGTCCTGACCTCGCTGGTGGACCAGGGCCGGCTGCCCGACCCGGTGGCCGGGCTGAACAACCTGCGGGTTCCCGAGGCCCTGTCGCGCCACGCCTGGTGGTACCGCCGGGACTTCCGCCTGCCGGCCGGCCTGCGTACCGGCTCCGGACGGCACATCTGGCTGGAGTTCGACGGCGTCAACCACCAGGCCGACATCTGGCTCAACGGCCGGCAGGTCGGCGGCCTGACGTATCCGTTCGCCCGCTCCGCCCACGACGTGACGGCGCTGCTGGCCGCCGGCGAGCAGGCGCTGGCCGTGCGGATCACGCCGATGCCGACCCCCGGCAGTCCGGGTGACAAGGGACCGGAGGGCCTGTCCTTCGTGGACGCCGGTGCCAACATCATGAACCTCAACTCGCCGACGTACCTGGCCGCTTCGGGCTGGGACTGGATGCCGGCCGTGCGCGACCGGGTGGCCGGCATCTGGAACCACGTACGGCTGCGCTCGACCGGCCACGCGGTCATCGGCGACCCGCGGGTGGACACCGTCCTGCCCGACCTGCCCGACACCAGCAGCGCCGAAGTGACGATCGTGGTCCCGGTCCGCAACGCCGACACCGCCGACCGGCAGATCACCGTCGCCGCCTCCTTCGGCAAGGTGCGGGTGTCCCAGGCGGTCACGGTCCCGGCCGGCGGCACGGTCGAGGTCGCCTTCACCCCCGACGCCTACGCGCAGTTGCGCCTGCGCGACCCCGAGTTGTGGTGGCCCAACGGCTACGGCCGGCCCGACCTGCACGACCTGACGCTGGTCGCCTCGGTCGGCGGCCAGGAGAGCGACCGGCGCACCACCCGCTTCGGCATACGGCAGTTCGGCTACGAGTACGCGGTACCGCTGCCGTTCAGCTCCGGCAGCGACGCGTACACCCAGTCCGTGGACGTGGGCCGGCAGCAGGCGCGTTACGTACGGGTGCGGTGCCTGACCCGTGCGACCGGCTGGGGTTCGTCGCTGTGGACCCTGTCGGTGTTCGACAGCGCCTCCCCCGGCACCGACCTGGCCCTGCACAAGACGGCCACCTCCTCCTCGGTGGACGACCCGGCGGACCAGCCCGGCAACGTCACCGACGGCGACCCGAACACCCGGTGGTCCTCCTCCTTCGACGACGACCAGTACATCCAGGTGGACCTGGGCGCCCCGGTCGCCTTCGACCGGGTCGACCTGGTGTGGGAGCAGGCGTACGCGCAGACGTACGTGGTGCAGGTCTCCGCCGACGGCTCGGCATGGACCGACGCCAAGGCGGTGGACAACGCCGCGGTGCCGCTGCCGTTCAACGGGGGCGACTCCAGCCTGCAGACCGAGGACTTCACCGCCCGCACCGCCCGCTACGTACGGATCAGCGGCGGCGCGCGGGCGACCAGTTGGGGCAACTCGCTGTGGAGCCTGTCGGTCATCGACAGCGCCTCGCCCGGGCACCGACCTGGCGTTGCGCAAGACGGTCACCGCCTCCACCGAGGACCCGTCGAACCCGGCGGTCAACGCCACCGACGGCAATCCCAACTCCCGCTGGTCGTCGGAGTACCTGGACAACCAGTGGATCCAGGTGGACCTCGGCTCGCCGCAGTCCTTCGACCGGGTGGTCGTGGTGTGGGAGGCGGCGTACCCGAAGACGTATGTGATCCAGGTGTCCGACGACGGTTCGGCGTGGACGGATGTGAAGGCGGTCGACAACACCCCGGACCCGCTGAAGATCAGCGTGAACGGCGTCCGCGTCTTCTGCCGCGGCGGCAACTGGGGTTGGGACGAACTGCTGCGCCGGATGCCCGCGGCCCGGATGGACGCGGCGGTGCGGATGCACCGCGACATGAACTTCACCATGATCCGCAACTGGGTCGCCTCCAGCAACCGGGAGGAGTTCTTCGCCAGTTGCGACGAGCACGGCCTGCTGGTGTGGAACGACTTCCCCAACGCCTGGGCCATGGACCCGCCGGACCACCAGGCGTACAACGACGTGGCCCGGGACACGGTGCTGCGCTACCGCATCCACCCCAGTGTCGTGGTGTGGTGCGGCGCCAACGAGGGCAACCCGCCGGCGGCGATCGACACCGGGATGCGGGACGCGGTCCAGTCGCAGGCCCCGGGTGTGCTCTACCAGAACAACTCGGCCGGCGGCATCATCACCGGCGGCGGCCCCTACGGCTGGATCGAGCCCGAGCGCTACTTCTCCCCGTCCACCTACGGCAGCGGAAGCTTCGGCTTCCACACCGAGATCGGCATGCCGGTGGTGTCCACCGCCGAGAGCACCCGCAACATGGTCGGCGACCAGCCCGAGTGGCCGATCGAGGGGGCGTGGTATTACCACGACTGGAGCACCAAGGGGAATCAGGCCCCGCAGAACTACCAGGCGGCCATCGAGGCGCGGCTGGAGACGGCCGGCGGGCTGGACGACTTCACGCGCAAGGCGCAGTTCGTCAACTACGAGAACACCCGGGCCATGTTCGAGGCCTGGAACGCCAATCTGTGGAAGGACGCCAGCGGCCTGATGCTGTGGATGTCCCACCCGGCCTGGCACAGCACGGTGTGGCAGACGTACGACTACGACTTCGACGTCAACGGCACCTACTACGGCGCCCGCAAGGGGTGCGAGCCGCTCCACGTCCAGGCCGATTCCGTCAACTGGCAGGTGATCGCGGTCAACCACACCCCGCAAGGGCTCAAGGGGGCGGTGGTGACGGCCCGGGTGATCGGCCTGGACGGACGGCAGATCGGTCCGGTCCGGCGGACGACGGTCGATGTCGCCTCGTCGGCCACCACGCCGGCCTTCACCGCCGGCTGGACCGACAGCCTGCCGGACTTCCATCTGCTCCGGCTCGGCCTGGAGGACGGCAAGGGCCGTGTCCTGTCGGAGAACACCTACTGGCGCTACCGGGACACGGCCGACATGAAGGCGCTGAACAGCGCCAAGCCGGTGAAGGTCACCACCTCCGTCGGCCGGGTGACCGGGTCGGGGACCCGCCGCGAACTGACCGCCACCGTCACCAACCGGGGTTCGGCGGTCGCGGCGATGGTGCGGCTGGCGCTGCTGGACGACCGCAGCGGCGAGCGGGTGCTGCCGACCCTCTACGGCGACAACTACCTGTGGCTGCTGCCCGGTGAGTCACGGACGGTGACCCTTTCGTGGCCCGCCGACGCACTGGCCTCGGGCCGGCCCGCGCTGCGGGTCGAGGGCTACAACGTTCCCCGGACGGTGAGCCGCTAGCCGCCCCCGGCGGGAAAGCCGCTGGCTGTCCCCCCGTGCGCCGATCGGGGGACAGCCGGCGGGCCGTTCGGCGGGCGCTGCCGGGATCCGGCCGGTGCCCGGCAGGATCCCGGCAGCGCGCGTAGGGGCGCGCGGCGGCTCGGGTGCGCCGGTCACCCGGTGTCGCGAGCCGGTACGGATCGCCGCCCGGTTACGGTGGACGGGTGAGCAGAGGGCGGCGGTCGGAAACCGGGGAGGCGGCGCCGGGTGAGGAGTCCGAGAGCAAGGCCGGTGCGCCGCAGGCAAGGTCCCACCCGGTGAAGCGGCTGGCCCAGGCGGTGGCGGGCAGCTTGCTGGTACTGATCGGGGTGGCCCTGCTGGTGCTGCCGGGGCCCGGGCTGCTGCTGGTACTGGCCGGGCTCATCCTGCTGTCCCGGGCCGTCCCGGCGGTGGCCCGGTTCGTCGAACCGGTCCGTGAGCGGGCGATGCTGGCCGCCGAGGGCAGCGTCGCCTCGGGCTGGCGGATCGCCGGCTCGTCCGTGGTCGGCCTCGGGCTCATCGCGGCGGGCGTCATCTGGGGCGCGCCCGTGCTGCACTGGCTGCCGGCCACCGGCTGGAGCACCGGGGCGAGCCTCATCTTCTCCGGCCTGATCGTGTTCGCCCTGCTGGTCTGGAGCTACCGCCGGGTCCACGGCCCGCGGCCCTGAGCGGCGGTGGCCGGCCCGCCGATCGGGTGACGGCAGCCGGGCGGGGCCGCCGGGGACCGCCCGCGGGTGGGCGGGAATCAGGCGGAGATCGC
>NZ_FMCH01000086.1 GCF_900091855.1 Streptomyces sp. DvalAA-14
CCCAGCCCGCCGCGGCCGCCCCCGCCGCCGGCTCGGCCGTCACCGTGGCCGGCCGCGGCGAGTTCAAGGACATGCGCTTCACCGTCAGCCAGACCCAGCGCCTCACCAGCCAGGCGGTCACGGTGACCTGGAGCGGCGGCGTCCCGACCACCTTCGCCGGCACCCAGTTCAACACCGACTTCGTGCAGATCATGCAGTGCTGGGGCGACGACGACGGCACCGTGGCATCCAACCCGGGCCCGTCGCGCACCCAGTGCCAGTACGGCGCCTCACCGACCACCGACCGCACCTCGTGGCCGGGCAACGCCCGCGACGACACCCGGACGATCACCTACAACGCCCAGCCCACCAACTACGGCCAGGACGACCGGTACGGCGCCGACGGCGCCTTCGGCACCGGCGAGGTGCCCTTCAAGTCCGTGGACGGCACCGAGATCACCACCGGCACCCAGAACAACGCGCTGTTCAGCTACAACACCACCAACGAGATCGACTTCGCCCGGACCGGCGCCGACGGCACCGGCAAGGAGTTCTTCGAGGTGCAGACGGCGCTGGAGGCACCGCACCTCGGCTGCGGCGAACCGGTCCGGAAAGCCGGCGTCACCGCGCCCCGCTCCTGCTGGCTGGTGATCGTGCCGCAGGGGCACCTGGACCTGGACGGCAAGCCGTACGCCGACCGCACCCAGGTCAACGCGGGCTCCCCGGTGTCCAGCACCAACTGGAAGAACCGCATCGCCATCAAACTCGGCTTCAACTCGGTCGACTCCAGCTGCCCGCTGGGCGCCTCCGAGCGCCAGACCACCGGCAGCGAACTGGCCGCCGACGCCATGACCAGCTGGCAGGCCGCGCTGTGCCCCACCGGCACCGTCTACGGCTACACCGAGATCGGTGAACCCGACGCCCGGCAGCGGGTGGTGCAGAATGGCGGCAGCGGACTGGCCTTCACCGCGCGGGGGTTGGGCACCGGCGACGCCGTCTACGCGCCGGTCGGCCTGTCCGCCGCCGTCATCGGCTTCACCATCGAACGAAGAGCCAAATTCGGGGCCCCGGACTCGGTGAAACAGATCTCCGGCACCAAGGTCGGATCCATCAACCTCACCCCCCGGCTGGTCGCCAAGCTGCTCACCGAGTCGTATCGCAGCTCGGTGTGGGGCGCGGTGCAGACCGTGTCCGACAAGGCCGGCAACACCTCGCTGGTGGCGGCGAAACACTACGCGTGGGCGAAGAAGAACCCGACCGGCCTGGTCACCGACCCGGACTTCCTCGCCTTTAACCCGGAGTTCGCGAACCTGTCGGTGTCCGAGACACCCGCCACCGACACCGACCTGATCACCGCGCTCGGCCACTCCGACACCGCCGCGACGATCTGGGCCTGGATCGAGGCGGACAAGGACGCCCGCCAGTTCCTGGCCGGCATCCCCGACCCGTACGGCATGACCGTCAACCCGAACTACAGCACCAACGCCGACCTGAACCCCGGCCACTTCTCCTTCGACCCGCTGCGCGACGACTACCCCAAGAGCGACCCGTGGTGCGCGGCCGGCGCCGGCGCCGACCCCGACGCCAAGCAGTGCATGACCGACTTCCACCCCTACGTGGACGACATGCACGCCGGGGCGCTGCACACCCGCCGCGCCGACACCCTGTGGAAGTCCACCTGGGACGCGCTGGGCAACCCGCCCGGATACAAGAGCCCCGGCCCGCAGCCGGTCGGCTCCCGCTTCGAACTCACCATCACCGACGCCGCGTCCGCCGCCCGCTACGGCCTGCAGACCGCGAAGCTGCTCAACGCCTCCGGCACCTTCACCGCGCCCACCACCGCCACCTTGACCACGGCGGCGGCCGACGCGAGCGCCACCAGCGGCGGCGTGAAGGTCATCGACCCCGCCAAGGTCAAGGCCAAGACCGGCTACCCGCTGACCGAGCTGGTCTACGCGGCGCTGCGGCCCGACAAGCTCACCGCCGCCGCCCGCAAGGACTACGCCACCCTGCTGCGGTACGCCGCCGGGCCGGGCCAGATCAGCGGCGCCGACCCGGGCGACCTGCCGCCCGGATACGCCCCGCTGTCCCCCAGCCCTGCGCGCGCAGGCCACCCAGGCCGCCACGAAGATCGTCGCCATCAAGGGCGGGCCGGGGCACGACAGTTCCTCGGGCACCGCGCACAGCGGCGGCACGTCCATCGACGGCGGCGGCACCGTCGGCGGCACCGGCGGCGCCCCCGGCGGCAGC
>NZ_FMCH01000628.1 GCF_900091855.1 Streptomyces sp. DvalAA-14
GATCCTCGCGCTGCGGTACGGACTGCCCTCCACGTACTACTTCCGCAAGCAGCTGCTCGCGATCGCCATCGGCGCGGTGCTGCTCTGGTTCGCCGCCCGGCTGTCGGTCCGGCTGCACCGGGTGCTGGCCTATCCGCTGCTGCTCGGCTCGGTGTTCACCATGTGCCTGGTGCAGGTGCCCGGGATAGGGGGTCTCGATCAACGGCAACACCAACTGGATCTCCATCGGCGGCCCCTTCCAGATCCAGCCCAGCGAGTTCGGCAAGCTCGCGCTGGTCATGTGGGGCGCGGACCTGCTGGCCCGGAAGAACGACAAGAACCTGCTCGTCCAGTGGAAGCACCTGCTGGTCCCGCTGGTCCCGGTCACCGTGCTGCTGCTCGGCCTCATCATGCTCGGCGGCGACCTGGGCACCACGGTGATCCTCACCGCCATCCTGTTCGGCCTGCTGTGGCTGGCCGGCGCCCCCACCCGGCTGTTCACCGGAGTGCTGGCCGGGGCCGGCGCGCTGGGCGCCCTGGCGATCGCCACCAGTCCCAACCGGATGGGCCGGCTGCACTGCATCGCCGCCACCGACCCGGCCAACGGCTGCTGGCAGGCCGTGCACGGCATCTACGCGCTCGCGTCCGGCGGCTGGTTCGGCTCGGGTCTCGGGGCGAGCGTGGAAAAATGGGGTGAACTCCCGGAGCCGCACACCGACTTCATCTTCGCCGTGACCGGGGAGGAACTGGGCCTGGCCGGGACGCTGTCGGTGCTCGCCCTCTTCGCGGCACTAGGCTACGCGGGTATCCGCGTGGCCAGTCGTACGGAGGACCCCTTCGTCAGGTTCGCAGCGGGTGGCGTGACCACCTGGATCACGGTGCAGGCCGTGATCAACATCGGTGCGGTGCTCGGCCTGCTGCCGATCGCCGGTGTCCCGCTTCCGCTGTTCTCCTACGGAGGTTCGGCCCTGCTGCCGACGATGTTCGCGATCGGGCTGCTGATCTCGTTCGCCAGGAACGAGCCGGCGGCGCGAGCGGCCTTGGCCGTGCGGGGGCACAACAACCCCCTGACCGGGGCAGTGAGACGGACGATGCGACGGCGCGCCAGACGGCGGCCGTCCGGAGAGCGGTGAATTTCGGTGCATGTCGTACTCGCCGGTGGGGGGACCGCCGGCCACATCGAGCCGGCGCTCGCGCTCGCCGATGCCCTGCGCAGGCAGGACCCGACGGTGGGAATCACCGCACTCGGCACCGAGAAGGGCCTGGAGACCAGGCTGGTGCCCGAACGCGGCTATGAGCTGGCCCTGATCCCCGCTGTCCCGCTGCCCCGCCGGCCCACCCCCGAACTGATCACCGTGCCCGGCCGGCTGCGCGGCACCATCAAGGCCGCCGAGCAGATCCTCGAACGCACCAAGGCCGACTGCGTGGTCGGCTTCGGCGGCTACGTGGCCCTGCCCGGCTATCTGGCCGCCAAGCGGCTCGGCGTGCCGATCGTGGTGCACGAGGCCAACGCCCGCCCGGGCCTGGCCAACAAGATCGGCTCCCGCTACGCCCACGCGGTCGCCGTCTCCACCCCGGACAGCAAACTGCGCGACGCCCGCTACATCGGCATCCCGCTGCGCCGCTCCATCGCCGTCCTCGACCGGGCCGCCGCCCGCCCCGAGGCACGGCACGCCCTGGGCCTCGACCAGAACCTGCCCACCCTGCTGGTCTCCGGCGGCTCCCAGGGCGCCCGGCGGCTCAACGAGGTGATCACCGCGGTCGCGCCGCGGCTCCAGCAGTCCGGCGTGCAGATCCTGCACGCGGTCGGCCCCAAGAACGAACTGCCGCCGTCCGACAACATGCCGGGTATGCCGCCCTACCGCCCGGTGCCGTATCTGGACCGGATGGATCTGGCCTACGCCGCCGCCGACATGATGCTCTGCCGGGCCGGCGCCATGACGGTGGCGGAACTGTCCGCGGTCGGCCTGCCCGCCGCCTACGTGCCGCTGCCGATCGGCAACGGCGAACAGCGGCTCAACGCACAGCCGGTGGTCAAGGCAGGCGGCGGCCTGCTGGTGGACGACGCGGAGCTGACCCCGGACTGGGTGCTCGGCCACGTGCTGCCCGTGCTCACCGACCCGCACCGCCTCTACGACATGTCCCGCGCCGCCGCCGAGTTCGGCCGCCGCGACGCGGACGACCTGCTGGTCGGCATGGTGTACGAGGCGGTGGCCGCCCGCCGGGCACGATAGGACCGGGGACCGCGGCACCACCTCGTGGCCCCGGGCGCGGCGGGCGGTGCCCGCCGCGCCCGCGGCCCGGGGCGCCGCCCCGGAGC
>NZ_FMCH01000196.1 GCF_900091855.1 Streptomyces sp. DvalAA-14
ACCGCCGATGTAGTGCGCGTCGCGCGCGTGGAAGACGCCGGGTGAGCCCGCCGCCGACCGATCGGCTGTGCTGTTCTCGGATCGGGACGTGTCTCGTGCGGGAGTCGCGGGAGTGCTTCCCGGTGTGCCGTCCACTTCGTTGTGCTCCTCTGGATCTCGACCGGATCTGCCGGATCTGAACGCTGCCTGCAGTCCCCAAACTAGCGCTGTTAGTTTTTTGTGACCAGGGGTCGCACGGTGCCTTCGGTCACCCGTCGCGCCGGCCGCGGAGCCCGGCCGAGCACAGCAGCGGCGTGCGAGGTCGGCGATGGACGGCCGGAGCGGGCGGACGGCTGTGGCGATGACAGAGCTGGACATGGATGACTCCCCCCGGACGGCGCCGGCATGGGCGCGGGCCCATGTGGTCGCCGGTCTTGACTACTCTTCGTTACCGAGAACGAGACTAGCCGTCAGCGCCGACAGCCGTCCGAGCCCGGGCTCGAACCTGTGGACAACTCCCGTCCAGACCATGCCAAATCGAGCCGGGCGTCAGTCGAGCACTGGGCCCAAATAGGCCCTGACCAGCTCTTTTGTTGCCGCGACCACGCCCGCATCCCCGGACGGATCGGCCCGGAAGGCCAGTTGCAGCGCGGCGTCGGCGGCCTCGACCGCCACGACCAGCGCGAGCCGCAGCCGGGGGTCGGCCGGGTCGGCGGTGAGCCGGTCGCCCAGCAGGTCCGGCAGCCGGTCGGCCAAGTCGTGGTTGGTCTCGCCCGGCACCCCGAAGTCCACCAGCGCGAATCCTGCCGCGGTGCGCTTCATGGCGGTGTACTCGTCCACCAGCACGTCCACCGCGGCCCGCCAGTCGGAGCCGGTGTCCGGCTCGGCCAGGCGGGCTGCCGTCCGGTCCAGGAATTCCTCGAGATTGCGGTGTGCGAGCGCGTCGGTCATGGCCCGCTTGTCGGAGAAAAAGCGGTAGACCGAGCCGATCGGTACGCCCGCGCGGGCCGCCACCGCACGGGTGCTGAGCCGTTCGTAACCGCCCTCGTCCAACTCCCGGGCGCAGGCGTCGAGGATCCGCTCCAGCCGTTCGGTACTGCGGCGCTGCACGGGAGTTCGCCGCAGGCCGCTGTCCGACGTGTCGGTGCGTGGCATCGCGCGATCAACTCCGGGACGGCGGGTCGCGGAACTCGCTCCGGTCGGCCGCCACCTCGGACGGCCCGGCCGGCCGGCCCTCGGTCCGGGCGGCGGCCCTCGCGCTCCTCCTCGAACCGCCGTCGGCGCCGGTGCGCGGTGCTGCCACGGCTCGGCCTCCTGTCGTACCGGACTGCTGTACTTCGTTACCGCTGAACTTCGGTACCGCAAGTATGCCGTCGGTGCCGGGCCGCGCGACCGCGCCCGAACCCCGGTCCGGACCGGCCGCGTCGACCGAGGAGTTGTCCACAGCCCCGAATGGAGGGTTGTCCTCGTGATTCCTATGCCTCAGCATAGGAATCACGACGGTACGGGGAGCGAGCGCGGGGAGCACGTCATGGACGTCATGCGGGACACCGGTCACGGGAGCGCGGCGGTCGAAGGAGCGCGGACAGCCGGCGGCAGAGACCTGCTGCATTCACCCGGCTTCGGCAACGAGCACAGCAGCGAAGCCGTGCCCGGCGCGCTCCCCATCGGGCGCAACGCGCCGCAGCGCGCACCGCTCGGGCTCTACGCCGAGCAGTTGAGCGGCACCGCCTTCACCGAGCCGCGGGCCCACAACCGGCGCAGCTGGCTCTACCGCATCCGGCCTTCGGCGGCCCACCCGCCGTTCCGCCGGATCCCCAACGGAGCGCTGCGCAGCGCTCCGTTCCTGGAGGTCGAGCCCGATCCCAACCGGCTGCGCTGGGGCCCGCTCCCGCTGCCGGAGGAGCCGACGGACTTCGTGCAGGGCCTGGTCACGGCCGGCGGCAACGGCGATGTGCTGCGCCGGGAGGGCATCGGTATCCACTGGTACGCGGCCAACCGCTCGATGGACCGCCGGGTGTTCTCCTCCTCCGACGGCGAGTTCCTGATCGTCCCCCAGCAGGGCGCCCTGCTGCTGCGGACCGAACTGGGCCTGTTGCGGGCCGAACCCGGGGATGTCGCGCTGATCCCCCGGGGAGTGCGCTTCCGGGTGGAGTTGCCGGACAGCACGGCCCGCGGCTATGTGTGCGAGAACTACGGTCGGCCCTTCCAACTCCCCGACCTGGGCCCGATCGGTGCCAACGGTCTCGCCAACGCCCGCGACTTCCTGGCCCCCGTCGCCTTCTTCGAGGACCGGGACGAGGACACCGAGGTGGTCAACAAGTTCGGCGGCAATCTGTGGGCGGCCCGCTACGACCACTCGCCGCTCGACGTGGTGGCCTGGCACGGCAACCACGTGCCGTACGTCTACGATCTGCGCCGCTTCAACGTGCTGGGGTCGATCAGCTACGACCATCCCGATCCGTCGATCTTCACCGTGCTGACGTCGCCGTCGGACACCCCGGGTCTGGCCGGGGCGGACTTCGTGGTGTTCGCGCCGCGCTGGCTGGTGGGCGAGGACACCTTCCGGCCGCCGTACTTCCACCGCAATGTGATGTCGGAGTTCATGGGCCTGATCGAAGGCGCCTACGACGCCAAGGCGGAGGGCTTCGTCCCGGGCGGCGCCTCGCTGCACAACATGATGTCCGCGCACGGGCCGGACCGGGCCACCTTCGACCGGGCGAGCAGCGCCGAGCTGGTGCCGCGGAAGGTGGACGACGGCCTGGCCTTCATGTTCGAGACCCGGTGGCCGGTGGTGCCGACCGAGTCCGCGATGGGCGCGGTCCACCGCCAGCAGGGGTACGACAGCGTCTGGGAGGGGCTTGAGAGAAACTTCCGCCCGTGACCTCCTTCGCTCCTGACTCCCTGGTCCTCAACAGCAAGCTGCCGCTGTGGTACCAGGTGTCGCAGTCGCTGCGCGCCTCGATACTCGGCCGGCACGCGGACGACCCGCTGCGGCTGCCGACGGAGGACGGCCTGGCCGCGCACTACGGGGTGAGCGTGCTGACCATGCGACAGGCGCTCAAGGAACTGGAGGACGAGGGTCTGATCACCCGGCACCGCAGGCGGGGCACCTTCATCGAGCCGGCCGCGCTGCGCGGGGCGCCGGTAAAACTGCTCGGCTCGGTGGACGCGATCGTGGCCCAGCAGTCCGGCGGGCGCACAGCGGTGCTGCAGCACGGTCCAGCGAAACTGCCGGCGGGGGTCGCCGAGCACTTTCCGGGTCTGGACGAGGCGATCGCCTTCCGCCGGCTGCGCTGCGACGACACGGGCGAGCCCACGAACTGGGCGGAGAACTACGTCCGTCCGGAGCTGGCGGCCCGGATCGACCTGGCCGATCTGGAGCGCTGGCCGATGACCAAGGTACTGCGGGACATGCTGGGGGTGCGGATCAGCCGGATCACCGACACGGTGGAGGCACGCCTGGCCGACCCCGACACCGCACGGCTGCTGCAGGTCCCCCTGCTCAGCCCGATCCTGCACTACACCGGGGTGACCTACGACGACTCGGGGCGGGCGGTGGACGTCGTGCGCATCCACTACCGGGGGGACCGCTTCTCCTTCACCGTGACCATGGAGGCACCCTGAGGGCGCTCAGTAGCATGCATACGGTGAGCGATGACGCGCCTGCGCTGCATGACCTGATGCCGTGGTCGGTGTCCCCGCTGCGGATCGGCCGCGGATGGCCGCTGGCCCCGGAGCCGGGCTGCCTGCGCGCCCGCTGGGCGCTGCTCACCGGCGCGGCGGACGCCGAGGCCCGGTCCGCGCTCCTGCGACCGACCCGGGCACGAGGGTTGCACACCCCGGTACCGCAGTTGCCCGGCCACCGCACCCCGACCACCGCGCTGGCCCGCGAAGCCGGCCCGTGCCCGGAGCCGGTCCGAGTGCAGCACGGGCTGTTCGACCAGCAATGGCTCATACCCGACCACCGGCTGATCGACGTGGCGAGGCCCGAGCTGTGGCGGATCGCCGACGAGCAGCAGGTGTTCGCCATCGAACAGGGTTATCTGCCGGAGGCGCCCGAGCCGCCGGTGGTGTTCTCCGCGCTGCTGCCGGACGGGCGCTCGCCGGCCGGCAAGCCGTCGCGGATCCGCCCGCTCTTCCGGCGCCCCGGAGGTCTGGAGCCCAATGTGGCGCCCGGCCTGACCGACTGGCTCGCCGTCCGGCTGCGGGTCGAGGTGAGCGCGCCGGACACCCTGGCCTGGATCGCCGCGGCGGCGCGACCGGGGCCCGGAGGTTGCGCCGTGCCACTCCCCCGGGATGCCGAGACCTGGCAGCGGGGCGTCGCGCTGGGACGCGAGTCGGTGTGGCTGCACACCGGGGGCGCGCGATGGGGCGATCCGGGCGCCGACCGGGGCCGTGAGCGGCTGCGGCTGCCGGGTGGCAGTCGGCCTTATGTGCGGGCGCCGCTGCCCGCCGTACCCGGCGCCGGGCAGCTGTCGTACGACCCGCAGGAGCGGGTTCTGCGGATCGGCGAGGGGCAGGTGTCGCCGGTCGCCGTCGATGCGTGGGAGCTGACCGGCGGCGGGGTGCCGGTGCTGGAGCAGTGGTTCGAGCGGCGCACCATGCCCGGCGAGCCAGGTTCACTGGAGGCACTGCGCCCGGCCGCTTGGACCCGGGCCACCACCTCGGAGCTGCTGGAGCTGATCAGCCGACTGACCTTGCTGGCCGGACTCCGCCGTGAACTGGCAGCTTTCGCCGAGCGGTTGGCGCAGGATGCCCGGGCCGATCGCGGCCGGACGGCCGGAGCGGCGGCCGAGCTGCGGGCAGCGGGAATACTGCCGGCGCCCGCGGCGCGGCGCAGGCCGGCCTCCGTGCTGGCCCATCACGAGGAGGGCCCGGACGGGCAGTTCGCCCTGTTGTGAGCGTGGCCGGGGAGAGCCGCTCGAAGGGGGACCGAGGTGGCCGCCGGGGAGAGGCGGCCTCGACGGGCGCACACCGAGACGCCGCACGGGGCAGCGCCGAGCCGGACGGTGTGGCCGTCGTGACGGTCCGGGTGGTGAGCCGGGTCCAGGGAGAGAACCGGTACTACCGCGCGGAGGCCGGGAGTCGGGTCAGCCGCGGTTGCCGAACAGTGATCTGCGCAGCCGACGCAGTGGGGCGAAGAGCGACACTCGGGCGCCCCGGTTCGTCCGGGTGTGCACGGTGTCGCGCGAGGTCAGCTCCCGCATGAGCACGGTCGCGTCGTCGGTGTCGCACTGCGGTGCGGCGGGCCCGGCCAGTATCGCCAGGTGACGGTCGAGGCGCGCACTGGACGCGCCTGTACCGCAGTTGATGGCAGGCACTCGAGGCCTGCTGTGCATCGCTATCTGATCCATGACTCTCCCCACCCTGTCGAGGGCACCCGGCTCGGGCAGGTTAACCCTAGCGCCCCGCCGCGTCACGTGCGCATCCCCCGCCCGTCTCCATCGCTCGATTCACCTTCTGTCCAAGGGTGTTGACCCCCGAACACCACGAGCGCCTCGGACGACGGGCGGTGGACGCGCACACTCAGGCGACCGCGCTGAACGGCGGCAGGTAGCCGCCGGACTGGCCTGCGGCCGTGGGGTGGTAGGACTCGTCGATCGGCAGGGTGACGCTGTGCAGCCACGGCGATCCCGAGCACAGCTCGTGTCCGGTGAAGGTGCCGCGTACGTCGGTGAAGGTGAAGCCGTGGTCGGCGGCGCGCTTGGCGATGACCCCGTCCAGATCGTCCGCCGCGGCGTTTATGGCGCTGCGCGAGGTGTCGCTCAGCCCGGCCCAGCAGTCACCGGGCACCTGGTAGAAGTGGGGGTAGCCGAGGACGACCACATGGGCGTTGGGCCCCTTGGCACGGATGGCGTTGTAGGTGCTGTCCAGCAGTCCCGGCAGGCTGTTGTCGACGAAGGTCCGGGCCTGGGCGATCCGGCTCAGGCAGGTGCTCTGCGAGTCGAGCGCGCAGGTGGACATGACGTCGGAGAATCCGGCGTCGTTGCCCCCGATGGTGATGCTGATCAGCCCGGTGGCCGAAGTGATCGGCCCGAGTTGGTTGTTGACGACGTCTCCGGTCACGGCGCCCGAGCAGGCGGTGAAGGCGAACGAGGAAGCGGCGTGGGCGGCGGCCCACAAGGCGGGATACGCCTTGGTGCTTCGCTTGCAGTCGCCGCTGGCGCTGTCGTAGCTGCCGGAGCCGACTCCGGAGGAGTAGGAGTCGCCCAGGGCCACGTAGTTGGGGCCTGCGGCATGCGCGGAGCCCGCCCCGAGCAGGGCGAGCACCGAGGTGAGGATCAGCGCGGATGCGGCTGATGCAAAGCGGGACATTCTCATGAAACCTCCCTTAGCAGGATCGCTGCCACATCCGTTGTACCGGCCGGTAACGTTCGCGGGAAGTGCCGTGCGCGTGAATATTGATCGGCAGTCAGCGAGAGCTATTCGGACGTCCGTTTGGCGATGTAAATTTCCTGTCCGGGCTGACTTGACGTTAATCCACCCGTTCGGTGAGATTGGTCCACTACCTCCACGGGCAGGACCGTCCCCGACCGACCGTGGCACGGGCGCGGCGATGCGCCGCGCCCGTGATGAAAAGCACTGGGCGAATCACGCCGGGAGGGCGGATCATGGGCCGCATGTCCGCCACAGCCCGTGAACCGAGGAGGCAAGTGCCGTCCGCCGGAGCCGGTAAGTCCACGAACGCAGCCGGGCCCCAGAAGGCCGAGAAGGCCGAGAAGGCTGACCGGGCCGACAAGGTCGTCGCACCGCAGCGGGCCACGCGCCCTCAGAAGGCCGGGAAGGCCGTGCCGAAGAGCGCGACGAGCGGGACGAAGGGCAGCACGAAGAGCGCCAGGAAGGACGACGCCAAGAGCGCGGAACGGACCGCGGCCCCAGCCGCTCCCCCCGTCGCGGCGCCGCACCGTGCCCTGCCCATCCACCTGCGCCTGGACGACAGCGACTCGCCGTCGGATGTCGTGGACGCGCTCTTCCTGGGCCGCTTCACCTCGGGGGAGCAGCCGTTCGCCCGCGGCGCCTCGGTGGAGAACGTCAAGTCCGGCCTGACGCTGCTGCCGCCGGACGCCACCATGCTGCGCCAGGCCCGCGACAAGGACCGCAGCGCCACCCTCGCCGAGGGCGACGGCTGGACCATCCTCATCTCCCGCTGGAATCGCGGCGCCGACGTCACGGTGGCCGCCGTGACCGACGAGCTCGCCGAGCAGGTGCTGAAGTCATCGGTGGACGACGCGGAGGACCAGCCCGAGCCGCAGCCCGACGATGTGACGATGGGCTTCTGGTACATCGTGCCGAGCCGGGGTCCGCACCGCACCACCCGGCGGATCGCCGCCGCCACCTGGGAGGAGCTGAGGGTCAACTACACCGCGCCGGTGGCCGACGCGATGGACGGTCTGATGAAGCTCACCGCCGACGACGTGGCAGGGCGGCTGCTGCTCCTGCACGGCCCGCCCGGCACGGGCAAGACCTCGGCGCTGCGCACGCTGGCCCGCGCCTGGCGCGACTGGTGTCAGGTGGACTGCGTCCTGGACCCCGAGCGGCTCTTCAACGACGTCGGTTATCTGATGTCCATCGCCATCGGTGAGGACGACGCGACCGGCGGCCGTTGGCGGCTGCTGCTCCTGGAGGACTGCGACGAGCTGATCCGCGGTCAGGCCAAGCACCAGACCGGTCAGGCGCTGTCCCGGCTGCTCAATCTCACCGACGGCCTGCTCGGCCAGGGGCGCAATGTCCTGGTCGGCATCACCACGAACGAGGATCTGGAACGGCTCCACCCGGCAGTGGTCCGCCCCGGCCGCTGCCTGGCCCGGATCGAGGTCGGCCCGCTCACCCGCAACGAGGCGGTCGACTGGCTGGGCACGAGTGAGGGCATCGGCCGCGAGGGCGCCACCCTGGCCGAGCTGTACGCGCTGCGCCGCGGCCACCCGGCCATCCTGCCGGTGCCGGCGCAGTCGGCGGACGGCCTCTATCTCTGACGCCGCTCGGCTCACTGCGGCGGCAGTGGTGCTGCGGGCGGCCCGCTCCGCGTGAGCGGGCCGCCCGCAGCCTGTCGGCTCGGTGACGGCTCGTCAGCCGGTGTGGCCCGGGCCGGCCCGCAGCGCCGAGCGGCCGTCCCGCCAGGCGTCGAGCAGATGGGCCGCCAGCCGGTCCTCCAGAAAGACGGTGGCATCGGCCCCGAAGGCCACGTCGGCCTCCAGATGCGGCTCGTCGGCCAGCATCCCGCCGATCACGTCGTTCCGTACGACCTGCTCGTGCACGGCGTCCGCCTCGACGTGCTCGGTGTAGAAGCGTTCCGCCGCCGGGCCGGCCCCGGTACGGCGCATCGCCTCGGCGAGACGGCGCGAACCGGGTGACGAGGTGACCTCGACACTCGCGAAGTGGCCGACCAGCGCGCCGCGCAGCGCCCGGCGCAGCCCGAGCAGCGTTATCAGGTTGACGGTGGCGAGCGCGACGGCCGGCGCCACCTCCAGGTAGTGGCCGTACGCGGTGTCCAGCCCCAGGTCCTCCATCAGGTCCGCGAAGAGCTGCGCGTGCAGATGCTCGGCGCGGCCGGCGCCGAACTCGTCATATTCCACGGCGACCATCGCGGCCTTGGCCCGGCCGCGCAGCCGCGGGATCACCCACACGTGCGGGTCACCCTCCTTCAGGTGGTACAGCGAGCGCAGGGCCGCGTACTCCCGCAGCTGCCACAGCTCCCCCTCGTGTTCGAGGTAGTACGCCGGGCTGCCGCGGTGGTCGGTGGACTCCACCAGCAGTTCCCCGAACGCCTCCTCGACGCTCCGGCCGGCGGGCACATCGGCGCGCAGCGCGCCGAGGAAGCGCTCCTCCAGCGCCCGGCGCAGCGGCTGGAGTCGCGGGTCCCACTCCAGGTCGTCGTCCACGCCGTCGAAGCCGCGGTAGTGCAGCTCGTAGAGCAGGTAGAGAGCGAGCTGCAGATCGTCGCCGTACGGGTCGGCCGCCGCGGCCCCGGACACCCCGGGCGGGGGCAGGTGCGGCGCGGTCAGCACGGCGGCGACTCCGGCCGACAGCGGGCCCCGGGGCGGGGGCAGGGCCGGTTCGGTGCGGCGCCGGTCAGTGGTGGTCGCCGTCATGGCGTTCCTTCGGGTCGTGGTCGGGCTGCCGAGGGTCCTGGCGGCCCCGTCCGGCGTTCGGCGGTCGTTTGTGGCCGCGGTGGCTGGTGTCGCACCACGGGTACGTGCGGCTGCGGCGGCACGTGCAGATGGCGACGACGAAGCGGTCCGAGGAGACGACCGTGCCGTCGTCCTGGACGAATTCCACCGGTCCCTCGACGAGAATCGGCCCGTCCCGGTCCACCGAGACGCGCCGCGGCCGGTCAGCTGCGTTCGGCACGGATGACCACCAGCTCTTCCTCTTCCTCGTCGGGACCGACCAGTCCCTGAGCCCGCAGCCAGGGCAACCGCTCGGTGAGCACCGGCCCGAACGGCACACGGGCGCGGCCGGTGACCGAGCACTGCAGGCCGGCGTCCCTCAGCCGCCCCAGGCTCGCTTCCACCCCGCACAGCCCGGAGTGCACCATCAGCAGCACGCCATGGGCTTTGAGCACCTGGTGGGAGTGGGCGCAGATCCGGTCGACGGCCTGCCGCCCGGCGTGGCCGGCGTTCCAGGCCACCGAGGCCCCCCGGGTGGCGGCCCGCGGCATGAGCGGCGTCGGCACGTAGGGCGGGTTGCTCACCACCAGGTCGAAGGTGCGACCGGCCATCGGCGCGGTGAGGTCGCCGCGCCGCACCCGGATGCGCTGCCGGTCGCGTGCCGCGTTGATCCTTGCCGTCGCCACCGCGCGCCAGGAGATGTCGGTGGCCGAGACCCGTGCGCCCATCCGCGCGGCCAGCAGGGCCAGCGCGCCGCTGCCGGTCCCGATGTCGAGGACGTCCATGTCCGCCGTGACCCCCTCGTCCCGGAGCGCCTGTGCCAGCAGATGAGTGTCGGCCTGAGGGGCGTAGACACCGGGCAGTGTCCACATCCTGCCCAACTTCTGCGGGAGCGCGGCAGTGATCGTCATCTGGTACCTCCGTCACCTGCGGGTGGGTCGTAGCACTTCTGCCCGAGAGCCCAGGAAGTACGCAAAACGGACGTATGCCCGCCTGGGAGCGGCTTCCGGCCGAGGCCGCATCCCCCCATCAGCTCCGGGGCATCAGTCGCCGTAGGCGGCGCGCAGGGCCTCCTCGACCGCGGCGCGGGCCGCCTCCCGGTCCAGGCCGAGACGGCGGGTCCGCTCCACATAGGCCGCCGCGGCGGCAGCCGCCTCGCGTGCGGAGGAGTCGCCGGCGGCGATGTAGGTGCCGTTGCGGCCCCGGGTCTCGATCACGCCGTCCGCCTCCAGGGCGCGGTACGCCTTTGCGACGGTGTTGGCGGCGAGCCCCAGCTGCTCGGCCAGGCCCCGGACGGTGGGCAGCTTGTAGCCGACCGGGAGGCCGCCGGCGCGTGCCTCCCGCGCGACCTGCGCGCGCAGCTGCTCGTAGGGAGCGGTGGCCGCGTCCTGATCGATGACGATCTTCAAGCTCATATGAGCGATCCTGGCACAGCCGGTGGCGCCAGCGGGACCGCTCGGACGGGGCCGTCGGGGTCGTGGGCGATGGTGTCGCCGCCCTCGTGCAGATGCAGCAGGAAGCGGTGGCCGGCGCGCCATGCCTCGATGCCCGCTCGGGCGTAGGCCACCATGTCGTCGGGCAGGTCCGCCAGCGGATACCAGTCCAGCTCCGAGCACTTGTCGGGTTCCGCGTTGACCGGCTCGGTGCCGGCGGCGAGGTGGCAGAGGAAGAACCAGCCGATCCGGGCGTCGCCGCCCGGCGCGCGGTGCTGCAGCACCAGGACCGCTTCGAGATCGTCCGGCGCCAGATCGAGGCCGATCTCCTCGCGCGTCTCCCGGATCATGGCGCTCCTGACGTCTTCGCCGTCCTCCAGGTGCCCCGACGGAGCGTGCAGCAGCCCGTCGGCGTATCCCGTGTTGGCGCGGCGGGCGAGCAGGATCCGCTCGCCGCGCACCAGCAGGAGGTGGACATCCACGATCTCGCGGTGGCGGCGCGGGACGGCCGGCGCGGCGGTGTCCGCGGGGTGGACGACCGCCACATACCGCTCGTCGTCGACCGGGCGCCCCCACAGGGCCGCGTCCTGTCCGAGGTGCTCGATCCGGATCGCGCCGCCGAGCGGCGCGGCCGACTCGGCGAGCGACTCGGCGGTGAGCCCGACCGGAGCGGAGGTGCCCCAGCGGCCTTCGACCAGCACCAGCCGCCCGCCCGGCCGCAGCAGCCGGGCCCAGCCTCGCAGCACCGACTCCGCGTCGGGCAGCGTCCACAGCACATGGCGGACCAGCACCACGTCGAAGGCGACGGCGGCGACCGGCGGTCGGGCGGCGTCCCCGACGAGTGTCCGCGCGCCGGTGCCGGCCAGCTTCCGCCGGGCCGACTCGACCATGCGGGGCGAGCGGTCGACTGCCGTGACCCGGTGGCCCTGCTCGGCCGCCAGCAGGGCCAGACTGCCGGTGCCGCAGCCGAGGTCGAGGACATCGGACGGGCCGGCGGGCAGCCAGGACCGCAGCCGCTGGGCCCACGCCTCGCGGACCAGCGGGTCGCGCAGACCGTGGTCCGGCTCCTCGTCGAACCGCTCGGCGGCGGCGTCCCAGAACCGGCGGTCGTCACTCTCGGTGTTCATGGGTCCAGCCTGCCATCCCCCACTGACAATCGGGCCGCACGGGCCGTCAGACCTCACCCAGCCTGCGGTAACGCGCTCGGCGAGCGGCCCTTCGCGTCTCGGGCTCCCCGGTGCGGAGCCGGGCCAGTTCGGTTCCGAGCAGGGTGGCGAGGCCGGCGAGGAAGGCGACCGGGTCGTCGGCGGCGTCGGGATGTTCGGGGACGACGGCGTCCACGATGCCCCGGGCCAACAGCGCGGTGGCGCCGATGCCCTGACGTTCGGCCAGTTCCGCCGCGCGGTCGGTGGTGCGGTACAGGATGACGGAGGCGCCCTCCGGCGGCAGCGGGGAGAGCCAGGCGTGCCGGGCGGCGAGTACCCGGTCGGCGGGCAGGAGGGCCAGCGCGGCGCCGCCGGCGCCCTGACCGAGGATCAGGCACAGCGTGGGTGCCGACAGCGTCACGAGGTCGGCCAGGCTCCGGGCGATCTCGGCGGCGAGGCCGCCTTCCTCCGCCTCCTTCGACAGCGCGGCTCCCGCCGTGTCGATCACGGTGAGCAGCGGCAGGCCCAGCCCCGAGGCGAGCCGCATCCCCCGGCGCGCCTCGCGCAGCCCGGCCGGTCCGAGCGGGGTGGCACCCAGCGTCCCGGACGCGGCCGTGGCCGGGCCGGTGGTGGCGCCGCGGTCGTGGCCGACGACGACACAGGGGGTGGGCCCGAAGCGGGCCAGGGCCAGCAGGAGTCCGGGGTCGCGCTCGCCCGCGCCCGTACCGCTGAGCGCGGTCACGTCCTCCGCGTGCCGCAACAGATCCCGCAGACCCGGCCGTTCGGGGCGCCGGCTGCGGCGCAGCGAGTCGGCGGTGTCCGCCGGCGGCACGGCCTCGGGCATCGGCGCGGGCCCGGAGAAGCCCCCGGATCGGCCCGCCGCCCCAGCCGCGATCCCGTCCGCGGATCGGCGCCCCGCTTCGTCCGCCGACCGGGCCCCGGCTCCGTCGGACCCCGCCTGCTGCTCGCCGCAGAGGACGTCGAGCACGGTCGCGGCGACGGGCCCCAGCGATCCGATGGGCAACACCGCGTCGACCAGGCCGTGGGCGTACAGATTCTCCGCGGTCTGCACTCCGGGCGGGAACTCCTCCCCGTAGAGGGCCTGGTGGACGCGCGGGCCGAGGAAGCCGATGAGGGCGCCGGGCTCGGCGGAGGTGACGTGGCCGAGCGAGCCCCAGGAGGCCAGTACCCCGCCGGTGGTGGGATGGCGCAGATGGACGAGGTACGGCAGGCCCGCCGCCGTGTGGTCGGTGATGGCCGCCGCGACCTTGACCATCTGCAGGAAGGCGATGGTCCCCTCCTGCATCCGGGTGCCGCCGGAGGCCGGTGTGGCCAGCAGCGGGAGCCGCTCGCGGGTGGCGCGCTCGACGGCGGTGACCAGCCGAGTCCCCGCGGCGACACCGATGGACCCGCCGAGGAAGCCGAACTCGCCGGCGACCAGGGCCACCCGGCGGCCCCGGATACGCCCTTCGCCGGTGATCACCGACTCGTCCAGCCCAGTGCGCTCCCGGGCGGCGAGCAGATCGGCGCGGTAGTCCGCGGCCTCGGGGAGCGCGGTGCACGGCTCGTCCCAGCGGCGCCAGCTGCCGGGATCCAGCACCGCCTCGACGCATTGCACGGCGGTGGGCCGCCGGGACCCGGGGTCGTCGGGGTGCGGTGGGTGTTCCACCTCCCCCTTGTACACCAGGTCGCCCACCACGCGCGGCAGGCCGCCACGACCCCCGGCCGCGAACCCGGACCGGCCGGCCGACAACGCGGCGAGGCGGCGTACCGGGCGTCGCGGAGCGGTGAAACCGGCCGGCCGACAGGGCTGTCCGGTCGCGGAACTAGCTGAACGCCGACAGGCAGGTGGTCGGGGTGGCGTGTGACGGGTCCAGGGCGTTCGCGGCCTCGTGGAAGGCGATGCGGTCGGTCAGGCCGATGGCGACATGCTCGGAGGTGTCGACCGGGCACAGATTCTGGAGCACCACGTTGTGGACGCCGGGTCCGGACAGCGCCTGGGTCGTATACGGCGTGACCACCTCGTCATAGATGGTCGAGATCACCGTGTAGTGCACGCCGGGCACGGTGTCGCCGCCGGCGTTCAACTGCTGCTGGAAGTCGGATCCGGCCAGTTGGTCGGCAAGTCCGGGCAGGTCGGCGCGCAGGAAGGCCGCGGCGCCCGGGAAGTACGGGAGGATCGCGGTCAGTCCGTCCAGCGTCGTCCCGTGGTTGTCGGGGGCCAGGGCGACCAGGGCGTTCACCTTGGCCGCGCCGCCGAGGAACTTGAGGTAGTAGCGCGGCATCATGCCGCCCTGGGAGTGGCCGACGATGTCGACCTTGGCGGCGTGTGTGGCGGCGAGCACCCGGTCGGTGAAGTCGGAGAGCTGCTGCGCGGAGTCGGCGATCGGCCCGAGGCCGCCGATCAGCGTCTCGCCGGGCAGCATGCCGTAGTCGAAGGAGAAGACGCAGTAGCCGCGCGCCACCAGATAGGGGGCCAGGACCAGCCAGTTGTCGGTGCCGTTGGCAAAGGTGCCGTGCACGAGGACGACGGGGCGGGGGTGCTGGGCCGAAGGGCGGCAGGAGAAGTCGTTCCAGCCGCTGGTCGGGGCCGGGGCGGCGGATGAGGCACCGGCGGCGGTGGCCGCAGCCGTGGCCGCGGGAGCCACCGCCATCGCGGCCGCCACCGTGACCGTCGCCAGCAGTCGTCTCCAGGACAGCGTCATGTGATCTCCTCACGGATGGGATGTGAACGTGCTGACGACACACGCCCCTGTGATCCGGATCACATGTACCGGGCTCATGACAAGTTACGCGCGAGTAGGGAGACGTGCCTAGTATACGAGCGAGTAAAAAATCGTCCGCGCAGGGACAACGCGCCAGCCGCCCCGAGGTCACGCACTCCTGCGACGGACGGAAACCCGCTGGCGGCTCCGCGTGGGCGGCGGGGAGCATGGGGCCATGAGCGACCCGGGAGAGCCTCGATGGGCCGTGGGCGAGACGGCCCTGCTGATCACCGTGCCGGAGGCGGACCCGCTGGTCGGCGGGGCAGGCGAGGCGTACGACCCGGCGGCACGAGGGGGCGTTCCGGCCCATGTGACAGTGCTGTATCCGTTCCTGGCCGCCGAGCGGATCGACGACGGAGTGCTGGCACGTTTGCGCGAGCTGTTCTGCGCCCATGAGGCGTTCGATCTGGCGTTCGCGAGGTTCGGGCGGTTCCCGGAGCTGCTGTGGCTGGCCCCGGAGCCGGCGGCACCGGTTCGGGCGCTCACCGGGGCGGTCGAGGCCCGCTGGCCGGAAGCACCGCCCTACGGTGGCGCGTTCCCGGACCCGGTACCGCATCTGACCGTTGCCGACGGGCAGTCGCCCGAGGCCTACGACGCGATGGAGCGGGAGTTCGCCGCGGGCCTGCCGCTGCGCACCCGTGTCGTCGCGGTCCACCTGGTGGTCAGCGACGGTTTCCGCTGGCACCACCGGGCGACTTTCCCGCTCGGCGACGAACAACCCGGCGGCGAACAACCCGGCCCAGAACGACCGGACGACCGGGGGCTCCTGGGCCAGCGGCCGGGCCGCGCACGCCTCGACGGCCGGCAGCCCGGTGCCGAACGGCCGAACGGGTGAACTCGCGGCATCTCAAGGCGTTGCGGGCCGCCGGGCGGAACAAGAGGCGGGTGGGGTGTGTTGCCGCATACGCCCGAGGGGACGACGCCCCGCCCCGCCAGGTCCGTGCCGCCGAGACGATTTCGGAGTGACCATGAGCCAGCCATCGGCCGTGAGCCCGCTGTTCGAGTTGCTGAAGGAGCGCAGCACCGGGGTGCTCGTCACCCTCAAGAAGGACGGCAGACCGCAGCTGTCCAACGTCTCCTTCGCCTACGACGAGGCAAGCCGGACCATCCGGATCTCGGCCACCGACGACCGGGCCAAGACCCGCAACCTGCGGCGGGACCCGCGGGCCAGTTTCTACGTCTCGACGCCCGACCTCGGGGCCTACCTGGTCGCCGAGGGCGATGCGGAAGTCACCCCGGTGGCCAGCGATCCGCAGGACGCGACGGTCGAGGAACTCATAGACGTCTACCGGGCGATCGGCGGAGAGCACCCCGACTGGGACGAGTACCGGGCCGCGATGGTCGCCGACCGCCGGCTGGTCATCAAGCTGCGCGCGGACCGGGCCTATGGCTGGGGCCGCACCCAGGGCGGCACCAGCGGCCCCGTCGCCTGACGAGCGCGGCGCGTCTCCCAGCGGGTCCGAGAAGGCGGAGGATCCGCCCGGCGGACTGCGCCCCCGCCACGTGATCGCACTGTGGCGGGGGCGCCGGGAAACGGCTTCGGGCCTGGCGGCCCGCAGTGGCGGACCGGTCAGAACACGCTGACCCCGTACGCGCTGAGCGCCTCGGTCACCGGCTGGAAGTACGTGGTGCCGCCGGACGTGCAGTTGCCGCTGCCGCCCGAGGTCAGGCCGATCGCCTTGGCGCCGTCGTAGAGGGAGCCGCCGCTGTCGCCGGGCTCCGCACAGACGTTGGTCTTGATCAGACCGGAGACGACGTCGCCGCTGCCGTAGTTCACGGTGGCGTTGAGCGCCTGGACGGTACCGCTGTGGATACCGGTGGTGGAGCCGCGCCGCTTGACCGCCTCGCCGACGAAGGCGTTGGCGGCGCTGGTGATGTCCTGGCTGCCGACCGTGCCGTCGTGGGCCACGGTGGAGTCGTAGCGGACGATGCCGTAGTCGTTGCCGGGGAAGCTGCTGTTGACCGTGGGGCCGATGTACGTGCCCCCGCTGGTGTAGTACGCGGGCAGTCCCTCGGTGCAGTGGCCCGCGGTCAGGAAGTAGTACGTGCTGCCGCTGCGGACGTTGAAGCCCACCGAGCAGCGCCAGCTGTTGGTCAGGACCGGGTCGCCGCCGGACAGCAGCTTGCTGAAGGTGCCGGAGACACGGGTGATGCGGACCGCGTCCCCGTAACCCGCGGTGGACTTGCGCAGTTGAGCCAGTTGGGACGCGGTCACCCGGCTGTCGACGCTGACATCCAGGGTGTCGGAGCGCGGGTCGACCGACCAGGCGGTGCCCGCGACATCGGCGGTCCTGGTGGCGTCGCCGGCCTTGGCGAGCTGGGTGGCGCTGTGCGTGACGAGGCGGGCCGTGGCACCCGCGGCGCGGACGGCGTCGGCCGCGGCCCGGGTGGTGACATTGACGACGGTGGTCTTGCTCGCGCTGTCGTAGTACGTGCCCGCGGTGCTGTTCGCACCGAGACGCGCGGCCACGGATGCGGCGGCATCCGGAGTCGCCGTGGCGGACGGGGCGGCGCTGGCGGACGGGAGCGCGAAAGCGGTCGCGGCGATCAGGCCGGAAGCGACCGCGATCAGCTGTATGCGTCGGGTGGACTTCACTCGTTCCTCCTGTGGGGGTGGAGGTGGGCGCAGGGGGGATTTGTCGGTGTACTGTCAGGACCGCACCGATAAACGAACGCCTCATGCGGCTGACGGGCACTCATGGGAGTATTCAGATCTCACAGGAAACACACAAGGGGTTCTTTCGGGCCGGGACAGGGCGGGCGGCGGCGCCTGAGTGCACCAAGCAGCCCCTGCCGGGCCGAAACTGACGCCGTCTCAGACTGTCTCACCTGCTGAGAACAGCTCGCCTTCCTGCTGCGATCGCCAAGCACGGCCGTTGGCCGGCCAGGCCAGGTCGGTGGGCGGCCGGCCACACCCGCGAAAAAATCCGGGCGCCGGCCGCCGGCGATCCGGCGCGACCGGTAGCGAGCCGTCCGCGGGCGAGGGCCGGCGAGTGCCGCCGAGCGCGGGCGCCGAACCGCCGCGCTGCCGAAGCTACGGCACGACCTGCTCCACGAAGCCGTCCAGGCCGTGCCCGCCGTCCGCCGGACCGGGCAGCGGGACGGCCCGGCCGCCGGTCATGGCATCGCGCCGCGCGGCACCGCGAGCCGGCTCCCCACCGGACCGCGCAGCCCGAGGTGTTCGCGGAGGGTCGCGCCCGGGTGGAAGGAGCGGAACAGCCCGCGGTGCTGGAGCAGCGCCGCGGTGCCGTTGACGAAGCGCTCCAGGTCCCTCCGGGGCTCGGCCGGCCGCACGTGGAAGCCGTCGACCGCGCCCGACCGGTGCCAGTCCGCGACGAGTTCGGCCAGGTCGACCGGCCCGCCCCGGAAGAGCGCGCCACCCGCGCCGTCCGGTTCCGGGACCGGCACGGTGCCCGCCTCCCGGCCGAGTTCGCCGCCGCCGAGTTCGACGGTCAGCTCGCCCAGCACCAGCAGCCGATCCGGGTCCCGGCCCGCGTCGCTGGTGAGCCAGCGCAGTTCGCTGCGGGCCCGGTCGGCCTGCTCCTTGCGGGTCGCGCGGACGAAGGCGATGTCGGCGTGCCGGGCGGCGACGGCGCGGGCAGCGGGTTCGGTGATGTCCACCGCGATCACCGGCCGCCCTTGCGGCGAATACGGTCCGCCGCCGTCCCAGGCATGTCCGACCTCCTCGGCGACCCGGCCGGCCCGGCCCCAGCGTTCCTCGCTCCGTTCGGCGGCCTGCCGCCGGGCCGCCGCTCCCCGGCCGGGGTTCCGGACGGCGTTCCGTCCGGCGTTCCGGCCCGCGGCCTCGTCGTCGTCCGGCGCGGTGACCGTCCAGCCGGCCCGGCCCTGGCTCACCCGGTCCAGGGTGGCGACAGAGCGGGCCAGCTCGGCCGGTGTGCCCCCGGCCGCGGCCAGCGCGGGCACCACACCGATCCGGTCGGTGGCGGGCACGACCCGGGCGAGCACGGCCAGCGTGTCCAGCGTGTCCAGTTCGGCGCCCGCGCAGCCGCTGAGCGTCACGAAGTCGAGCGCGCCGCGCTCGGCGAGCCGGGCCAGCTCGACGTAGTAGTCCGCCGCCTGGTCCGCCGTGTGCTGTTCGCGGCCGTCGATCGCGGCGGCGAGGTGCAGCGTGCGGGTGCGGCGATGGGGCGCCGGCGGGGCCGATGGGGACGGGGAGACGGGCGGACCCGAGGAGACGGGCCGATGGGCGAGGGGCGGGGTTTCGGCAGGCATGCGAAGGCTCCGTGGACACGCGGAAGAGGCGGGAGACGCCTTCACACAGCCGCCGCGTCCCTCAACGCGGCTGGGTCCGGGGACCGTGGGTCGAGGCTTGCCGAGCGCGACACCGCCTGTCAAGCGTGTCCGATACGTGGACGCCGCGTCTCAGCGCGGTTGACGGATGCGCCGCCCGGCTGCTGCACTGTGCGCATGCGTAGCTGTCAGCTGGTCACCCGCGACCACATCGACTTCGGTCGGGTGTGGTCGGCGTCGTGTTGTTGCCACTGACCTTCTCCGACAGACGTCCGACGGATCGTCCCGTCTTCACACACGCATCGTTCAGCCGCACCGGCCCCTCCCTCGGGCCCTCCGCGCCATAGCGCTCCGCGCTGCTCCCCGCCCACCGCCCCGGCGGCCGGTCCGGGTGAACTGCCCCTGCCCGCGCGCCGGCCCGCGCCGCGCGCCTCGCACGTGTGGCCGATCCGGACCTCCGCCGATCCGTCGGCCTCGGGGCCGCGGCGCCGGGCTGTGATCTCGACCGCTTTCGCGTACCCCCGCTGAGCTCGTCACTTGTGCCGCCGGTGAGGTTATCGGACCGCCTTCACGGGGCAGGTAGGGCCGTACGGCCCCCTGAATCACCCGCACGTGAAGGAAGTTCCCATCGAACCGTCACCTCGCTTAACCCTCACGCGGCTTGACGGTGCGCCACTATCGTGTGTGCCAGTACCGTCACAAGTCGCCTGAGTGGCGGCAATCCGCATGGCACTTCATCCGCATTATGGACGACCATAGGAACAGCGGACGGTACGACCGCGTGTGAGAGAGGAGGCGTCCATGGGTTCGGTACGACGGGCGAGTGCCTGGCTGGGCCTCGTCGACGACAACGGCGGCGAGGGTTACTACGACGAGGAGTACGCCGACTACGGCGAGGGCTCCGAACGTGCCGACACCTGGGTGACGGACCCGCGGGTGCGGGTGGCCACCGAGTCGGCCGAGGAACAGGGCCACCGGATCGCCACCGTCACCCCGGACAGTTTCCGGGACGCACGCGGTATCGGTGAGCTCTTCCGCGACGGCGTACCGGTGATCGTCAACCTCACGGGCATGGAGCCGGCCGACGCCAAGCGCGTCGTCGACTTCGCGGCCGGCCTCACCTTCGGGCTGCGCGGCTCCATCGAGCGCGTGGCCACCCGGGTCTTCCTGCTGACTCCGACCGCCTACTCCGTCATGAACGCGGACACCCGCCACGGCGGCGACCGCTTCTTCAACCAGAGCTGAACCCCCCGGGGGTCGGGGTCGCCCCCCGGGGGTCCGCGGCCGTCAGGCGGCGCTGCCTCAGCCGCGGAACGCGTCCAGGCCGGTGAGAGCCTTGCCCAGCACGAGCTGGTGCATCTCCACGGTGCCCTCGTAGGTCAGTACGGACTCCAGATTCGTCGCGTGCCGCATCACCGGGTATTCGAGCGAGATCCCGTTGGCGCCCAGGATCGTCCGGGCGGTCCGGCAGATCTCGATCGCCTCGCGCACATTGTTGAGCTTGCCGAAGCTGACCTGCTCCGGGCGCAGCCGTCCGGCGTCCATCCGCTGTCCCAGATGGTGGGCGAGCAGGATGCCCTTGTGCAGTTCCACCGCCATGTCGGCGAGTTTGGCCTGGGTGAGCTGGAAGCCGGCGATGGGCCGGCCGAACTGCTCCCGGCCCTTGGCGTACTCCAGCGCGGCCTCGAAACAGGACCGGGCCGCGCCCATCGCCCCCCACACGATGCCGTAGCGCGCGTGGTTGAGGCAGCCCAGCGGGCCGCGCAGCCCGGTGACCTCGGGGAGCACCGCGTCGGCGGGCAGCCGTACGCCGTCCAGGACCAGTTCGCTGGTGACCGACGCGCGCAGGCTCCACTTGTGGTGGATCTCGGGGGCGGAGAAACCCGGGGTACCGGCCGGCACCAGGAAGCCGCGCACGCCGTCGTCGGTCCGGGCCCACACCACGGCGACGCCGGCCACCGAGCCGTTGGTGATCCACATCTTGCGTCCGTCGAGCACCCAGTCGGAACCGTCGCGCTTGGCGCGGGTGCGCATGCCGGCCGGGTCCGAGCCGTGGTCCGGTTCGGTCAGTCCGAAGCAGCCGATGATCTCGCCCGCCGCCATCGGCGGCAGCCAGCGCTCCTTCTGCTCGGCCGAGCCGTAGCGGTGGATCGCGTACATCGCCAGTGAGCCCTGGACGGAGACCAGGGAGCGGATGCCGGAGTCGGCGGCCTCCAGTTCCAGGCAGGCCAGGCCGTACTGGACCGCGCTGGCCCCGGCGCAGCCGTAGCCGGTCAGCGGCATGCCGAGCGCTCCGATGGAGCCGAGTTCGCGGGCGAGTTCGCGGATCACGGGCAGTTCGCCGCGCTCGTACCAGTCGGCGACGTGCGGCAGGACCCGGTCGGCGGCCCAGTCCCGGACGATGTCGCGGACCGCGAGGTCCTCGGGGGTGAGCAGATCGTCGAGATCCAGCGGGTCGGACGGGTCGAAGGGGGGCCTGGACGAGGGGCGTGCGGACATGGCTGGACCTCCGGCCCGAAAACTAGCGGTGGTCACCGCGGCTCGGGGCCGACGTTACGGGCTCAGTCTCTCGCTCGTCCAGAGCGGACCGCCGCGGCGGCCCGCCGGCGGGCCGTGTCGGCCTCCTGCCCGGCCGATCCGACCGCGGGATCGAGTTCGTCGTCGCGCGGACCGCACTCCATTACCCGGGGCAGCCGCAGCGCCGCGACCGCGCCGGCGAGCAGCAGCCCGGCGCTGACCAGCAAGGTCACATGCATGCCTTGCACGAACGAGTGACGCGCGGCGTGCCTGAGGGCGGCTCCCGAGCTGCCGCCGAGCCGGTGGGCGACGTCGTACGCCTCGCCGAGCGACTGGCCGGCGGCCGCGGTGTCCGCGCTGCCGACCCCGGGCGCGTGCGGCGCGTAGACCGCGTTCATCACACTGCCGAGCAGCGCGATGCCCATGCCCGCGCCGAGTTGGTACGAGGTCTCGCCGATCGCCGCCGCGCCGCCCGCCTGGTGGGCGGGCGCCTCGCTGAGCATCGACTCGTAGGCACCGAACAGGGTCGTCTCCAGGCCGAATCCGAGCAGGACGAAGCCGGTGGTCAGCAGGCCCGGACGGTCGGTCTGGCCCATGTCGGTCAGGATCAGCACCGCCAGCGCGGTGACCAGGAAACCGGCCACGACCATCCGGCGCGGTCCGAAGCGGTGCAGCAGCCGGGAGCCGGCCAGGCCGGCGGCGATGGCGGCGAAGGTGAGCGGCAGCAGCCGCAGTCCGGTCCGGAACGGGCTCAGGCCGAGGACGAGCTGGAGGTACTGCCCGGCGATCAGTTCGAGGCCGACCAGCGCCAGCATTGCCAGCACGATGCAGCCGACCGAGGTGGAGAAAGCCACCCGGGTGAACATCCGCACGTCGATCAACGGATGCTCGCGGCGGCGCTGGCGGTGTACGAACAGCACCAGCAAGGCAGCGCCGGCCAGCAGGGACAGGCAGACGGAGGCGTCCATCGGACCCGCGCCCCCGCCGAGCCGCTTGATGCCGAACACCACACCGAGGATGCCGCCGGCCGCGGTGAGCGCGCCCAGCACGTCCCACGGTCCGTCGCAACCGCCCCGCGACTCCGGCAGCAGCAGCCGGCCCAGCGGGAGCATCACCGCCATCAGGGGGATGTTGATCAGGAAGACCGAGCCCCACCACCAGTGCTCGACCATGAAGCCGCCGAGCACCGGGCCGACCGCCGCGCCGACGGCGGCGACCGCGCTCCACAGGCCGATGGCCATCGCCCGCTCGCGCCGGTCGGGGAAGACCTGGCGCAGGATCGACAAGGTGGCCGGCATGATCATGGCGCCGCCGACACCGAGCAGCGCGCGGGCGCCGATCAGGATGTGCGGGCTGGGCGCGAAGGCGGCCGCCGCGGAGGCGGCGCCGAACAGCGCGTAGCCCAGCAGCAGCACACGGCGGCGGCCGATCCGGTCACCGAGAGTGCCGAACAGGATCAGCAGGGAAGCGGCGATCAGCGAGTACGCGTCGACGATCCAGAGCAGTTCCTGGGAACCCGGTCGCAAATCCTCGGTGAGCGAGGGCACGGCCACCTGCAGAACAGTGGCGTCCAGTGCCACAACCAGCAGGCTGACGCAGAGGACGACCAGGACGGTCCACCGGCTGACCGGCCGTGCCATAGGCCCACCTCCACGAACGAGTGGTACGACAGCGTACGCGAGGCGGAACCACATCTTCCGCTTACGTCACTCGTCTGCGTGACGCTGTGTCATAACGTGGTGCCTCCAGGTGGTCGTCAGCCGTTGTGCCGACCGGGCCGCGGCGGCTCCGCCGACCGCCGACCCGGCTATCGCCGGGGAAACTGCGGAGAAAGTCCAGGGAAATAAGCGATATATAAGAAGACAGGGGTGTGAGCATCAACACCCGAACATAAACTCCAGCCGCTTCCGGTATTCGCCTCGATCGCCGCCCGCAAAGGGCCGAGGAGACCAACTCCACATCACATCGTCATTACAAAGCGGCCAGTTCTGCCGATCCATGCCGTCACACGCTGTAACGTCGATTCAGTGCGTACCGATGACAGGCTCCACCGCACGGTGGAGCACCCGACCAGACGGGACCTACCGCGGATGAGCCGAACACGCGTCTGGTTGTTCGGCTTGACGCTGGCGTCCTACGTGGCCATCGTCGTGGGCGTTCTGACCACCTCCAAGCTGGTGACGCTCGACTGGCAGGTCATGCTGTGGCGTCCCTACAAACAATGGCCGCAGATCCACGCATTTTTGGACTATTTCGTGGTCCTCGGCCAGCGTGGTCCCACCGCGGTGATAGTGCTCGCCTGGCTCGGCTGGAGATCGTGGCACCGCCGCACCCTGCACCCCCTGCTGGTGCTCGGCACCTCGCTCCTTTTGCTGAACATCACGGTGGGCGCCGTGAAATACGGCCTCGGGCGGCTCGGCCCGCATTACGCGACGACCGTGGGCTCCTCCGAGATGTTCGCCGGCGGCGATATATTTCCGTCGGGCCACACCGCGAACGCCGTGGTGACCTGGGGCGTGCTGGCGTATCTGGCCACCACCCAGCGCGCCCAGCGGCTGGGCTCGGTCGTCAGCGCCCTGCTCGCCCTCGGCGTGGGCGCGACCACGGTCTACCTCGGGACGCACTGGGTCAGCGATGTACTGCTCGGCTGGGCCGCGGGCCTGCTGATCCTGCTGGCGCTGCCCTGGTTCGAGCCGGCCATGGCGCGCGCCGAGGAGGTGCTCGTCGAGGGCTGGGAGTGGTGGCGGCGCCGCCGGCGCTCCTCGGCCGTTCCGGTGGCCGGTCCTTCCCTGGTGGGTCCGCGCGGCTCGGGCGAGGAAGAGCCGAGCCGGGAGCCGGTCGGCGCGGGCACCGCGGCGCCTCGGTGGCGCAGGCCTCGGCCACCGGCCAGCAGCCGGTGTCCGCCTCCTCGCCGGCCGGTGCTGCCGGGCCGGCGCGGCGGCTCCCGCTGGCCCACCGTCGGCCGGCCCACAGACATCGGGCCCGCAAGGC